>JAVVFA010000040.1:0-9811 GCA_032251215.1 Candidatus Izemoplasmatales bacterium
AAACTTTAATATCATTATATAATAAAAACATAAAATATAAGATATTATTAGATAATCCTGAAGTTTTAGAAATGTTGATAGATAATCACGACATATGGGAACATGAGAAAAACTATAATTATAGTATAATTACTGGTAAAAATAGGCCATCTATTAATAATTTTAGTGAATTTTTATTTTATTATGATAAATATCACACAGAAAAAGATTTCAATGAAATGAATAACTCTATATATTTAACTCCATATTGTACATCTCATAGTTCATCAACTGAATGTTATAAAATGGCAGAAATTAATCGTGACCCTGAACTAATGTATTATTTCGCAAAACAAATAACTGATATTGATGATGTAGAACAATTGGCAGTACCTTATTTGACTGATGAAGTAAAAACAATTGATGATGCTTTGCAAGGAGCTAAATATATCATTGCTGAAATTGTATCAGACAATGCTGATTATCGTAAATGGATTAGAGATTATACTTACAAAAATGGAAGAATAGTAACTAAAATAAAAAAAGATACAGAAGACAAATATCAAACATATAAAAACTATTATGATTATGAAGAGGCTTTATCGACAATTAAACTTTATCGAATACTAGCAATTAATCGTGCTGAAAAAGAGAAAATAATCACAGCTAAAATTGATGTTGATACCAATGATATTTATAATTATCTGAATAAAAAAGTTATACAAGATCATAAATCTAATGTAAATGTTTTGGTTGAAGAATCATATATAGATGCTTATAAGCGTTTAATAAGTGGTTCAATTTCTCGTGAAGTTAGAAGTGACTTTACGGATCGTGCTGAGAATCAAGCTATCCATATTTTTTCAGAAAACTTAAGATCATTGTTATTGCAACCACCTTTAAAAGGGCAAATGGTTTTAGGTGTTGATCCAGCTTTTAGAACAGGATGTAAATTAGCGGTAGTTGACAAATATGGAAAGTTTATTGACAAAGGTGTAATATATCCACATGAAGCTTATATTGGCCAAAACGTTAAACCTAAGCAAGTTGAAGAAGCTAAGAAAATTACAAAGAAATTTATTGAAAAATATAAAATAGATATTATTGCTATAGGAAATGGAACAGCTTCTAGAGAAACGGAAAGTTTCATTGTTGCAATTCTTAAAGAGATGGAACGCGACGTTAAATATGTTATTGTTAACGAAGCCGGAGCTTCAGTATACTCAGCTTCAGATTTGGCTAGAAAAGAGTTCCCTGAATTTCAAGTTGAAGAAAGATCAGCTGTTTCAATTGCTAGAAGAATGCAAGATCCTTTAAGCGAACTTGTGAAAATAGATCCTAAATCAATTGGGGTTGGGCAATATCAACATGACGTTACACAATCCAAACTATCAGATTCATTGGATTTTGTTGTTACAACGGCAGTGAATCAAATCGGTGTTAATGTAAATACAGCATCGCCGTCACTATTACAGTATGTATCTGGACTTTCGGTTAAAGTAGCAAAAAACATTGTTGATAAACGAGAAACATATGGCCCCTTTAAAAGCAGAAAAGAATTAATGGATGTACCGAATTTAGGTGCAAAGACTTTTGAACAAGCTATTGGATTCTTAAGAATATTTAATTCAATCAATCCATTAGATAAAACACCTATACATCCAGAAAGTTATGATTTAGCGTATCAGATTCTTCAGTATTTAAATTTAAATGCCGAAGAAATTGGAAGTGATAAATGTAGACTAATTATAAATAATGTTGATAAGAATAAACTTGCAATTCATTTTAATCAAAGTCCAATATTAATAGAAGATATTCTAGAAGCTTTTGTCTCCCCTACAAGGGATATTCGTGATGATTTTCCACAACCATTATTGAAGAGTGAGTTGTTGAATTTAGAGGATTTGAAATTAGACATGGAATTACAAGGAACTGTTCGAAACGTTGTTGATTTTGGTGCTTTTATTGATGTTGGAATTAAAGAAGCCGGATTAGTTCATATATCTAAACTAAGTAAAGCTTATGTCAAACACCCACTTGATGTTGTAAGCGTAGGTGACATTGTTAAAGTTTGGGTAATTGGAGTGGATTTAGAGCGTAAAAGATTACAATTAACAATGATAAATCCTAAAGATAAGCCTAGTTTTGTTAATTAACTTAGGGTTATTGAAAATTTAAATATAAGTAATATAATATTTATATAAAGTATTTTAAAGGAGGTTTAAAATGGCAAAAATGAAATATGGTTATGGTTGGGCATTAAAATGGGTATTAGCTGCTGTCTTGATTGCTGCAGGAATTTACATGGTGGTCGATCAAGCTGTGGTATATATCATCACTGGTATCTCAATAGTAGTATTTTCATTGTTTAGAGTATATCCTTTACTGAAATCTTTGAATAAAGAAGCATTACGAACAATTAACTTGATAGAAATTCTTATTGCTTTAGTTCTAGGTGTAATTATGATTTATGCTGGATTTGCACAGAGAGATCCAAATGTAGAAGGTGCACTTTTGGCTCCTTGGAATGGTTTATACCGATGGTTTTTAGCTTTCTTCCTATATGTTAGAGGTTTGGTTTTCTTTGTTTCAACTTCTTTCTTTGAAGAAAAAACTGAAGTACCAAAGTTTATCTTTCACATTGTTGCTATATCACTAGGAGCTATATTTGTTGTTTGGGATAACTTTAGCGCTCAAGTTTTTGGATGGATTTTCTTTATTATTTCAATAGGTGGAGCTGCTTATCTTGGCTTTGATGGATATGGTGGATATCGTAAGTATCGTGAATACTCTAAATCCATAAATCAACCTAAAGAAAAAGAGAAATTTAAAGATACTAAAATTGAAAAAGAATTGCCAAAACATATTGAGGATGAAGTAGAGCAACCCGAAACTTACATAAGTTAAAAAATTCTTGACAGTCAGCCTAAAATTTAGTAATATTATATGGCTGACTGTTAAAATGGAGTAATACTCAAGAGGCCGAAGAGGCGCCCCTGCTAAGGGTGTAGGTCGGGAAACCGGCGCGAGAGTTCGAATCTCTCTTACTCCGCCAGTTAAAAAATAAAACGCTAAAATTTTGGCGTTTTTTTAATTTAAATTTAATTAATTTTCATTAAATAGTATAATATATGACAAGGAGTTTATTATGGATGTGTTAAGATGGATATCAGAGAAAGATGTGTTTCTTAATTATTTAGTACAAAGGGACTTACTTGATATCAATGAAGAAAATTTAGAAAACTTAAGAAATAAGATTACAAGTGAAGGATTCGGTTTAAGTCTAGTTGACAAACAAGATTTAAAAACTTATATGTGGGGAGAAGGAGTTTATTCCCCTAAATATACTTCAACTCATTATACACTACTTAGTTTTTGCCAAATAGGAGCAAACATTAGTAAAGATCGATTTATCATGGCAATTGAAATACTACTCAATACAATGTGGGTTAATAAAGGAAAAGTCAAGCCTTATAGACATCAAGATATGTGTGTAGTTGCTATGATGTTAAGAATATCATGTGAAGCAAAAATTAATGATTTTCGTATAACGGAAATGGTTGATTATATTTTAAATCATCAAATGAGTGATGGAGGTTGGAATTGCGCTTGGGAGAGAAGAATAAAACCGAAACAATCATCATTACATACTACACTTTCTGTTATAGAAGCTTTGGAATCATATTTAAGAAATGGTTATACTTATCAAAAACCTAAAATTGATAAGGTAATTCCTCGAGGTTTTGAATATATACTTTCCAAACGATTATTTCGTTCGGTTTCAAAAAATGAAGTTATCAATAAAGAAATACTTAATTTTCCGTTCCCATATGGTTGGAAATATGATATTTTAAGAGCTTTGGTTGTAATGGCGAAATTAAAAGTAAGATACGATATTAGGATGCAAGAAAGTATAGAATTATTAATTAATCGATTAGATGCATATGGAAGAATAAAAGCGGATAAAAGACCAGTAGGGAAATATCATAGTCATTTTACTAAAACAAGCAAATTGTGTCCATATAATACTTATAGAGTTTTATATATATTAAAAGCCTATAAAAAACAAATTTATGAGGGATTTATAAAAAAATATTTTATGAAAACTTATATTTAATTCTTTAATGATATAATATTACCAAGGAGAGATGTACATGGTTAATTTTTTTAGTAATTTAAATCCTATCCTAGCCGCTTTAATTGGGACTTTATTCACATATTCGATGACAGCCATAGGTTCTGGAATGGTTTTTATTTTTAAAAATATGAATCAAACCTTTATGAATGGTATGTTGGGGTTTAGTGCCGGTGTTATGATTGCGGCTTCTTTTTGGAGTTTGCTAAATCCAGGAATTGAACTTGCGGAAGAAATCGGGATGATTCCATGGGTTCCAGCTGTTATTGGATTTTTATCAGGCGGTGCATTTTTAATGTTAGTGGACAGATTGCTACCGCATATGCATCTTGAGACACACCATGAAGAAGGTTTACCAAGTAAATGGCGGAGATCAGTATTACTTGTTTTATCTATAACTTTACATAATATTCCAGAAGGTTTAGCAGTTGGAGTTGCATTTGGCGCAGCAGCAGCAGGTATACCTGGAGCTACAGTAGGTGCAGCAGTTGCTTTAGCTATTGGTATTGGTATTCAAAATTTACCAGAAGGGACTGCAGTTAGTATTCCTTTAAGACATGAAGGCATGAGCAAAATAAAAGCGTTTAGTATTGGACAATATAGTGGTGTTGTTGAACCTATAGCTGGTGTTTTTGGAGCTATAATGGCTTTGACAATAAGAAATATCTTACCTTACGCTTTAGCTTTTGCAGCTGGAGCTATGATATATGTCGTTATCGAAGAACTTATTCCAGAATCACAAATGTTAAAGACGACGAAAATTGCTACTATTGGTGCCATGGTCGGTTTTGCAGTAATGATGTTACTGGACGTAGCTTTAGGATAAAAAAAATAATTTAAAAAATAAATAATTATAAAAAAAGCATAGGCTTTTTAAATATCAATGTGATATTTAGCCTATGCTTTTTAATATGTGTTATTTAAAATTTCTTGAACTTCATCTATTTCTTCATCATCATCTGATTGTTCAAATGTTTCTGTTTTGGGCATTTGAATAGAATTTTCTCTAGTTTCAATTTTAGATTCTTCATTGATATTATCTTGAAGTGATATTTTTTCTTCGATTTCTTCTTTATCAACAAGAGCTATGGTTGATACAACATGATCTTCAACAAGATTAATAATTTTCACGCCTTGTGTGGCACGTTTTGTAATAGAAATTTGATCGATTGGTGTTCTGATAATTATACCTTTATCAGAAACAGCTAATAAGTCTTCATTGCCAACTACAGATATCAGTTTAGCTAAATTACCATTTTTATTAGTAACATTTATGGTTTTAACGCCTTTACCTCCGCGTTTTTGTAAACGATATTCATCGACTTCAGTTCTTTTGCCATAGCCTTTTTTCGTTATAGCAAGAATTTGGCTTCTATCCTCGGTCACAGTTGAGACACCAACAACAAATTCTTCTTTACTGAGATTAATACCTTTTACACCAGCAGCTGTTCTTCCCATTGTTCTAACATCTGTTTCATGGAACCTAATTGCTTTACCATTTGAAGCTCCGATGATAATATCTCTTGAACCATCAGTCAATCTGACAGAATGTAAGTAATCATCTTCTTTTAAAGTAATTGCACGGATACCGTTTACTCTAATATTTTGGAAATTTGTTACTGATGTTCTCTTTACAACTCCATTTGTTGTAGTGAAGAATAAGTAACCAGAGTCAAAATCTTTTATTGTCATTACCGCAGCCAATTCTTCACCTTCATTAAGGTCAAGGAGATTAACTATTGGCAAACCTTTAGAATTTCTTCCAAAATTAGGAACTTTATACCCTTTCATCTTGTATACTCTTCCAAGATTTGTAAAGAATAATAAATAATCATGAGTTTGAGTGAAAATTATAGAATCGATAACGTCATCTTCATTTAAATTCATTCCTGTTTTACCTCTACCACCACGATTTTGTGAGCGGTAGACATCAAGATTCATTCTCTTAACATAACCATTAGTAGTAATTGCAATAATAACGTCTTCAACTGGAATTAAATCCTCGTCTTCTATGTCGAAATCTCCAAAAGGATCTATTTCCGATCTTCTTGAATCCCCATACTTTTCTTTCATCTCCAAAGCGTCAACTATCAAAATATTATCTTGTTTGGCTTTGTCGATTAAAGTTTCTTGTAAATCAGTAATCATTTCACTTAAAGATTGTACTTCCTGATCTATTTTTTCTCTTTCCATTCCAGAAAGTCTTCTTAATTGCATCTGCAAGATTGCTTTTGTTTGAGTATTAGAAAGGTTAAATGCTTGCATCAATAATTCTTCAGTATTATCATATGATTCTCTAATTATCTTAATTACTTGCTCGATATTATCTAAAGCAATTATAAAGCCTTCAAGTAGATGTAATCTTTGTTGAGCTCTATCTAAATCAAACTTTGTTTTGCGAATAAGAACTTCAACTTGATGATTGTAATAGTATCGAATCATATCGATAATACCTAAAACAACAGGTTTATCATCTACGAGCGCTAACATGTTAGCGCCAAAGGTTGTTTGTAGTTGAGAATTTTTAAATAAGTTATTTAAAACAACTTCTGCATTTGCATCACGCCTAATTTCAATAACAATTTTCATTCCTTTTCGACTTGACTCATCTCTTAAGTCAGTAATTCCCTCGACTTTTCCTTCTTTTGCTAATTCAGCGATTCTTTCAATAAGAGTAGTCTTATTTACTTGATAAGGAATTTCTTTGATGATAATTTGTTTTTTTCCACTTGGCATATCAATAATTTCTGTTCTTGCCTTAATTCTAATAGAACCTCTACCAGTTGCATAAGCAGACATAATTCCTGATTGCCCTAATATAACGCCACCAGTTGGAAAGTCCGGACCTTTAATAAACTCCATTATTTCATCTAATTCAATTTCTTTATTTTTTATATAAGCTACATAACCATCGATAACTTCATTAAGATTATGAGGCGGAATGTTAGTAGCCATGGCAACTGCGATACCGCTAGAACCATTAACCAACAAATTTGGAATTCTTGAAGGTAAAACTTTCGGTTCTTGTTCTGAACCATCATAATTATCGGTAAAATCAACAGTATCCTTTTTAAGATCTCTTAAAATCTCTTGTGTTATTTTCTCCATTCTCGCTTCAGTATAACGCATAGCCGCTGGTGGATCACCGTCAATTGATCCGAAGTTACCGTGACCATTAACCAAAGGATATCTAGTACTGAAATCTTGGGCCAACCTAACTAAAGCATCGTATATCGAACTGTCTCCGTGAGGATGATATTTACCCATAACATCCCCGACGATTCTAGCAGATTTTTTAAATGCTTTATCAGGATATACTCCTAATTCATCCATTCCATATAAAATTCTCCTATGAACTGGTTTCAATCCATCTCTTACGTCAGGAATAGCTCTGGCAACAATTACACTCATTGCATAGGATAAGAAGGAGTTTTTCATCTCGCTTGTCAAATTTATTTCTGTTATTTTATCGAAAGTAGCTTTTTCGATATTTTGATTGTTATCTTCCATTTTTTCTCCATTCCTAGACATCTAAGTTTTTAACATATTCAGCATTTTCATGAATAAATATTTTTCTACTTTCTGTATCATCACCCATAAGCATTGTAAAAACTCTATCCGCTTCAATAGCATCGTCAATATTAACCAATAATAGAGTTCTTGTTTCAGGATCCATAGTCGTTTCCCAAAGTTGTTCAGGGTTCATTTCACCAAGACCTTTATATCTTTGTAGTGTTGGTTTTCCGTTTATTTCACCTAAAATTCTATCTAAATCTTTTTCGTGATAAGCATACTGGATGCTTTTACCAGACTGCACCTTAAACAAAGGTGGTTGAGCTATATAAACATTACCTTGTTCTATCAAAGGTTTTAGGTATCTGAATAAGAAAGTAAGTAGAAGTGTTCTAATATGAGCACCATCAACGTCGGCATCGGTCATAATTATAATTTTTTTATAACGTAAATTCGCTATATTAAATTCTTCTCCAATTCCAGTACCAAAAGCTTGAATCATTGATAGGATTTCTTTATTTTGTAGCGCTCTATCAATTCTTGTTTTTTCAACATTCAAAACCTTACCTCTTAAAGGTAGAATGGCCTGAAATTCTGAATCTCTGCCTTGTTTCGCTGAACCGCCGGCAGAGTCACCTTCCACTATATATATCTCGGCTTTTTCTGAATCTCTAGATCTGCAATCGGCTAATTTAGAAGCGAATCCCAAACTATCTAAAGGTGATTTTCTTCTAGTTGCTTCACGAGCTTTTTTTGCGGCTAATCTTGCTCTTTGAGACATTAATGCTTTTTCAATAATTATCTTGGCAGCACTTGGATTTTCTAGAAGGAATCTTTCCAAGCCTTCGCCCATAACTGCTCCAACAACTCTTCTAGCATCACTTGATCCTAATTTTGATTTAGTTTGACCCTCAAATTGTGGGTCTGGATGTTTAATTGAAACAATCGCAACTAAACCTTCACGAGTATCTTCACCAGCTAACGATTCATCTTTTTTAAAGATATTTGCACTTTTGCCATAATTATTTAGCACTCTTGTTAAAGTGGTTTTAAACCCTTCTTCATGAGTTCCACCCTCAGGATTTGTTATATTATTGGTGAATGGATAAATATTATCAGAAGCATAACCATCATTATATTGCATTGCGATTTCTACGATAATATTTTCTTGCTCTCCTTCAAAATAAGCGACTTGAGGATGGATAGCTTTTTTGTCTTGATTAAGGAAAGATACATATTCTCTCACCCCGCCTTGATAACAATAATCTTTATGAACTATTTTAAGTTCATCTCTCATATCGGATATTGAAAATTGGATACCTTTATTTAAAAATGCCAGTTGTTGCACTCTTGTTCTTAGGGTTTCAAATTCATAGTCTTGAGATTCTTCAAAGATTTTAGGATCAGCTAAAAAAGTAACAATAGTACCGGATTTTTCTGTATCTCCAAGTAGAGTTAATTCTTTGTTTAAAAAACCGTGGTTGAATTCGATTTTATAAAACTTTCCGTCTTTATGAATCTCCACTGTCATATATTCACTTAGAGCATTAACAACTGAAGCACCAACGCCATGTAAACCTCCGGAAACTTTATAAGAATTATGATCAAATTTGCCACCCGCATGAAGAGTTGTATATACTGTTTCGACAGAAGGCCTTCCGGTTTTAGGATGTATATCCACAGGAATACCACGTCCGTTATCAGTCACTCTAATTATATTACCGGGTAAAATTTCAACTTGTATTTTATCGCAAAAACCAGCCAACGCTTCATCAACGGCATTATCGACGATTTCCCAAACCAAATGGTGAAGCCCTCTAGGTCCGGTTGTTCCAATGTACATTCCTGGTCGTTTTTTTACAGCCTCAAGACCTTCTAGTATTTGGATATTACTGGAATCGTACTTATTGTTTTCTCTGTTATCCATAAATTTTGTCCTCCTTAACAATGTGATTTTTCACGTTGAATATTTTTGAATTATTTAAAAAACTATTATTAATATCTTTGATATTTGTTGAAGTTATTATCGATTGCATCTCTGCTGAATTTAAATATTTGACTAATTGATTCTGACGTAAGTAATCTAATTCAGAAAACACATCATCTAACAATAAGATAGGTTTAACATTTTTTTCTTTGATGATTATATTAGCTATGGATAGAATTATCGCTAAAATAATAACC
>JAVVFA010000041.1:0-9757 GCA_032251215.1 Candidatus Izemoplasmatales bacterium
CTGTTATTAAATTAGTTAAAAATGGCGATGAATTTGTGGTAACAATTTCATCGACTGCCCAAGGTTTAAAAGAAATAAAAGCTAAGGCTGTTATTATTTCCAGTGGCTGTTATGAAAGAACCAGAGGACAAATTACCATGCCAGGTGAAAGGCCAAGAGGAGTAATTACTGCTGGTAGTGCTCAAAGATATCTTAATATCAATGGGTATATGGTCGGTAAAAAAGCATTTATCTTAGGTAGTGGTGATATCGGTCTTATCATGGCAAGAAGAATGCATTTAGAAGGAGCAGAGGTATTAGGAGTAGCGGAGATTATGCCTTATTCCAATGGCCTTAACAGAAATATCGTTCAATGTCTAAATGATTTTGATATTCCTTTATATTTATCTCATACAGTAACTGATGTTGAAAGCGATGATTCCAAACGTTTAAAAGCAATTACTATCCAACAAGTTGACGAAAGATTCAATCCGATTTCAGGGACTGAAAAACGGTTTGAAGTTGATAACCTATTATTATCAATTGGGTTAATTCCTGATATTACACTTTTAGATGACTTAAGCGTGGAAGTAGATCCAAAAACAAAAAGTACAAAAATTAATCAGGCTTATGAAACATCCGTTCCTGGTTTATTCATTTGTGGCAATAGTTTACAAGTTCACGATTTAGTCGATAATGTTTCTAAAGAAAGTTCAAGAGCTGGTAACTGCACGGCTGATTTTCTCGAAAATAAAGTCAAACCAAGAAAGAAAATAAATATTATATCTGGTCAAAACATTCTTTACGTAGCACCGCAATATTTAGATTTCGGTTGGGACTTTACCGATTTGATTATTAGTTTTAGATCTTCAAAGAAGTTAGAAAAAGTAATCGTTAAAGTTTATCAAGGCGATAATCTAGTCTATCAAAAAAGAAGAGCTTTTGTCGTTCCGGCAGAAATGGAGACAATCAGTTTTCCTTATCAAGAATTAAATGATTCACAAGACATCAGAGTGGAATTGGAGGAATTGTAAAAATGGCTAAAGAATTTATTTGTATAGTTTGTCCTAGAGGTTGTCATGTCAGTGTTGATGAATTAGGCAAAATCACTGGTAATCAATGTAAACGCGGTGAAACCTATGTCATCAATGAAATGACAAATCCTAAACGGGTTTTAACGACAACGGTAAAAACTATCTTTCCCGAAATACCAAGAGCAAGCGTTAAAACCAAAGAAGCGATTCCTAAGGGCTTGATTTATCAAGCAATGGCTTTGATAAATCAAGCAGTTATCGATAAAGAAATGCACATTGGTGAAGTAATAATTCCTAATATACTAAACACTGGTGTTGATGTTGTATTAACTAAAGAGATTAGAAGAAAGGAGGAAAGATAAATTTTGAAAAAATATATCCTCGCGATTGATCAAGGTACAACTTCCACAAGAGCTATTATCTTTGATCAGAATTCTAATATTGTCTCAATCGCAAATAAAGAGATTAAACAATATTACCCTAATCCTGGTTGGGTAGAACAAGATGCTAATGAGATTTGGTTGAGTGTTATATCTACCATTACTCAAGCGTTAGTTTTAAAAAATATTTTGCCAAATCAAATCATTGCCATTGGAATAACCAATCAAAGAGAAACGACGATTATTTGGGATAAAGATAATGGCGAACCAATTTATAACGCTGTCGTTTGGCAATCTAGACAAACAAGCATGATTTGCGACGAGTTAAAAGCAGCCGGTTATGAAGATATGATTAGAAACAAAACAGGACTTTTAATCGATGCTTATTTTAGCGGTACTAAAGTTAAATGGATTTTGGATAATGTCAAAGGTGCAAGAGAAAAAGCAGTTAAAGGAAAATTGGCTTTTGGAACAGTTGATTCTTGGCTGATTTATAAACTGACTGGGTCAGTTCATAAAACGGATTACTCCAATGCATCAAGGACTTTGCTTTATAATATTCATGATCTTAAATGGGATGCTGAATTATTAAAAATAATGGATATTCCAAAAAGTATTTTACCGGAAGTTTGTGATTCATCAGGCTTTTACGGTGAGACTTCACCAAGAAGTTTTTATGGCGAAAAGATTCCTATCTGCGGTGTAGCCGGAGATCAACAAGCAAGTTTATTTGGACAACTTTGTTGCAAAGAAGGCATGGTTAACTCAACCTATGGAACTGGTTGTTTTGTTTTAATGAATACGGGCGAAAGAATTGTTAAATCTGATAACGGGATGTTATCGACGATAGCTTGGAAGATTAAAGACAAGATAGTCTATGCTATTGAAGGCAGCGTCTTTGTTGGCGGGTCAGCAGTACAATGGTTAAGAGATGGTTTAAAAATCATC
This sequence comes from Candidatus Izemoplasmatales bacterium, assembly GCA_032251215.1. Classification (GTDB taxonomy): domain Bacteria; phylum Bacillota_I; class Bacilli_A; order Izemoplasmatales; family Hujiaoplasmataceae; genus UBA2289. The sequence goes on from JAVVFA010000041.1 coordinate 2,342, forward strand.
AAGAGCGCTGATGAAACAGAAAAGCTTGCTAAAGAACTAAAAACTAATGAAGGCGTATATTTCGTTCCGGCTTTTGTGGGACTGGGAACACCTTATTGGGACAGTGACGTTAAAGGTGCAATATTCGGTTTAACTAGAGGAACTAATGAAAAACAAATCGCAAGGGCGGCTTTAGAATCAATTTGTTTTCAAGTCTTAGATGTCTTAAAAGCGATGGAAGCTGATTCTAAGCAACCGATAAATGTCGTAAAAGCAACCGGTGGCGCAACTGTCAATAATTACTTAATGCAGTTTCAAGCCGATATCATGAATACAAAAGTTGAAAGACCGTTCATCATGGAAACGACAGCTTTAGGAGCAGCTTACTTGGCTGGTATTGCTTCTGGATATTGGGCTAGTACCGATGATATTAAAAGAAGTAAAAAAGATGACACTGTTTTTTTACCAAAAATGGCTGGACCTTTAAGAGAAAGTCTATTAAAAGGTTGGAAAAAAGCAGTAGAAGCAACAAGACAATTCAAAATATAACTTAATAATGCATTATCTTTTTATTACTATCAAAAAGCTTATTGACACCCCCTTTTACAAGTGTTATAATAATCGACAGAAAAGATAATGTAAGCGCTTAAGAGATTAGAGTGAAGCCCTTAGCACAAATTTGTGTTTGTTTGGTTTTACTTTTTTTCATTTTTTTGATTTACATTTTAATTTAACTTATATAAAAATTTTATATAAAAAAAAGAAGGAAAAAGGAGAAAATTATGTTAAAGAACTTATCAAAGCCAGTAAAATGGTTAGTATTACTTTTAGTAGTAGTACTTGTTTCAAGCTTATTTGCTTCATTGGTTCAAAACTCATTTTGGTCTGTAAAAGTTGACAAAATCAGTTTTGAAACTCCAAACGGGGAATTAGCCGGTTATCTTTATACACCAAAAGGTGTAGACGCTGATAACCCTGCTCCTGCAGTTGTTTTAACACATGGTTATTTAAACAATTCAGAAATGCAAGAAATAGGTGCAATTGAATTGTCAAGAAGAGGTTATGTTGTTTTAGCCTTCGATATGTATGACCATGGGGATTCAACTTGGGATACTCCAGCAGCTTTTAGATTCTTCGTCAATGCAGTTAGCGATGCCGCTAATTACATGTACGAACAAGATTATGTTTTAAAAGATGCTGACGGCAATGGTATGATTGGTGTTAGTGGTCACTCAATGGGTGGTTTCTCATCAACTTATGCATTAATCTTTGATGAAATGGCAGCGGCAGCTCAAGGTTATAGAAAAATCGCTGTTGGTTTACCTGTAGGTTCAGACTTCCGTTATATCGGTGTTCCTGACGCTTGGACAATGTTTTCAACAAGAAGCGTTGGTATTATCGGCGCTCATTGGGATCAATTCTTCTTTGACAACTCAGGCACAAGTGCTGGATCAGTTGTTTATAAAGATTTTACCGAAGATGAAGTTGGTCTTAAGTTTTTAAGTAGAGATGATGAAGGAACAGCTGACCAAGGCGTATTTTATGATGTAGACGGTGGACAAAGAGTTATTTATACACCTAATGAAACTCATCCATTAAATACTTGGTCATTAGCTACTGGTTTAGACACAATCACTTTCTTTGAAGAAGCTTTCACTTATCAATTAGATCTTCATAATTTAGGTGAATTAGAAGATTATGGTATTACTACTGGAACTACTGGACAAGTCTGGTGGTTAAAAGAAGCCTTTACATTAATCGCTCTTATTGGTTTAGTTGGTTTAATCTTCCCATTATTTATGCTAATCGCTAAATTACCTTTATTCAATAAAGTATATAAAGAAGAAGCAGCTGGTGAAGTTAATGTGGTAGTTTCTAACAATGCTTCAAAGACTTTAAAAGCAATAATCATTACTGCTTCAACATTAATTGCAGTATTCTATCTGACCCACTTTATGGATCGCTCTGCAGGGTTAGCTACTTTAGCTAACGCAATGTATTATATCATCGGTGCAGCCGCTGTATTTACTTTATTAGTTTGGGTAGCTGCAGTTGTTAAAAATGATGAAACAAGCGTAAAATTAGCTAATAAAGTTACTTTAGGCGCATTCGTTGTTTCTTTTGTCGCAATTGCTTATCGTTGGTTATTGACTAATACACAAATCATGACTAAAGTTACTTATTGGAGTGCTCCTTCAATCAATACAATTGCTTACTGGGCGATCGCATCTGCTGGATTAATTCTTTTAGTAGTATTCATTACTACACCAATCTTTAACTTTGGTAAGAATGTTGAAAATCCTTTTGGTTTAAAAACATCTCCTAAAAAACTTTTAGCTAGTTTACTAGTAGCAGTTGGTTTAGTTGTTGGCTTATTGTTCTTAGTTGCTTTAGTAGAATGGGTTTTCTTAACAGATTTCAGAATCTATACATTCGCAATTAAGATTTTCAATTCACATCAATTTGTGGCAGCTTTAAGATATATGCCAATGTTATTCATCTATTACTTCGCAGCTGGTGTTACAATTTTTGTTAATACGAAAAATTGTAAAGGTTGGAAAGGTGATTTACTAGCTACATTCTTATTGATTGGACCAATCGTATTATTCTTAATCTATCAATATTCAGTTTTATTCGCTACTGGCGTAGCAGCTTATCCTACATTCTCACTTAGCGCAATTCTATGTGTTGGTTTAATACCATTACTAGCAATCGCAGCTATCGTGATGAGAAGATTTGCTGAAAAGACTGGAAATATTTGGACAGGCGTATTCTTCACTACTATATTCTTTACTTTAATTGCTTTAGCAAATACTGTTGTTTATGTAATAAGTATCGCTTAAACACTTTTTCTTTTTATATGTTTTTAATAAAACTCCTAGGTATTTATTATTTACCTAGGTTTTTTATTTTCTAATGATATGTTACAATTTCTTTAATATGTGTTTAATTTGTTAAATTACTAGGAAGAATTAAATGTTTTTAAGAAAAATTACTTTGTTTTTATTATTACTTTTTTTAAGTGGGTGCGCGGAGTTTCAACAACTGAAGAAACATTGTATTCATTAACATTAAATAACAGTAATCAAAGTGAATATGAAGTATTGGATAATTTGAGTAAAGACCAAATTATCGATTTATCAGTTTTAGAAACTGAAGATTTAATTTTTGTCGGTTGGAGTGATGGCGATAACCTTTATTATCGTCATTATACAGTTTGGGAAAATAGAACTTTAACAGTCGTGTTTGAAGATCCTGAAGAAGTGTTTGTGATTGAAAGTTCTCCTAACGATAAATATCATCAAATAGCATATGATATGAAACTTTATGACGAAGGCTTAGAAATTACAGAAGAAAATTTCTTTTTAGTTGGAGGAATTCCTTTTGTAATTAAGTCTCCTGATTTTGAAGATGACCATTATTCTAATGAACAATATCTGTTTATTTCTAATTATTTTCAATTAGTTTATGATACCTTAGTAAATCAAGAAGATTATTATTATTTAATCGATATAGATAGGTTTATTGATTGGTTTATTGTTAATGAAGTGATGAAGAATGTTGATTCTGGATACTCCAGTGTTTATTTTCATAAAGATAAGGGTAAAGGATTAAAAATGGGTCCAGTTTGGGATTTTGATTTATCTTCTGGTAATCCAGGACATTTACAAGAGGATTTACGAGGACCTGAAGGGTGGTATACATCTAGATCAGATAAAAATGTTTTCTTCTATTTTTTAATGCAATATGAATCATTTCAAGAAGCATTAAAATTAAGATGGAATGAAGTATATGAAACAATTCTTTTAGAAATGTTAGCTAGCATTTATCCTTTAGTAGACTCTATGGCTAGATCAAGATATTTGAATTTTCAAACATGGGATATTATCGGTAAAAATGATGAATGGTATACAGCTTCTGAGATTCTTGAGCTAGTTACTTATGAAGAACAAGTATGGTTCTTACTAGATTACTTAACTAAAAGAGTTGAATGGTTAAATACAGAAATTAATTTATTATAATTATTAAATTGATCTGAGGTTTTAAAGGTCAATTTTTTTGTGTCTTGTTGAATAAAAAGGGTTTATAACCTATAATGAAGTTTGAAAAGAATAATATCACTATTTTTATCTTTCTATTAAAATCTATCGAAAAGTAAGGTGAATGAAAATGAAAAAATGGTTATTTTTATCTTTGGTTTTTATATTCGGAGTCTATATGGTTGGATGTAACCCATCTATTGATACATCACAAACCACAGATACTGTGTCAACGACCGAAGTAGTTTATACAGTTAAATTTTTTATTAATGCCACTGAGATACTATCTCAATCAGTTAGTGCTGGAGATTATGCTATGGCACCATTTGTTGATATGAGAGGCTATGAATTATACGGATGGTATACAAGTACAAATTCAGGTGTAACATTTCTTAATCAATGGCATTTTGATCAGTCAGTTAATCGAGATTTAAATCTCTATGCAAGATGGGTACCAAATAAATATACCATTACCTTTGAAAGTAATGGTGGTACACCAGTTGATCCAATTTATCAAGATTATAAGAGCGAAGTAATTGCTCCTGAACCACCAACAAGAGAAGGGTATACTTTTGATGGTTGGTATATAAATGAAGAATTTACAGCAGAACAATATGTTTTTTCAACTATGCCTTATGAAAATATAACGCTTTATGCTAAATGGATACCTAATCAATAAAAAATAGAATCTAACACAAAGGAAACTTGATAATTATCAGTTTCCTTGGTTTTTTATTAACTAGTAATTAAATAAAATTACTTATAAAAATAAACTTCTTGAACTAGGTTTTTTTAATTGAGAAAATATGATAAAATTGAAACTGCATATAGTGTTTTACATAAATATAGCCAAAAAAGAGTGGTTTCAAAAAGGAGCTAAGCGACAAAATGATTATATACACAGGAACTGTAGAGGATTTTACAAATAATATATTGTTAGGCATAATGGCTGAGTTAATTGAAAAGGAGTTTAGATTAAAAAAAATCTCCTCTAATTTTGATAGCGAATCAAGAGCCTGGGAAAATTCTTTGAAAGATATGGCTATGGTTTTAAATGATCCTGAAATTGATAAAAAAATTAAAGTGGCTATCGAATATCAAATCCCAAGCACGTCTAAAAGAGTAGATTTTATTATATCTGGAAAAGACAACCAAAATAGAAGTAATGCTGTTATTATCGAACTTAAACAATGGGAGAAAGCAGAGAAAACAAGCAGGAGAGATATTGTTACTACCTATGTAGGCGGTGGCATAAGACCTGTTGTCCATCCTTCTTATCAAGCATACTCTTATGTAAAAACTATAGAGAATTATAGCGACTATGTACAAAACAATAATATAGAATTAGTTCCTTGTGCTTATTTACATAACTATAAAGAGGATTTTAGATCTGAAATTGATAATGAACTCTATCGACATATAATAGAATTGTCACCATTATTTTTAAAAAGAGATAGAATAAAACTTAGAGATTTTATTAAGAGATTTGTTAAAAAAAGTGATGATGGGGAACTTCTTTATGGAATAGAAAACGGAAAAATTAAACCATCCATAGCACTTCAAGACGCTCTAGCATCAATGTTAAAAGGCAATAAAGAATTTTATATGATTGATGAGCAACAAGTTGTTTTTTCTACGATAAAAAAAGTTATTGAGTTATCAAGAAAAAATAATGAGAAATATACTATTATTGTTGAAGGCGGTCCAGGAACAGGAAAAAGTGTTCTTGCTATTAACTTATTGGTTGAACTCAGAAAATTTATTGTTCATTATGTTACAAAAAATGCAGCACCAAGAAATGTCTATTTTGATAAATTAAGAGGAGAAAACTATAAACTAAGTTACATAAGTAATTTGTTTAAATCTTCAGGTGTGTATGTCGACGCTAAATATAATTATATTGATTGTATTTTAGTTGATGAAGCACACCGACTAAATGAAAAATCTGGATTATTTGCTAATAAAGGTGAAAACCAAATAAAAGAAATAATTAACGCTTCAAAAGTTAGTGTGTTCTTTATTGATGAAGATCAGATAGTAACAACTAAAGACTTTGGAAGTGTAAAAGAAATAAAAAAACAAGCTGAAATTCTGGGTTCTAAAATCCTTTTTGGTGATGAGTACAATCTAACATCTCAATTTAGATGTAATGGAAGTGATGGATATTTGTCATTTCTAGATGATGTTTTAGAAATAAGAGATACTGCTAATTATGATGGCTTTGACATGGAATATGATATAAAGATTTATAGTAACCCAAGCGAGATGAGAGAAGATCTAAGAGAGATTAACAAGGTAAATAATAAAGCTAGATTAGTTGCTGGATATTGTTATGATTGGATTACTCAAAAAGATTTGAATAGTGACTTATTTGATATAAATTTAGTTAATGATTTTAAAGCAAAATGGAATTTTAGTAATACTACCACTTGGGCGATTGATGAAGATTCATTTGAACAAGTTGGTTGTATTCATACTTCACAAGGATTAGAATTTGATTACATCGGAGTTATAATTGGTAAAGATTTACGTTATGAAAACGGAAAAATTATTACTGATTATACACAAAGAGCTAAAACAGATCAAAGTTTAAAGGGTATTAAAACAACAAAAAACTTTAAGCTAGCCGATCGAATTATTCGTAATACATATCGAACACTTATGACAAGAGGTCAAAAAGGTTGTTATATTTACTGCGAAGATAATAATTTATCAGAATACTTGAAATATCGTTTGAATGGAGGAATGAAATAATGAATAAAGAACTAAAAGATATATTAGATAAACTTATTAAGTTTCGTGATGAAAGAAATTGGAAACAATTTCATACTCCTGAAAACTTAGCGAAAAGTATTAGCATTGAGGCCAATGAATTACTAGAAAACTATCAGTGGGGAAGCGAAAATGCCGATATAGAAAATGTCAAAGAAGAGATAGCTGATGTTTTTGGATATCTATTACTTCTGTGTAATGACTTGAAAATAGATTTGGTAAACGAAACTCAAAAAAAGATAGAGAAGAATAATAAGAAATATCCTATTGATAAAGCTTATGGTAATAGCAAGAAATATAATAATTTATAAACTCCAAAGAATCCTTTATGAATGTCATAAAATTAACAAAATAAAATGATATAATTATTCAGAGGGTTACATATTCATAAATTATCATATTATATTTTTAAAGTTATTTAAGGAGGAATTTATGATAAAAGCAGTAATATTTGATTTAGACGGAGTAATTGTCAGTACCGATGAGTTTCATTATCAAGCTTGGAAAGCTTTAGCTGATAAAGAAGATATTTTCTTTAATAAAGAAATTAATCATCGCCTGCGTGGAGTTTCAAGAATGGCATCTTTAGAAATTATTTTAGAGAAAGCTAATAAAGAATATTCAG
>JAVVFA010000042.1:0-9699 GCA_032251215.1 Candidatus Izemoplasmatales bacterium
CATAGATTAACTATGTCTTATTCTTTACATAAACCGTAGTTTCGTAGGGTTTTAACCTCATCTTTTTTGAAAGTTGCAAGTCATTACCATAAAAATACTCAAAACCCTTAAGATTAACCAAATCTAAATCAACAACAATTTCATAATCTCTAAAATTAGCAATAACTAGATAATCTTTCGTTTTGCCTTTATTTAAATAACAATAACTTTCATTATCCTCAGTATTGATAAACTCAATATTTCCAAAGATAATATTCTCACAGTCTTCAATTCGTTTCTTTAAGATAAACCGGTAGGTATTAAGAATTGAATTTTTATTTTCTTCTTGAGATAAAACATTAATTTCTTTATAGTTATAATTGGTATTAATCCAAGGCTTACTTTTAGAAAAACCACCATTTAAACTATCGTCCCATTGCATTGGCGTTCTAGCATTATCTCTAGACCTATCAACTATCGCAAGCAATGCTCTTTCCTTAGAAGCACCGTTTTCTATCATATTTTTATATTCAGTGAAAACTTCTATATCCCTGAAATCTTCAATGTTTTCATACAAGACATTAGTCATACCTATTTCTTCACCTTGATAAACAATCGCAGTCCCAGGCATAAAATATAAAGTAATCGCCAACATCTTTGCTGATTCTTCATGATATTTTTCGGTATTACCATAGTGCGATACAACCCGCGGTTGATCATGATTATGCCAATAAATTAAATTAAATCCTTCATTGCCGACAACTTCATATTGATGAGCATAACTCTTCTTGATATCATTGACTCTTAACTCAGTCTTTGACCACTTACCGGTAATTACCGGGTCCGTATAACCGGTATCTGCCCAACAATGGCCGAAATGAATCAATAAATTGAATTCATGAGAATTAAAGCCAACATACTTCCTTACTTCTTTTTTTGAAGCGCCCCCAGATTCGCCTAATGTCAATAAATTATAAGGTTCAAACAGCTCTAAAGCCAGTTTCTTAATATATTCATGATGTTTTGGTAAAGATGAAAAATATTCATAACCAGGAATTCCATCGGGAAAATTCCAATCCTTCTCCAAATGATTTGCGGCGTCAACTCGAAAACCGTCAACTCCTAAAGCAATCCAATATTTAATTATCTTTTTTAAGTCATTTTTCATATCTTTATTGCGCCAGTTTAAATCCGGCATCTTCTTCGAGAAAATATGTAAATAGTACTCATTGGTCGCTTCATTATAATCCCAAGTTGGTCCACCAAACCAACTAATCCATCTCGTCGGTCTAATTCTTTTCCCCGATTCATCATATTTAGGCTTTTGCCAAATATAATAATCGTGATATTTATGATGCATTGGATGAGTTGGATCTTTAGCAATCTTAAACCACTCATGTTCATCTGAAGTGTGGTTTAAAACCAAGTCAATCAAAACTTTCATTCCTAATTCATTAGCTTTTTTTACCAAATCCTTAAAATCTTTAATGTCACCGTAATCTTTACTGACCTGATAAAAATTCCTAACATCATAACCATTATCATCCATCGGCGAGTCATAATGTGGAGATATCCAAATAGTTTCAATCCCAATACTCTGTAAATATTCCAACTTTTCCATAACGCCTTTTAAATCACCAATACCATCATTATTTGCATCATAAAAACTCCGTAAATATATTTGATAGATATTGGTGGTCATCCACCATTTTCTTTCCACATTAATCCTCCAACTTTTTAACCTGTTTCAAACTATCATACTTATTATATGCTTCACCCATAACCAAAGTAAACTGCTTTGTCTCGAGGAAAGACTTCGTTAAACTAGTTTTTTTGTGATTATAGATAATCTTTATTTCCAACTCTCTTAAAGCTTGTAATAAATAATCACAAGCTTTTAACTCAACCTCTTCAGCATCTAAAATAACATATTCCGCCAAATTCAAAACTTCTAAATCTTTCAACTTGAAATTAGCTAAAACATTCTTAAATCCTATCTTTAAATGATTCAATTCCAAAATGTCTTTTTCTACAAATTCTTGATAATCCAAGACATAAACAACTTCGGAACGATTAAAACTTTTATTACTTAATCTCTTAACAATCTTTTGCATTTCAACTTGATTGTCTAGCGTCTTGACATTAAGATCGACTAAAAACTTACCCTTATAATTAGCGAGTCTAACTTCTTTAACTAAAGTTGAAACAATTAAATCATCCCATCTCGTTTCTAAGTTATTAGCTTTGATAACCCTAACTAGTGAATCTTTATTGCCTAATAAAATCCGGTTCAAAACATCAACGTAAATCAATCGATATTTATTTGTCTGCCAATTGACGATCAATTGGTAGCTTAATTTAATATTAATTTCTTCTAAAATCTTATTTACATTTTCTAAAATCGTTCTTGCGACTTCACGGTTAGTTCGGTAATTCTTATTATCTTGTAAAAATCTAATTTCCGTACTTGTCAGAGCATTTAAATACTTCAAGTCCTCTAAGTCGCTTTTAGCAACTCTATTCTTTAGATAGACCAAAGAAGCTCTAATATCAACGTCTTTAATAGTAGCCTTAAAGACATCTTCATAAATTCTTTTAATAATTCTTTTATCCTTAGTCTTTAAAATTAAATATAAATTATCCATACCTTCTAGATAAAGGTTTTGATAATAATTTCTCGCACTTACTCTCACTACTTCATAGATTGTATTCATTAAATTATCGTAACGCATATAACTGTAATCTTTCATGAAATCTTGATAATTTCTCAGATTAAAAAGAATGATTGAATTATCTTCGCCAATCACTTCATCTAAAAGATAACGATAATCATGATATTTTCTCGTGATAATTTTCTTTTTTTCTTTTCTTCCCAACAAATAAATATCTAAATCATCCTTAAATATTTGAAAATCAATACTGACAATATCATCAGCTTGATACTTCAGAGTAATACTATTATTCAGAATTAATTCATCAACATAAATATTTTTAATAAGTCTTCCTTGAAAATCTTCCATACTTAAATAATCTTTATCACTCGAAAGTAATGATTTTGCTGTTTTATTCAACAAATGTAAATTGTTTTCTTTTAATAAAAATAAACCGTATTCCTCTTGATCAAAGATATCCATTAAATTCTTTAATAATTTTAGATTAAAGCCATGGTTATCATAATCTGTGATTAATTTTCTTGCAACAATTGCGTTCAATTCAAAACATTTTAAAACATTATAAAAATCATTACCTTTAGAATAAAAAACAAAATATTCAAACTCAAAAATCTCTTTAACCATGATGTATTTATCAGATTCTTTTAAGAACGGATCTTCTTTAAAATCTTTAAGCATTGTTTCATCATAAAGACTTAAACCTTCACTTTTAAGTAAATCTCGATAAACGTTATTGCCAACTGAAAGATCTAATTCTTTCTCCAGCAACAACCCCTTGGTAAAATGTTTTATTTTAACAATTCCATCTTCTAATTTAACATATACCAACTTAGAAAATAATCTTGTTTGATTTACTTCTTTGAATAAAGCATGAATTATCTCTCTTTTTCTTAAAAACTGTTTATCATAATTATTCGTTAAAAAATTTAACATGTAATCAAACAAATTATTTAACGGGGTTAAACTATCTTGAATTCCCAGGATTAATCCCTCAAGTTTAGCTAATTCTTTTTGGTTCTTAAGTCTTTTCATCAATTTAACCGCTGCTTGATAGAATTTAAGACGAGATTGTTTTGACAATACTCTTTTCATAATTCCTAGATGCTTTTGATAGAAATCATAAGCTTCAGCTAATTGATTAAGTTCAATTTGAATATTGATATAACGATCAAGATAACGATACTTATTATTAGTTTTAATAAAGTAATCCTGATAAACTTCTAAAGCTTTTAAAAAGTTCTTTTCTTGATATAACAAATCGCATTCAGCCAACAAGAAAGTCGGATTCTTTTTAACCTTATCGTAATTCAATGCAATATTATAAAACTTCTTGGCTAAATCATAGTCATTAACTTTTAGATATAACATTGATAATTTAAGATACTTGTTAACTAAATTACGATTGGAGATATTATCGATAATACTCTCTAAAACTTTTATCGCTTTAAAATTTTCGTTTAAACCTTCGTAGCATACAGCATAAAAAAACTTCTGCATTAAAAGGTCAGATTCCTTAGTAATTAAATCTTCACGATTTACTAAAGCAGTTTTAAGTTTAGCAAAATCTTCAACCTTCAGTAAAACGTTAATAAGTTTATTGACGATTTCAAGTCTATCATTTTTATTTTGAATAAAATTATCTTGTAAAGGCTTTTCTAGCACCTTAATGATTGATTCATAATCTTTTTTAACAGTTAAGAAATTTACATAATCAAACAAACAAGTTAAATACAAAAAACTGTTAGTCTGATTTTCTAACAGAAATTTTTCATAAAAATTTGCATTTAAGTCTTTATTTTGTCTTTTAATTTCTTCCCAAGATTCCATCTCTTACCTTTTCTTGTTTAATTGTTTAATGATGTTTCCATAACCATTATAAATCTTGACATCTAAAGTTTTTTCATTAATATCAAGAACTGCAAACGTCGGATTTTCATGACTACGCCAATTCGAAAGTGACCCGGGATTTAATAAAATAATTCCCGCAGATTCTTCTAAATGAGTTCGATGAGTATGGCCAAAACATGCGATATCCACCTTCTCATCATACGCTTTCTGTAACATTCTTGAAAGACCCATCTTCACATGATAAAGATGCCCGTGCGTTAAAAGGACGGTCCAACCTTCAAAGATAAATTTCAGTTCATACGGAAACTTCGGTTCAAAAGGATAATTCCCTTTCACACCAACAATTCCTAAATCGCTCAACTCATTCTCTTTCATTTCGGAATCCCCTAAAGAAAAAATTCTATCAAAAGGTGAGTAAAGTTTTATTATTCGATTAATATTATCTTTGTCACCATGATTATCACTAAAAATTAATATTCTCATTTTCCAGCATCCTCTTTAATTTATCAATCGCTTTCCCACGATGCGACAACAAATGTTTTTCATCTAAATTAAGTTCACCATAAGTCTTTTCATATCCTTTAACTAAAAACACTGGATCATAACCAAAACCAAATTTACCGCATCTGTGATTGATAATCTTACCCTCAGTTTTTCCTGTGAAATATCTAATATCCAAATCACTGATGTAAAAACAGATTACCGTCACAAACTGAGCGCTTCTATCAGAAAATTTCCTGATTCTTTCCAACAATAAATCAATATTGTCATCATCTGTTTCACTCTTTGAAAATCTTTTAGATTTAACTCCCAGTTCATTAGGCAAAGACTTTACCAATAAACCTGAATCATCAGCGATTACCGGTTTTTTATACATCTTATACAATTGCTTAGCTTTAATAAACGCATTTTCTTCGAAGGTTTTACCAGTTTCAGCTATATCGCCCTTATATCCAAGGTCAATTAAAGATGATAGTTTAACTTCCATATTTTTAAAAGCATTTTGATATTCTCTGATTTTGCCAGCATTCTTACTAGCTATTATTATTTCTCTCATATTCAATAGAAAAAAGTTAAGAAAATTTCTTAACTTAATTCATAAACTTCTTCTGTTTTAACCATAAGGTAAATTTTTGAATCAAATCATTTCTACCTACCAACAAGATTTCATCTTCTGGTTCAAATGGTGTCTGTGAGCTAGGAATTATTATTTGATCATTTCTTCTAACAGCCACGATATTAATACCAAAATTCTTTCTGATTTCTAATTCCAGTAAATTTTGACCAATCAACTTTTTTGTAACCTGAGTTGAAATAAAAGAATAATCTTGATCTAACTGTAAATACTCCAAGAAGTTACCAGAAATTAAAATAGTCGCTAATCTTTTTCCCGTTTCTTGTTCAGGCCAAACTAAATGTTCTGTATCTACTCCTAATTTTTCCACAACCCTTGCATGATACTCACTTTGTACTTTAACATAAATATCATTAACGCCTAAATCTTTTAGAATTAAGGTCGTCAAAATTGAATTATCAACATTCATTCCAGTAGCTACTACAACTGTATCATAACTATTAATACCAATCTCTCTTAAAGCCTCGATATCAGTGGAGTCCAAACATATAGCGTTAGTTACCATTTTCGCTATTTTTTCAATCTTATCAAAGTTTTTATCTATAACCAGTACATCAGCTTCCAACTTGACTAATTCTTCAATTAAAGCCAGTCCGAATCGGCCAACGCCAATAACCGCAAAGGATTTTTTCGCCATCTCTTATGTTCCCTTCTTTCTTATACATATCTTATTATACTAAAATTGCTATTTTTGTCAATGAAAGCCAAGCTGATTGTTGAACTTTTTTACTATACAAAATATCTCATTTAGTTTATAATACTTGTGACGAGGTGATTAAATATGAATGATTACGATGATTTGTTTGATAAAGATAATGATTTCAAACAAGAAGTGATTTATACAAAAACCAATTATCAAGATGACCATGCCAGCCAATTTTACCGCCGCGCTCAAGAAGATAAACGTAACGGTCTTCTTATAGCCATCTATATTCTTATTAGTTTGTTGGTCTCTTTTTTAGGAGGATTAATAATCAATCAAGAGTACGGATATTTAGAGGAGGGCATTAACTCTATTGAAGTAATTAGCGAAGTAAGCTTTATCGTCATAGATAACATCAATCCCGATACCAATGAAATTGATACTTTAAATCCATACGAAGTTTTCGTCACAGGTGTATATATCAATAATTACGACAAAGTATTCCCTGTTTTCAATGTTGAAGTTGAATTCTTCGATATTGCCAATCAATCACTTGGTGTCCAAACTTTCACAAAAGAAAACTTTGAAGCTGGTGAAGAATTTGCAATTGATTATTCTTTAATAGTTTCAGTTGAACCAATTACCATTACTAGTTCCATCTATGTTGACGCTCCTTCAATGATTTATACATTAATATCGTTAGTTCAAGTAACGATAACTGCAGTTTTATTCTTTATCGTTGACAAACTTAATTTCAAGAAAGATTGGGAAGATTTTAAAGAAAACCGCAAAGTGCGAGTTTCCAATATCTTTACCGGATTCTTATTAGTATATGCTTCACTGATAGTTGCTAACTTAATCCTTACATTACTAGGCGTGGTTGAAACCTCTCAAAACGAAATTGTTATTCAGTCACTGTTTAGTGATGACCCACTTAATCTATTTATCCTCTTCATAGTTCTTTGTGTCTTAACGCCAATTGTTGAAGAGGTAGTCTTTAGAAAAGTCATCTTTAACTTCGTTGAACCAAGATCAAACTATAAAGTAGCTATCGCTATGACAGGTATTATCTTCGGTTTAATGCACGTCATTTCTTTTGGAGACTTCATTCAATCAATACCGTATATCATGATGGGCTTTGTCTTCGGTTATATCTACTGGAAATCAAACAAGAATATCTACGTAGTTATTTCAGTACATTTCCTCAATAACTTCTTGTCATGGTTGATCTATGTTTTAATGATTTACGGCATCACATTTTAATATTAAAATTAAATAAAAAAGGACTAAGAGTGATTTCTTAGTTCCTTTTATTTCTTTAATATTTCTTTTTAAAAAAGAAAAAAAGACTGAAAAAATAATTTTTCAGTCATATCGTTAATAAAAGATTAACGAACTTTTTCTTTTAAAACTTTTCCTGCTTTGAAAGTAGGTGCATTCAATGCTGGAATTTGGATTGTTTCGCCAGTTCTTGGGTCGTGACCTGTTCTAGCTTTACGTTGTTTGACTTCAAAGGTACCGAAACCAGTTAATACTACTTTTTCACCTTTTACTAATGCTTCTTGGATAGCTAAAACTGTTGAGTTTAATGCTACTTCAGCATCCTTTTTTGATAATTCAGATAAGTCTGCAATTCTTGCAACTAATTCAGATTTGTTCATATTTTTTTCCTCCTTTTAAAGATATGTTCATTATAAAACGTAAATCTTAAAAAAGCAAGGCGTTTAGCGAAAAAAAGTTATTTTTTTGTTAAAATTATTCGCGATTTCTTAAAATAATTGAAATAGGGGTACCAAAAAGGTCGAAATTTTCCCGTAAACGGTTCTCTAAGAACCGATAATAAGAAAAATGAAGTGCATCAGTATCATTGACGAAAAGCACAAAAGTTGGGCATTTCGCCTTAACTTGAGTTGCATAGTAAACTCTTAATCTTTTTTGGTTATGTTCCTTTGGCGGTGTAACAATCATCGCCTCTTGAATTACTTCATTTAAAAGTGAAGTTGAGACTCTTTTTGCATAATTTTCGTAAACTTTCTTCAGTAAAGGAAATAAGGTATGAATTCGCGATTTAGTTTTAGCTGATAAAAAAACAATAGGAATGTAAGATAAAAACTTAAATTCATTTCTAATTTTTGTTTCCCACTCATGCATTGTCTTATTAGTTTTTTCAATCGCATCCCACTTATTAACAACAATAATCAAAGCTTTTTTACTATCGATAGCATAACCAGCAATATTCTTATCTAAGGCGATAATTCCGGTAGTCGCATCTAACATCATCAAACAGATATCAGATCTATCAATTGCTTGCATCGCCCGAAGATTTGCATATTTATCAATGTTTTCGTAAATCTTACCGCGTTTTCTCATCCCTGCTGTATCAATCACTACATACTTTTCACCATCAACAGTGAACTCTGTATCGATTGAATCAGTAGTTGTACCTTCAATGTTACTTACGATAACTCTTTCATATCCTAATAAAGCATTCGTTAAAGACGATTTGCCGACATTAGGTCTACCGATAATAGAAATTTTAACGGTATCTTCATCATAGTCGTTTTCGGTTCTATCTGGGAAATGACTGACGACTTCATCAAGTAAATTACCAATCCCAATACCATGGATTGAAGAAATATTCATCACTTTAGTCGCACCCAACTCATAAAAATCATAAATTGAATCAGCATACTTCATCGTATCAACTTTATTGACAGCAACAATAATCGGTTTGCTAGATTGATATAAAATATTCATAACATCTCTATCACTAGGTAAAAGTCCGCTTTTACCGTCAACCGCAAAGAGAATAACATCGGCTTCATTAATCGCTATCTCAGCTTGAGCTTTAATCTCAGTTAAAAAAGGTGCATCATTTATCTCGATGCCCCCTGTATCAATAACAGTAAATTTTTTGTTTAACCAAGAAGCTTTACCATAAATCCTATCTCTGGTAATGCCAGCTTGGTCATCAGTAATAGATTTTCTTTCACCGACAATACGGTTGAAAAGCGTTGATTTCCCTACGTTAGGACGACCAACAATCGCTACAACTGGCAACATACTATCACCACGCTTTTATTTTTGATAATCTTTAAATAAATCCTTTAAACTTTGATTAGAACTAACATTTTCTTGTAATTGATTTTCATATTCAGCTCTATTTTTCTTATCTTGAATGCTTTTCATTGAAACTGTTAATTTCCAGTCTTTTGGATAAAATTCTAAAACTTCAACAGTAATAATTTGTTCTAATTTCAAAATATCTTCAACTCTGTTAATTCTTTCAGTTGCGATTTCACTGATTGGTAAGAATCCTTCAACATCTTCAACTTGAACAACCGCGCCTTTTTCTTCAGTTCTTACAACTGTTGCACTAACTAATTCACCACGTTTAAGTTTTAAGTCAGCCCACGGATTAT
>JAVVFA010000043.1:0-9694 GCA_032251215.1 Candidatus Izemoplasmatales bacterium
AGACACGCTCGATAAAATTTAATTATGCCATGCATATGATTGGCATCAGCTAAACCTAACGATTTAAAACCTAAAGAAGCTGCTTTTTCAACAGCTTGATTTATATCAATAAGACTTCCATTAAATGAATATGAACTTTGCAAATATAAGTTGAAATCAATCATTAGCTTCACCAAAATTATTATAACATAACCATAATGAAAATAATCATTTTTTCCTTAAAATAACAACACCACCAATTAATGTTATAAATAAAAAAACATATTTTAAGTAGCTTAAGAATTCCCTTATATTTTCCGAATTTTCAGTCTCATTTCTTTTGATTGTAAATTTAATAGATTGAATTACTTCATCATCCAATAACAATTCAAGTAAATACTCGCCATCTTTATCAATTAATTGACTACCACTTATTTTTTTACCATTCAAAAGAGCTTCTCCGAATAATCTTAAATCAACTTCATTGTATGTTCTTCCGTCTTCTACACCGCTAACTGAAGGTTTTAATAAAAAAGAAATTGTCACCTCAAAACTATTTACTCCATATAGGGTTAAACTGTATAGCCCAGGATAATCAATTAAATCCGAACCATAAATTCCACCATTTAGAAACATTGACTGTGCATTACTATATATTTGAATTGGTTCATAAAAAACTTGTCCTTCAATTAATCGTTCTTGATTATAGTCTCCATAATTACAAACAACATCTGGTAAAATAGTGAAATTTAAGTGTGAACTATAATTGTTCATGCCAATTATAACTAAATCATAATTTCCCACTTGTGATATTTCAGTCCCCATTTCATATCTATCATTATTTAAAAATAATTCTCCTAACCCATAAATAATAACAGATCCCAAGTATCCATTTGGATAATCTTCGCCAGTTATTTTAATGTCGGGGTGTACTGTAACATTAAAAGAAAAATTGTACTCACCATCTATAATTGTAATCTCATATATGCCTGGATAATATATTAAGATATCCTCTACTTCTGTACCATTCACCATTGCTTTTCCTTGAAATTGATAAGCAAAGTCACCAACAACCTCATTTGCAATTTCAATATTATCGAGAATATCCAAATCTTGGTTATATATTATTTCTTCATTATTATTAATTAAAATTAGTAAATTGTTATGATTGTAATAATTACTAGGTCTAAAATCAATCGGCTTTTCAAGCAATAAATCTCCTAAGGTGTTATACTTTAATAGAATAGAATTGCGATATATTGGATATTTATAATCTAAATTAAAATAATATGTGTCACACACAATAACAAATTCACCCTCACCCACAATAGCCATATACTTAAATAAATCATAACCACCAGTGTCATAGATAATTTCGTCTTTTAAATCATTTGTTTCTTTATCGTAGATTTTTATATATCCGTCAATATGGTTATCCGAAGATAAACTACCAAATTCAATGAATACATTTTCAAATTCATAAACTTTTTCGACATTATAGTTTGTGCTTAAATAAAAGTAAATAGTAACAAGCAAAATGATTTTCAAAAAGCTCATAAAAAACCCCCTTCATAAGTAAATATTACTTAGAAGGGGGTAGGTTTCTTTAAAGTTTTATAATAATGCTAATGTATCTCTAGCAATCATTATTTCTTCATTAGTAGGTATAACAAATACCTTTATTTTTGAATCGTCTGATGATATTAATCTTTCAATTCCACGACAATCGTTTCTTTCTTCATCAATTTTTACTCCAAGAGCAGCTAATCTATTGCAGACATTGGACCTTGTTGTTTTAGCGTTTTCACCAATACCTGCAGTAAATACAATCGCATCAGCCCCACCCATATAAACAAAATAACTAGCAATATAATCTGCCATTCTTTTCGTTTGTATTTCAATCGCAAGAGCAGCCCTATGATTTCCTTTTTCAGCAGCTGAAACTAAATCTCTCGAATCCGAAGATAGTCCTGAAACACCAATATATCCAGATTGTTTATTCAAATAATTAGTAATCTCCTTAGCAGACTTATCTTTCTTAATCATCATGTACTCTATGATTGCCGGATCGATATTACCAGATCTCGTACCCATAGGAATACCTTCAAGCGGAGTAAAACCCATTGATGTATCAACGGATTTTCCAGCTTTTACAGCACACAACGAAGCTCCGTTTCCAATATGTGCAACTACAACATTAATCTCTTCTAGTTTCTTACCCATTATTTCTGCAACACGATAAGAGACATACTTGTGAGAGGTTCCGTGGAAACCGTATTTTCTGACTTGATATCTTTCATACCAATCATATGGAACTGCATACAGATAAGCTTCCTCTTGCATAGTGTGATGAAATGCAGTATCAAAAACTCCAACATGTTTAACGTTTGGCAGTACTTCTTTAAAAGCTTTAATTCCCGTTAGATTAGGTCCTAAATGCAAAGGAGCTAGATCAATAATACTTTCCAAGTATTCGATTTCAGCGTCTTCTAGAACTAAAGATTCCGCAATTTTATCTCCCCCATGAACAACACGATGACCAACCCCAGAAATTTCATCAAAAGAAGAAATAACATCGTGCTCAATTAATTTATTCAACAAAATATTTACCGCTTCAGCGTGATTATTGATATCGCTTGTTTCTTCAATTTTTTCGCCATAAACTTTAATAGAAAAAACTGAATTTTTCATTCCAATTCTTTCCACAATTCCACTAGTTATTAATTTTTCACTAGGCATTTCTAGCAATTGAAACTTCAATGAAGAGCTGCCTGCATTAACTGCCATAATTTTTTTCATCATTTTCCCTCACTCTATAAAATTCTATCTTTTTAAACCAGTGATTCAATTGATTGATTACTTTAATCATTTCAACTTCATCATTAAAGTCTGGTAAATCAGCAACTAAGAATTTTTCTGGTCTTATAAATTCACTACCTATTTTTTGTAAAATAAAAATACTTTTATTACTATTCTTAAAAATGATGCTAGGTAAAACAATCATTCCAAAGAAATGCCATTTTTCTTTGACTTTATAAATAAAATCCCTTATTCGCTCATCATCAAAAAAATAATTATCAATTACACTTATGAAAAAACCATCTTCTCTTAATAAGCTATGAACATGTTTTATTATATCGTAAATATCTTCTTGGATTACACCACTAAAATCAGTAACAATTAAATCAGCAATAATATGCTCGAACGACAAAACATTTTGACAATAAACGTTCTCACCATACTCAAGCATCCCAAATAAAGCTTGGGCCATTTTATAATACCTAATTTCTTTATCAACACCAATTAAATTTGTGTCTTTATCAAGATTATTAGCCAAACTTGTAATAAGGTTCCCAGAACCTATAAGCGGATCAAAAATCGTAAATTCAGATAAATCATAAAGTTTTTCAACTAAATAACTAAAAAACAAACCTATACTTTCTGGTGTAATCATTTGATTGGAGATACCTTGATGTTTTAGTCCTCTTAAACAAGAGTATTGAAATGCTTTGCGAATCTCTTCTTTGTTAAATTCAATATCTTTAACTTGATTAATTAAATCCATTAACTCTTTATTTAAATCAATATCATCAGTAATTACTGAATTTGCCAGAATATTTTCACATGTTTTAACTAAACCTTCTAAATAAGGTAACTTTAATTTTTCATAATATAAGGTCGCAGATTGATCAAGGCAATCAAAGAGCTTTTCAACATTATTTTGGTTAACCATTTTATCACCACGAAATTATTGTAACATAATTGTTATAATATGACAATCAAATATCCTTTAAAACCTTGAAAATACGCATCTTTTTAAATATGAATAAAAATTCATGTAAAAAGGTTTGTTTCTTCAAAAGAAATCAAACCTTCATCATTAAAACTGTTATCTTTGACCCGGATCGTAAGGTATCCCTTCTGCTTTTGGTGCTCTTGATTTTTTTGATGTGAATGCAAGCACAACCAAGGTGATTATATAAGGGAGCGTCTTATATAAATAGTCTACTTTTTCTAAACCAAAACTAGGTAGGAAACTCAATGTTGCGGCAAAAACAGCGATGGTTTTAAATAACGAAAAGAATAAAGCTCCGAATAAAATTTTAAACGGTTTCCAGTTACCGAATATCATTACTGCCAAAGCTAAGAAACCATACCCTAAAACGTCAGGTTCGTGGTTGCTACCATTTGCCATGGCAAATGCTAAGCCTCCGATGCCAGCTAATATTCCTGAAATAAAAACGCCAATATAACGCATTCTCGTAACATTTATACCTACACTATCAGCAGCTTGTGGGTGTTCGCCGCAAGCTCTTAATCTTAAGCCGAATTTAGTTTTATATAATGCGATAAAAGAAATGATAAGAATCAGTATTGAAATAGGAGTTGTTAAATATAAACTACTAAACACCATCGTATAAAGCCATCTTGGCATTTCCGCTATTTCTAAACCAAATACTTCCGGATTCATTACAATTCCTCTTGGTAATCTAATTGAAGATACGCCTAAAGAAATTACAGAGTAAGCTAATAAAATAGCAAAAGCTGGAGCGAAAATATTTAAAGCTGTACCACTTATAACTTGGTTCGCCTTCAACTTAATAGCTGCAAACCCCAAGAGTAATGAATAAACTCCTCCACTTAATCCAGCAACTAAAATAGCTAAGAACACAACAAATTGAGGATGAGATTCAGCTAAAGCAGAATCCATAATTCCTCTAGTCAAGAAAAGAGCTGCGAAAAGTGAACCAAAAACCATAATACCTTCTAAAGCGATATTGATAATACCACTTCTTTCACTAAACATGCCGGCTAAAGCCCCTAATAAAAGAGGAATTGCATAAACAATAGTTTTAGAAACTAAAATACTAAATACATCCATTATTTAACAACTCCCTTCTCGTTGAGTTGCTCATCTTCGGTTTGTTCAATATCTTTTTCGTCTTCTTGTTCAACAATCGTTTCCTCATCTTCTAATAATGCTTCTTCTCTATCTTTTTTTCTCTTCAATATTTTTTTAATAAAGTGTCCTACAATTAAAGCAAAAGCACTAAAATATATAATAACTGATAAAATGACGCTTGTCATTTCATAACTATATAAACCTTGAAGCCCGGAGCCACTGCTTTCCAAGAAACCAATAAAGATACTAGTGGCTATTATTGATAACGGATTAGAGTATGCCAATAAAGCAACTGGAATACCATTAAAGCCCATGGCCAATAAATTGGATTCGACAGTGAACTCAACGGTGCCGGCTAGATAAACTATCCCACCAGCTAAACCTGCTAACCCACCGCTGATTAACATTGTATAAATTATTGTTGCTTTTGTTTTTATCCCAGCATAAAGACTCGCATTTCTATTAGAACCACAGGCTTTAATCTCATAACCAAACACAGTTTTTTCTAATACAATATAAATTAGAACCGCCACAACAATAGCTATAATAATTCCAATATTAATATAACTAGTGTTAAATAATTCATTTAGACCAAAGTCTGGAAGAATAGCTTTAGGATTAACGAAAGTTAAATTATCAGTCCGGTTTGGTAGTACAGTGTGCATTTTAGTCAAATTATAAAATAAAAGATTTGCTAAATAAAGACCTGCCCAGTTAAGCATTATCGAAGTAATAACTTCATTTATATTAAAGAATGCTTTAAATAATCCGGGAATAACACCCCAAATAGCACCAGCAACTATAGATAATAATAAAGCTGCCCACCATGGAGCTTGCCACAAAATAGCTGCAACAAGCGCAAAGAAAGCTCCAAAAGTATATTGTCCAGTTGCACCAATATTAAATAATCCGGCTTTAAACGCGAATCCAACAGCTAAACCAGTTAACATCAAAGGAGCAGCATTATAAAATATCTTGGTAAAAGTTGTTGAACTTGTAAATGAATAGGTAAAATATTTTTGAATACCTAATAAAGGTTTTGAAAAATCACTTTCAGCAGCAGCTAATTCTAAAACAAATAATAACAAACCAGCTACTAACAAACCAACAAGAATTGATAATACCGCAGATAAAAAAGCATACTCTTTATCTTTGTCGCCCTTTTGTTTAGTTGAGGTGGATTTTTTAAAAAATTTAAAATTAAACATTCTCTTCCACCTCCGCAATTTTATATTTATCTTGTATTTTAGCACCTACCATGTAGAGCCCAATTTCTTGATACGTTGTTTTGTCAGGATCTAATTCCGCTACAATTCTACCATTATACATGACCAAAATTCTATCACTGATATCTAAAACTTCTTCTAACTCTAAGCTAATTAACAACACTGCTTTATTCTTGTTTCTTTCTTCAACCAAAGTCTTGTGAATGTTTTCAATTGCTCCGACATCTAATCCTCTAGTCGGTTGCACTGCCACTAACAATTTTGAATCGCAATCAATTTCTCTAGCAATAATAGCTTTTTGTTGATTTCCGCCACTCATACTTCTAGCAATCGTATTTGCTCCTCTACCACTGCGGATGTCATAAGCTTTTATTAAACGTTCAGAATGATTTTTTATCATTTCTTCATTTATAAAACCTTTATTTTGAAATCCTTCTTGAAAGTATTTTTTTAGAGTTAAATTATATTTTAACTTAAAGTCTAAAACTAAACCGAATTTATGTCTATCTTCTGGGATGTGACTCATGCCAGTCAAATTTCTTTCACGTATGCTTTTATGGGTAATGTCATTACCCATTAAAGTTACTTGTCCGGAAGTTATTTTTTCTAAACCAGTCAATCCATAAACCAACTCGCTTTGACCATTTCCTTCAATTCCGGCAATACATAAAATTTCTCCGGCTTTAACATCAAAAGAAATGTTATTAACTGCATTATTTTTATGTAGTTTGCTTGAAACAACTAAATTTTCAACTTTAAGAATAATTTCATCCGAAGTTTTACTTTTACCTTTTTCAACACCTTTAATTTCTCTTCCCACCATCATTTCAGAAAGTTGATTGACATTCGTATCTTTAACATTTACTGTGCCGATACCCTTACCTTTTCTTAAAACAGTGACGGTATCACAAACAGCCATAATTTCATTTAATTTATGAGATATAAATAAGATTGATTTTCCTTCTTTGATTAAAACCCTCATTATTTTCATTAACTCGTCAATTTCTTGAGGAGTCAACACTGCCGTAGGTTCATCAAAAATAAGTATTTCATTTTCACGATAAAGCATTTTAAGTATCTCAACTCTTTGTTGCATTCCTACGGAAATATCTTCTATTTTAGCATCAATATCAACTTTTAAATTAAATTTTTCGCTCAGTTCTATAACTTTCTGACGAGTTTCTTTAGTTGTTAAAAACCCTAAATTTGTTGGTTCGGCTCCCAAAATGATATTTTCCAAAACAGTGAAAACTTCAACTAGTTTAAAGTGTTGGTGAACCATTCCAATTCCGAGATCATTTGCATCATTCGGATTTTTTATATTCACAACTTCTCCATTTTTACTAATTTCTCCTTTATCAGGAGTATAAAGACCAAAAAGAATGCTCATCAATGTTGATTTACCAGCACCATTTTCTCCCAATAAAGCATGTATTTCGCCTTTTTTTAGTTTAAGTGTAACATCATCGTTAGCGACAACTCCAGGAAACTCTTTCCTGATGTTATTCATTTCAATAATATAATTATCCATTCAAACCCCCGGTATATATAAATTTTATTAAGCAATTTTTTATAATGGTATTATACCATATTTATTTTCAAAAAAACACAAAAAAAGAAAAGGGTTTTTACCCTTTTCTAAGAAATGATTTTTCTTGTTTTATGCGTCGTAATTTACTGTTACTAGAGTAACTGTAGGTTGAACATCAATAGCTGGACTAACAATTACTGTACCATCAGCTACTAATGCATAAATAGCTTCGTATTGAGCAACTGTAAAGTTTTCAAATCTCCAAGCTTCTGTGTTTGTTGGTAAACCAACACCATCGCTTGCAGCGCCTAGCAAAGCTGTTTGACCAGCTAAAGCTGAAGGCCATTGCATACCTGCATCGTAGAATTCTGTTAAAGCTTCTACTACTGATAAAGTCAATGCTTTCATAGCTGAAGTGATAATTAAATCAGATTCTGCTTTTTGATCCACGTCAACACCGATAACTACTCCAGAAGTAGATCTTTCAGCTGCAGCGACAACACTAATATATAGTCCTCCACCACAAGCGAACACAACTTCTGTACCAGCAGTATACCATAAATCCATCTTAGTTTCTAAGTCTGTATCAGGCCAGAAAACATCTGCGTAATGATATTTGATTGTTACTGCACCAGCAGCTAAACCAAGTTCATCAGCTGCGTATTCAGCACCTTGAACAAATCCATATCCGTAACGAACAACTGCAGGAACAGCCATACCGCCAACGAAACCTAAACTTCTGTATCCTTCTTTAACTGCAGCATATCCTGCAAAGAATCCAGCTTGTTCTTCTTGATAAAGAACGTTATGTGTATTGTCTTCTGTTACATAGTTATAATCCCCAGCATGAGGTTGTCCATCTAATAATAGGAAGTATACGTCTGGATATTGTGTTTGCATTTGATAAATAGCTTCTTCGAATAAGTATCCTGGACAAACAACGACTTTTGCACCATTATTGATAGCAGCTTCCATAGCTTCGATTCTTGCCGCTTTGCTATCTTCAGTTGGACGATAGTAAGCGTAAGTCTTGTTATTTGCTGTAGCATATTCTACAACACCATTCCAAGTCCCTTCATTGAATGACTTGTCATCGATGTTTCCAACGTCAGTAACCAATGCAATTTCAAATCCTGCTTCTTCTGTTGTTGTCGCTGCAGTTGTTGGTGCTGCTGTAGTTGTAGTTCCACCGCAACCAACGAAAGCAAAAGCGAATAATGATAATGTAATTAAACCAAATATTTTTCTCATTTTTTTCCCTCCATTTCAAATTACATATATTTTACCATAATGAAAAATTATTAACAAGATAATATTGGCTAAAACAGTCTATTTTATCAATAAGTGTAAATATTTTACATTTCTTAATTGGTTAGTTAAGGGTAACTGTAAATTTAATGACTTATATAATAAAATATGATATCATTATCTCTAGAGGTATCTTTATGAAAAAAACTCTTATTAATTTAATTAAAAAGTATCAACAAGCTACAAAATATAAAAATCCTACTTGTAGGTATCATCCTTCATGCTCAAATTATGCAATAGATGCATATAAAAACTATAATTTTTTTATCGCTTCAATTCTTTCTTTATGGAGAATCTTAAGATGCAATCCTCTTTCAAACGGCGGTTATGATCCTATTCCGAAGAAAAAGAAAGTTTATAAAGAAAAAATGAGAAAAAATCAATTCAACCCTTTAAAATAAAAAACTGGTAATTTTATTTCACAAATTAGCCAGTTTTTTTTATTTAATAAATTAGTCTTAATCGTTTTTCTTATTAACTGAAGAAAAGTTAATATAAGTTACATACTTAATGTCATCTGTAACAGGAACAAAAATTCCTATAAGGATAAATATCATAATGAATATGCCATAATGAGTATAGAAAGGTAATGGAATATCTACATCTTCCTCAAATAAATTATAAAGCTTCAACAAAGTTTCATCTTCTTTAATTTCTAGTTGCATAAATGTGATATTATTATCTATTTCCTTATAAGTTGAAACATAATTATAATCGTAATCATTACCCTTTATAAACTTATCAGTA
>JAVVFA010000044.1:0-9613 GCA_032251215.1 Candidatus Izemoplasmatales bacterium
GATGACTTCTTTTCCTTGAAGATAATCTGTAACTTGATAGTTAAGATTGTTCTTACCGTTGTATTTACAATTAACTCCGATTAAACAAGCACTGAC
The DNA here is from genome assembly GCA_032251215.1 of Candidatus Izemoplasmatales bacterium. Taxonomy (GTDB): domain Bacteria; phylum Bacillota_I; class Bacilli_A; order Izemoplasmatales; family Hujiaoplasmataceae; genus UBA2289. The sequence goes on from JAVVFA010000044.1 coordinate 97, forward strand.
AGCGATTAGTTTATTTTCCATTTTATTCAAATGAATCGATATCGATTTTTACTCTTTTTCCTTGTTTAGAAGCAGCGGCATAAGCAATGGTTCTAATTGCATTAGCAATTTTTCCACCTTTACCAATTACTCTACCCAAGTCTTCTTGGTTTACTAGTACCTGGATTGTAATAGAATTTTCATCTTCAGAAAATTTCTTAACCAACAAATCTTCTGGATGAATAACCAATGGCGTCACCAAGTCAAATACTAGTTTCTCAAAATTAACAGCCATTATAATAACCTTCTACTTACTATTCTTTTCAGATAGAAATTCGCTCATTATTCCGGCTTTTTTGAATAAGCTTTTTACAGTGTCAGTTGGTTGAGCACCTGCGTGTAACCATTTTTTAGCCAATTCGTTATTGATTTCAAAAGATGCCGGTTGTTTTGTAGGTTCATAAGTACCAACAATTTCCAAATATCTTCCATCTCTAGTTTTTCTGGCATCCGCAGCTACGATGCGGTAAAAAGGTCTTTTAGTCGTCCCAAATCTTTGTAATCTTAATTTTACCATAATATATCATCCTCCTTGTTAATTTCCGGGTTAAATTATAACAAAAAAAACATAGCCTGTCAAGTGTTTTTTATTGACAGACTATAATATTTTTAAATTGTAAAATTTAGTGCTTCCATTTCTTGTTTTGAAGGTTCAATTTTTTTAACTAAACGATGATTTTTTAGACTATTATAGACTTCATCATATTTGTCTTCATCGACATAACCCGTTAAGTATCTTAAAGCGTCGCTTATGTATGTGACATTTATTCCCATTTCTTTTATTTTGTTTACAATCTTCTTGTGGCGAAAATAAACAATAATTCCTTTTCTCTTAATCATATTAACCTCTAACAATCTATATTTTACTTCTTAATTATAACACATAACATTTAAAAATCAAAAGTTTAAAGTCTATTATTCTTTATTTTTTCAGCCGCTAGTGATATAATAATTTCGGTGATATTATGTTATTAAACAAAGATATAATTATGGATGGACATCCGACTTTGAGACTAAGAGCTAAGTTAGTTGATCTTCCTTTATCAAAAGAAAATCTAAATATTTTAAGAGAGATGATGGAGTATATTGAAAACTCACAAGACGAAGAAATGGTCGAAAAATATAGTTTAAGACCGTCTGTCGGATTGGCGGCTCCGCAAATCAATAAATCCTTAAAAATGTTTTGCATGAAAACTTTTGATGAATTTCATGAAGTAATACATCAATATGCGGTAGTTAACCCTAAGATTATCTCTTATTCTGAAACTCTTACATATCTGCCTGACGGTGAAGGTTGCTTATCAGTAGATGAGGAAACTACCGGACTAGTTAAAAGACATAAAAAGATTAAAGCTAGAGTTAATCTTGTGGATCTAAAGACTGGAGAAACTAAAGAAACTACTTTAAAGTTATCAGGGTATCCAGGAATTGTCTTTCAACATGAATATGATCATTTGTTGGGAATATTATTCATTGATAAAATGTCTGAAAGTCTTGAAGATATTGAACCTGTTCAATTTCAATTTGATGAAGAAGAAAAGTTGTGAAACAATCACAACTTTTTTTATTTTTTCTTTAATTCTTGTGCAAAATTTTTCCCAAATTCAAGGATTTCCTGTTCTTTAGACTTTGACGGCTTGAACTTGATTTTTAATCCAGGTAATGGTTTCATTTTCAGTTGTTCCAACCTTTGAATGATATTGTCAACTGCTTCACCGCTCCAACCATAGGAACCAAATGCAGTTGCCGTTTTTCCTTTTAAAGCTTCATAGTTAAGCTTGGCTAAAATTTCCCAAACCGTTTCTACAGTATCTCTTACGATAGTCGCTGAACCGATTAAAAAGCCATTGGATTGTTTGATCCGTTTTACTACATTATCAATGTCGGCTTTAATCAAATCATGTAATTCAACATTTACCTTTTTATCAAATTCCTCTTCAATTGCTCGCTTAATAAGTTCTGCCATTGTCCTTGTATAATTATAAGCACTTGCGAACAAAATAACTACTAAATGTATATCATTTTTTTGTTCTTGAGCCCACGATTCATAAAGACCAATTGCTTTTTCAACATAATCTTTTTCCAAAACTGCTCCATGAGAAGTTGCGATTATTCTAGGATTATATTCTTTTACCTTGTTAATACCTCTTCTAACACTTGGCATGAATGGTGACATAATTGCATCAAAATATTCTTTTAAACTGCGGTCGTAGTCTTTAGTATTTTTTAAAGCATTTGATGTCACACCATCGAACGCATAATGAGCGCCGAAGAAATCACAAGTAAAGAGAATGTTATCTTCTTTTAAGTAAGTAAACATTGTGTCTGGCCAATGTAGATTTGGTTGTAAAGTAAATTCTAAAGTTTTGTTTCCTAAGTCGAGTGTTTTTCCCTCTTTGACTTTATGAAACTTAAAGGTATTGTTATTAACAATTTCTTTAAGATTTATAAACGCTGGAACTGATCCATAGATTTCAATATCAGGATTTTTTTCTAAGACATATTCAACGCAACCTGAATGATCAGGTTCAGCGTGATTTACAATCAAATAATCGATATTTTTAACATCGATAATATCGTTGATTCTTTCAAAAAATTCTTTTTTAAATGGTTCTTTAGCGGTATCAATTATAGCTGTTTTTTCACTACCGACTATTAGATAAGAATTATAAGTTGATCCAAATTCTGTATCCATTATGATATCAAAAACTCTTAAATCATAATCTATAGTTCCGACCCAGTAAACACCATCAGTAATTTTATATGATTTCATAGTTTTCCACCTCGTAAATATTATACAAAAAATTTTCTATTTAGACAAATAAATAACTTTTTTTTATCGGTTATGGACAGTTTATTGACAACTTAGCCAAATTTTGATAAAGTATTATATGTGATTGAGTAATTATAAGGAGGAAATAAAAGATGAGTTATAAAATATTTACCGATTCTTGCGTTGATTTACCTAATAAATTAGCCAAGGAATTAGAACTTGAGGTAATGCCTTTAAAAGTAACGGTTAAAGGCAAAGAGTATGCTAATTATTTAGATAATAGAGAAATAAGTCCTGTTGATTTTTATAATCTTTTAAGAGAAGAAAACACTGCTTCTACTGCTCAATTGAATCCTAATGATTTTATTGAAGTTTTGACGCCTAGTTTAAAGAAAGGTGAAGATGTCCTTTACTTAAGTTTTTCTAGTGCCTTATCTGGAACTTATAATTCTAGTATAATCGCTAAAAAAGAGCTTGAAGAAACATTTCCTGATCGTAAAATAATCTGTTTAGATACTCTCGCAGCTTCAATGGGACAAGGTTTATTGGTTACTTTAGCAGCTAGAAAACGGTTGGCAGGCAAAACTCTTGATGAAGTGGTTGAATATGTTGAAAATATTAAGACTAAAGTTTGTCATTTATTTACTGTTAGTGATTTAGGCCATTTACGAAGAGGTGGTAGATTATCGGCTAGTTCTTTAGTTTTTGGTAATTTACTAAATATCAAGCCTTTATTACATGTTAATATGAAAGGTGAGTTAAAAGTTTATGGTAAAGCAAGAGGACGTTTTAAATCTTTAAATAATTTGATTAGTCGTATGGAAGAAACAGTTGATAAAGATAATAACGAGATGGTTTATATTTCACATGGAGATTGTTTAGATGATGCTATTTATGTTAAAAACCATATCATCGAAAGATTAGGACTTAAAGAAGAACAATTTTTAATTAACCATATCGGTCCAGTAATTGGAGCACACTCTGGGGTAAATACTTTAGCCCTTTTCTATATCGGCAATGAAAGGACTTATTAAGTAGAGAATTTATCTACTTTTTATTTTTATAATACGGTTTTAATGTTATAATAATTACTAATTAAACATTGATGAGGAATGAAGATAATGTATGAAATAATTGAAAAAAAGGCTTTAAATAAAGATGTAGATTTATATGTCATAAAGGCGCCTTTAGTAGCAAAAAATACTTTACCAGGAAATTTTTTAATTGTCCGAGTGGATAAAGACGGTGAAAGGATTCCTTTAACCGTCGTTGAAAATGATGAGGAAAATGTTACGATAATTTCTCAAAAAATAGGGTTTTCCACAAAGATGATCAGCAAGAAGAATATTGGTGACTCATTGGAAGATGTTGTCGGCCCTTTGGGTCTCGCTGCTAAAATAAAGAAGGTAAAAACTTTAGTCGCAGTCGCTGGTGGTGTTGGGGCTGCTCCTTTATATCCTCAGTTAAAAGCATATGCAAATCAAGGCACAAAGATTGATTTAATAATAGGGGCTCAAGATAAAGAGCATCTAATATTACTTGATAAGTTTAAAAGTTTTTGTGAAAATGTTTATATCGCAACTGATGATGGATCACTAGGGACAAAAGGATTCGTCACTAATGTATTAGCTGGGTTATTAGAAAAACAAACGTATGATTTAGCTATTGCGATTGGACCTTTAATTATGATGAAGAACGTTGTAGCTATGAACAAACAATATAACTTACTGACTGACGTATCATTAAATCCAATTATGATTGATGGTACAGGTATGTGCGGCAATTGTCGAGTTAGCATCAACGGAAAAACTTATTTCGCTTGTGTTGACGGTCCGGATTTTGATAGTGAAGGCATCGATTTTGATGAACTTATGGAAAGACAAAGATATTATAAATCTGAGGAACATATCTGTAATTTAAGGCTAGGAGACAATCATGATTAATCGTATTAAGATGCCTGAACTTGATGCCAATATAAGAAAACACAATTTCTCTGAAGTGGCACTTGGTTTTGATATTAAACAAGTTAAACTTGAAGCTTCAAGATGCCTAGATTGTAAAAATCCTCGTTGTGTTACAGCTTGTCCAGTTAATATTGATATTCCACTTTTCATCAAACAAATCCTAAATGATAAATTCGAAGATGCTTATTGCACAATTTATCATGATAACATCCTTCCGGGAATCTGCGGAAGAGTGTGTCCTCAAGAAACTCAATGTGAAGGCGCTTGCGTTTTAGGTATTAAGTTTGAAAGTGTATCAATTGGAGCTTTAGAGAGGTTTTTAGGTGATTTTAGCCTAGAAAATAATTTTTTAAAAAAAGAAAATATTGTTGAAAATCATAAAAAAGTAGCGATTGTCGGTAGTGGTCCTGCCGGACTAGCTTGCGCTGCGGCAATTAGAAGATTGGGTTATACTACTGATGTTTATGAAGCTTTACATGAATTTGGCGGGGTACTAAAATACGGAATTCCTGAATTTAGATTGCCGAAGTCAATTGTTGATACAGAAATAAAGCGTTTAGAAGAATTAGGAATCAATTTCTTTAAGAATGTTATTATTGGTAAAACATTAACGATTGAACAGTTGTTTAAAGAATATGATTATAAGGCTGTTTTTATCGGTTCTGGAGCTGGTTTACCTAGTTCTTTAGGTATTAAGGGAGAAAACTTAAATGGCGTTTACTACGCCAATGAATTCCTTACTAGAGTCAACTTGATGAGAGCCAATAATTTCCCTCTAACAGCCACTCCGATTAAAATTGGTAAAACTGTAGCTGTAATCGGTGGCGGTAACGTCGCAATGGACGCGGCTAGAACCGCTAAACGTTTAGGAGCGGAAAATGTTTATATCGTTTACCGTAGAAACATGGAGGCTTTACCGGCAAGACTTGAGGAAGTTCATCATGCGATTGATGAAGGAATTATTTTTAAATTATTGCTTAATCCGGTAGAAATTATCGGTGAAGCTTATGAGATTAAAAAAATCAGATGTCAAGTTATGGTTTTAGGTGAAAAGGATGCTTCCGGTAGACAAAGACCGGTTCCAACCGATGAATACCAAATTATTGATGTCGATAACTTGATCATTGCCATTGGACAGAGTCCAAATCCGATTATAAAAAAAGCGACTCCTAATTTACAAGTTGATGATTGGGGAAGAATTATAGTTAATGATTATCAGACTTCAATTCCCGGAGTTTTTGCTGGTGGTGATATTGTTTCTGGTGCTGCTACTGTTATCTTGGCAATGGGTGCTGGTAAAGAATCGGCGCAAAGAATTGATAAATATATTAAGACACTTAAGTAAAAAAGTGTCTTTTTTTAATAAAAAATGTGACAATGTTGTCATATATAGTTGACAAAGTTTAAACAGCGGTGTAATATTATTACATGACACGGTTGTCATATAGGAGGTGTAGATGTGCCAACAAGTACTTTTTTAAATTTAGAAATAGAAAAAAAGGCAAGAATTATTAAAGCTGCGATTGATGAATTTTCGGAAAAACAGTACGAACAAGTACAAATTTCCGATATCATAAAACACGCGAAAATACCTAGAGGAAGTTTCTATCAGTATTTCACTGATAAAGAAGATTTGTATTTGTACTTAATTGATATCATAAGAAATGAAAAAATGAAGTTCTTGCAAGACACCTTAAGCAATTATGAAGGACTAAATTTTTTAGATTTAGTCCGAAAGCTTTATGATGATGGTGTCAAGTTCGCTTTAAAATTTCCTCAATACGTTAAAATTCTCGATCATTTGCTGAAAAATAAAAACGAAATTTACGATAAATTAATGTCTGATAATATCAAGATAGCTGAGGATATATACGCAAATTTAATTGATAAAGACAAGACTAAAGGATTAATCAAAGAAGATATTGATACAAGAACTTTTGCGAAAATCATCGTACAATTAACAACGAATATCGCTGTTGAAGAGTTGGATATGAATTACCAGGATGAATCATATCAAAAGATGTTAGAACGAAATAATCAAGTTTTAAAAATAATCGAACAGGGAGTGTTGAAAGGATAAACTTATGTTTAAAGTAGAGGACTTAAAGTTTAAATACAATAACAATAAAGAAGATGTTATTAGAAAAATAAACTTCGAAATCAGGGAAGGCGAAATCTTTGGCTTTTTAGGACCTAGTGGCGCTGGGAAAAGTACGACTCAAAAAATAATTATTAAAATTTTGGAAGATTATCGCGGAAAAATACTTTATAAAGGTAAAGACTTAAAAGATTATACTAATGAATTCTATGAAGATATCGGTGTTAGTTTTGAAATGCCAATTCACTTTTCGAAAATGACAGCAATGGAAAATATCAATTTCTTTTTAAAGTTATATAAAAATAACGCTGATATCGAAAGTTTGATGAAAAGAGTTGGTTTATGGGAATATAAAGATGAATTAGTTGGAACTTATTCTAAAGGAATGAAGATAAGATTAAACTTAGTTAGAGCTTTGCTTAATAATCCGAAAATGCTTTTCCTTGATGAACCAACTAATGGACTAGATCCTACTAATGCAATGATATTAAAGGATATGATTAGAGAGTTTAGAGCAGCTGGAGGAACAGTGTTCATTACTTCTCATATTATGGCTGATATTGATCAATTATGTGATCGAGTTGCTTTTATCGTCAATGGTGAAATCAAAGAAATTGATTCACCGAGAAACTTAAAAATTAGATATGGTAAAAGTGTTGTTATGGTTGAATATCAAGAAAATGGTGGAACCGTAAAAAAAGAATTTCCTAAACAGGAAATCGGTAAAAATAAGGAATTTATTGAAATTTTGACCACTAAAGAAATCGAAACTATTCACAGTGGTGAGACAACGCTTGAAGATATATTTATTAAAGTAACCGGGGTGAAGTTAGCCGATGAAAACTAATCGTTTAACCTTATTGATTAAAGGTGAGTTGTTAAGGCTTCATAAATATAATGTTGTCTTTATCAGCGTCTTTATCGCACTAGTTTGGGGAGTAGTTTTATTCTTTGTGGATTCGGTAATCTTTAATACACTTCTGCCTTTCTTGATTCTTGTGGACGCAACGATGATGAGTTTGATGTATATTGGTAGCGTGATGTTTTTTGAAAAGAAAGAATCAACTTTGTCATCTGTGTTAGTTACACCAGTGACAAATCAAGAAATTATTCTTTCAAAGATAATTGCTAATACGATTCATAATTTATTTTCGACTAGTTTGATTATTATCGTTTTCATCTTTATAAAAGATGTAGAGGTAAATTATATATTAATGTTTATTGCGATTATTTTAGTTACTGCTGTTTTTACCGGATTGGGATTATTGTTATCGTATTATCAAAAAGATTTTACGACGATGTTGACAAATTTAATGTTACTGATGTTTGCACTTTTGCTACCTTCTGCTTTATACGGTTTTGGTGTATTAAAGGCAGACGTTTGGGAGTATATTCTCTTGCTTAATCCTATTCAAGCAGCGCAAGAAATTATTAAAGGTGGATTTAGAGGTGTGACTTTAGACTGGAAATACTATTTTAGTTTAGGATATTTAGTTATCGGCGGATTAACGACTTATAAATTCTTAATTGTCCCAAAATTCAATGCTTATGCAGTATCAATTAGTGGAGTGTGATTGAAATGTTAAAAACAGTTATAAAAGCTGAGTTAAGAAACATTTCTAGAGATAGAATGTATGTGTTTTTCGGAGTGTATCCGATTATACTTGGAGTTGCTGGTTACTTCTTAATTCCTTATCTTAAGGAAATAGTAGCGCCAGGAAACTTACTACCGGAAATAGTTGCGATGTTATTGATACTAATGACAGGATTTATCTTTGGTGCTTTGTCAGCTTTTACTCTTCTAGATGATAAGGATGACTCAGTATTAATGAGTTTAAAAGTAACACCAATATCAGTAAAAACTTATGTGATGGTTAAATTAATAGTAAGTTTTATTTTCGGTTTCATTGCGACTTTAGTAATTATTCTAGCGACTGGATTTTTACCCGATTCGTCATTTTGGGTAATCTTGATGATTTCGTTAGTAGGAGCTATGCAAGCTCCGGGAATTGCTTTGATCGTTAATTCTTTTTCTGACAATAAAGTTGAAGGATTTGTGATTATGAAGATGAGTGCTCTTATATTAGCTTTTCCAGTTATTGCCTTTTTCGTACAATCATGGCAAGAAGTATTCTTAGTTTTCGCACCAGGATTTTGGTCGGCGAGAATGATTCAGATGGAACTGATAACTTCTATTGAAGCTAATTTTACTTTAATCGTTTATTTCATTCTTGGTGTAATTTATAATTTAATTTTTGTGACTTTATTTATGAAGATATATTCAAAAAGAAGTAATTTATAGGAGGAAATATTTATGGAAGTATTAGGAATTATTTTAATTGTTTATGGCATTATTTGTGTTCTGATTGCTGCATTAAGACCACCGTTTATTATGAACATAAAAAAGATGCAAATCTTTGAAAAGTATTTGGGTAAACTAGGTACTACATTGTTTGTATTAGGTTTTGGTATTGCAGCTATCGTTATTGGATTTTTAATTTACAAGTAAGATAAACAAAAATTTTCCTTAATTAAATCTTTTAGTATTTTAATTTGTAAAAGCCTTGTTTGAGTGCTTTCCCCATAACTATTGTTTGATAAAATATTAATTAACTTTATTTGATAATCTGTGGAAACTATTAA
>JAVVFA010000045.1:0-9532 GCA_032251215.1 Candidatus Izemoplasmatales bacterium
ATATCGACTTATTAATTGAAAAAGATAATGAAGCCTTTCGGGTAATTTATGAAAATACGAAAAAAGGCGTTTTTTCAATAATTATCTCGATTGTTAAAAATAAAGCAGCTACTGAAGATTTGATGCAAGATACTTATATAAAGATGGTTGAAAAAATCCGTCAATATAAAAAAGGAAGAAATTTTTACGCTTGGTTACTGCAGATAGCCAAGAATACTGCTTTAGATTATTACCGTAAATTTCATAATGAAACTGTTTATGATCCAATAGAACAATCATATTATCATGATAACCTAAAGACTGAAGCTGTAACATATACTGTTATGGATTTGGTTAAACCTTTGGATGATCTTGAAAAACAAATCGTTTTACTAAGAGCCGTTGACGATATGAAATTTAAAGATATAGCCAAGGTTGTTGAAAAACCTTTAGGCACTGTACTTTGGCTATACAACAAAGCAATAAAGACCCTACAAAATTATCTAGAGGTGGAGGTGGAAAAATGAAAGAAAAAGAAATAATCTCAAGAATTAATAAGGCTACTATAGAAGAAATGCCTGATGTTTTAAGTCGCATTAATTTAAAAAATATTGTAATTGAACCTCAAGAAAGAAAACATTTTAGTTTTAATTTTGCAAAAAGTATTAGACTTGCTGTTACAAGTATCGTGTTATTGGTTACTGGTTTCTTCGTTTACAATACTTTCTTTTCGCCAATTAGCAATTCAAATACACCATTGGAATCAGATATTGAAATTTTAGGTTTCCAAACAATAACTGGTGCGGTGTTGCTGGATGAAAACAATCTCGTTGAAATGAGTTATTCAGGTGACACAGAAAGTATTCCGTTGAACGCACTGACAACCGAAAGTTTAGATATTGATGATTATATCGGAGAAATCAATCCTTATATTCATTTAATGGAAACTATTTTAAATAACAATGATTCAATAAAGTATCAAACTTTTGAATCTGATGACCCAAATTATGCATATGCATTTAAGTATACCTCTTCAGATTTGGCTAAAAACGAATTAACCTATAGGGTTTATTATAACCAAATTGATGAAACGATTAGCGGTAAAATTGAATTTTCTAATCAAGTTTATTTGTTTGAAAAAGCTCAAAATCAAATTAAAATAAATATTGATGAAAACAATTATATTTTAGTAGATGACAATTCCACTTCTAGCCAACAACAATTCAGATATAATCTATACCAAAATGGCGAAAAAATTATGGAAAACAGTCTAGAAATTTATAAAGTTCAAAACAGTATCCAAGTAAGAACAAGAATCAATAAAAACGGACTATCAATCAACCTATATATTCAAAGAAGATATTTAAATAATCTAGATGAGCTAGAAGTTGATTATGAAATTGAAGAATCACAAAGACAGATTAATGGCGAGTTTAAAGTTAATTTAGAATTCGATCAACAGATTAACGGCTATAAATATTGCTATGTTTTAGGCAATAATGGCCCTATCAATCAACCGCGAAGACCATTTTCTAATCATATGAACAACGATAACCCTAGATTTGGGACAATTATTTAAAAAAATCCCAATAAATATCAGGGTTCATCCGTATAATTAGTAAGAAAACATAAGGAGGATTTAAATTATGAAAAAAGTTGTATTATTTTTACTAGCAATCTCAATCGGATTTTTGTTTATCGGTTGTGATCAAACTAATGAAATTGAAATTGAATCAGAAGAACAATTATTCACTTTGCAGGCATTAAGTTCTACTGCCTTATTAAGCTATAGTGAAATTAACGTTGAAGAAACAGCTTATTTACCATTAGCTGAAGGTGAAACCGAAGAACCAATTATCACTGCAGAAGTTGAAAATATTGATTATTATGTAGAAATGATGGATTTGTTTTTAGGCGATGATAATCTTGATGTAGTTTCTGAAACTTCAGATAATGAATTATATGAATACAAAACTATTTATACTGTTATCAATATTAATGGTGAAGAAGTAAGTTATGTCTTCTACTACAATGAATTTAATCTTGAAGAAGAAAGTCAAGAAATTGCTACTAGTACTTATTCAGAAGAATCTGAAGGAACACAAACAAGAAGATTTCATTTTGAAGATGAAGATGATAATTTAGTAGCGCAAGGACTTGAAGGTGTCTTAATTTATGGAGATGTTACTTATAACATCGAAGGCAAGAAAGTTGTCAACAGCCAACAAGAAATTTATCGTTTGAGATCTTATATTGATGAAGAAAATTATGTGATGGTAAATTATCAAAACGATGTTACTGATCGTGACCGTGAAAAATTCTTCTTCAAATTAGTTGAAAATGGTGAAATCGTCAACGAATCAAAAGTTATGATGTTCACAAGAGATAATCGCCTTCACTTAAAACTTGAATTTACTGATGGAGATAATTATGCAAGTTATATGTTTAACATAAGAACTGAAGAAAACATCAAGTATATTCATATCGTTTATGAAATAATAAATGGTGAAGAAGGTGAAGAAGGTGTTGTCAGATTAACAGCCGAAACTGACCCTGAAACTGGAGAAGTTGTTTATAGTTATAGCATGTCTCCTAATAGAGCAGGAAGAGAATATCAAAAATCTTTTCACCATCATTATCAATCAGATGGATTTCCAATGCAACAAAACAGATAATTAATAATAAAATAAAAGCAGAAAGTCGATTGACTAATCTGCTTTATTTTTTTTAATTGGAAAATATAATTGTTCTTTCCCGTCGGTTGAAAAGGCTAGGTACGGAAAAGCCGGCATGTGTTGTGTGACATCATGTAATTTGCAATAGTCGTCAATTTCTTTATTGAAATGATTTTGTAACTCTTTATCTTCGAAAAGCATATCTTGATATAAATGTTTTTCAACCTTTAATGTTAAATAGTGACCTGCTTCTACTGTAAGAATTTGAATTTCTGTTTTATCATAATCAATATTATCTTCGAGAGCTTCAGTATAGAGAAATACAACTTTACTATTCATTGTTCTTATTTCTGCGTGATATAGTTTTGCTTTTTGGATTTGGATGTTTCCCAATCGAAGATAGTTTTCAATTTGCATATGGGCATCTTTATAATTAGTAGCGATGGTATACGCCAGTCTAATTTTAGGCATTTCAATTTGTTGAATAAAAAGATTCATAAAAATCACTTCCTTTACTTACAATATTATTATACACCATATTTAGTTATTTAAATAGTTTAATGATGATGGTGATGATTTGTAACTTCTATTTCATCACATTCTAAATCATCACATTGATTGTCAAAGTATTCGATTTGAATGGTTGAATGTTGGATTCCTAAATCTGTTAAAGTTTTTCGCATCTCATTCATAATCTCAGCAGATTCTTCAATACTTACTTTATGACTTAGTCTTGCATGAAGTGTAACAATAGGGATGTTCCCTTCTATAGACCACAGATGTACATGATGAATATTTTTCACGTATTCAATTTTAGTTAGTTCATTTCTAATTTTATTAATTGAAAAACCTGTAGGAACTTTTTCGAGAAAAACTTCAAGAATCGACTTCAAGTTTTTAATAACATGAAAAACAATAAAGATGCTGAATAGAAGTGATAGTAAGGCGTCAAGAATCTTGATATCGAAGAAATTCATCAGAATTGCGGCAATTAATAAAGCGACCCAACCAAAAACATCTTCCAATAAGTGTAAAGAAATTACTTTTTCATTGTGTGACTTACCTTTTGCGGCAATAATTGCGGCTGTTCCGTTAACTATCACACCAACTACCGCAAAATAAATCATTAATTGCGCATCGATAGTTTCAGGATTAAATAATCTTTTAAATGTTTCGATGATTACGATAGTTGATCCAACTATCAAAATTATCGATGTCAATAAACCGCCTAATAGTGAAAAACGATAATATCCGAAAGTGTATTTAAAATCTTTAGCTTGTTTTGACTTTTTCTCTAAATAAATGGCAACACCCATCGAAATGGAGTCGCCAGCATCATGGACAGCGTCTGATAGTAAAGCTATTGAATTGGTTAAAAGTCCGCCGATAAACTCAAAGATTGTAAAAATTAAATTTAGGACAAATGAAATAAACATTCTTTTTTCTGATTTCATTTGACTTCTACCTCCAACAAAGCTTCATCATGGTTTTCAACCGCAGCTATGATGATAAAGAAGATAATCATAAATTGAGGCATATAATAGACATTGTCAACCATACCATGAATGTTAGCGCCAATTAAGGCGATAAACAATATCGTTTTCTCTAGAGTGAGTTTATGGACGAAAATCTTGATAATTACTACAAACTGCCAAATAAGAGAGATTAAACCAACTAAACCTAAAGTAGCGACTGTATGAATAATCGTGTTATGATAAAAGCCAAAATAATCATCACTGACCCTAGCAAACAAACCTGATCCAAATAACGGATGAGCTTTAAATTTTTGAAATGCTTCTACCCATAAATCAAAACGACCGTTATCAGCGAAGAAATCAGCAAATAAACGTTCCCATATCGTAATAAAATAATCAATTTTGAAATAAACAAAGGAAGCTAGTATTAGCAAAGCAACTGCTAGATTGATTGCCATTTTAACTTTATGTTCGTATCCATAGAAAAGATAAAATAACAAGAATATAAAAGTAATTGAAAAAGCCAAAACTCCACCGCGTGAAAGCGTGAAAACCAAAGCTAGTATTTCAAATGCAGCGACAATTACCCAAAAAATATGAAATTTATACTTTTTAATAAAGTAAAACATGGCTGAAATAAAGATAATTAAATAAGTAGCAACGAAATTTGATATACCCCAACCTAAATCAAGGTTTTTTGTTTTTAATGCGGTTACAACATCATCGACTCTTAAGTAGAAGATTAGTACTTGAATTGATATCATAATCCCAGTAATTGCGAATAGTCTAATCAGATATTTTAAATTATCACCTGTAAGCGAACTTCTAAAGAAAAAATAAACAAACATGAAGAAAAGTCCGATTACAAAGTAAAAAGCATAGATAAGACTGATAGAATCTATCGTATACATAGTCAAAAGCATTGATAAGAACAATAATAATAATGGTTTTGTCAACTTTCCATTAAAGAAGGTTGATGGTCTAAATCTAATAACATGAATGATGAAACCAAGTATCAAAGCAATCGGTACAATAAATAAGTAATTGGGAATCAAACTCAATGACCATTCAGTCTGACTAATCATAAAGAGAATATTGAGAAAAAATGGTATAACTGCGATACCATTTTTATTGACGATGAGAATTGCAATAGCTATACCGGCAAAGACCGGTATACTAATATGTTCTAGACCGAAGTACCAAATTACTGTTGTAATAATACTTAAGATTACAAGATAACTGATACTTCTAAAAAAATCTGTTTTAATCATAAATATTCACCGAAATTATTATACTCTAAAATTAATTAAAAAACACTAAAAATACTATTTTTCTGTTCTTTGATAGATCATTCGGTCATAAACGTGGGCAAATCCCATTTTTTTATATAACCTTTTAGCATTCTTATTATCTAAATCAACATGCAAGGAAATATTACCGTTTGTTAAGTTGATAGCTTCTTTTATCAACTCAGAACCAAGGCCACGGCCTTTACTGTTGGGATTGATGCCAATGTAAGCTAAATGATAAGTTGGAATAAACTTTTCAAATCCCATATGGACTATAACTAATACACCATCGATTTCTTCTCCTCTTGACGCTGTCAAGATATATCCATTTTCAACAGCTAGTTCAATCGCTTCTAAAGTTTCCGTTTTTGAATCGGAATATCTGTCCAAGTAAGTATCAACGTAATCAACTAATTCGTGTTTGGAAAGAGTTGAAAAATCAGTGATTTGATTAATATTGATTCTACTTCTAGCTGTATCTAAAACAATAATATGTCTTCCTTCACTTATTTGTCCAGCTCTTAAACTTTTTAAAAAAGCTGCGAACGGAGCGACGTCTTTTTGTTTAACTTTAAGATGTTCGTATTTTTGTAAAAGGGTAGTCGCTTCAACTAATAATATTTCATCAATTACTACTATATTTTCTTCAGGATAAACTTGGTTATTGTTGGTATTCGAACCATAAATTTTAGGAAGTTTTTCTCCTGTTAATAAATGCTTCTTCAAAAATACATTTTGATAAGCATGATAACTTGTTTCTACATCACTATGATAGAATACACTATCAATCTCATCTTGATAGCGAAGATGAATCTCTTCAGCTATTTGTTCATTAGCAATTAACGATAATTGTTTATATGAGTTTTCGTCTACCGAAAAAGCTTGATTGCTTAGCGCTAGATTTTTTATAACTTCAAAAAGGTCATTCTTTTTTACACCAGATAAATCGATTAATTGATCTTTATCAACTATCTTTTCTTTCCATTTATCATTTTTATATTTTGGCACAAGCAATAGAATATTTTCTTGCTTGCAAATATAATTCATTGCTCTTAAAAGTCGTTTCTCACCATCGATAATAATCGCATTTTTTTTCTTGACTTGAGCTGCTTTTGCAATAACTTCAGCTATTCTGTCGTATTTACTTCTGGTCGGATTATTTCCCTCCAGTTTAAAGTATATTTTTTTTATTCCTAGTATTTTTTCAATATTTTCCGCTCTAATAAGCGGTGTTTTTCCGATATTTTTCAATCCAATCACTCCTTAATGAAAAAACGATGACCAAAGTCATCATCTTATTATAGCATATTTAAACTGACAAAACAAATCTAGAACCTTTGATTATTTATCTATCTCTCAATCTTTTTTCGCCACTGATGGTGAAGAATTTAGTAATATCTTGAGATACTTCTAATATACCTAAGTATTCTCCCTCATCGTCTCTAACCGCATAATAAGAAATGTAAAGCAACTCACCTTTGAAATTGATCCAAAAATCTTCAAAGTCTTTTTCTTTCGCTTTGAAATCGCTGATGATAGCTTCTACTATCTCTACGCTTTTAGGAGGATGACAATTTTTTACCAGACGTCCTATCACTGAAGGTGTTCTTGGAAAATGCCTGGTTTTATTGTCATTATAATACAAAACAACATCGTCTTTATCAACAAATGTTATATCAAAAGGTAGATGGTTTAACATCGCTATTAATTCCTTGAATGGTACTTTACCTGTTCTACTAGTAAAATAGCCTTCAAAATTATCTTTTTCTTCTAATTTAATCTTTTCATGAGATTCGTTGCTAAAAACAAATCCGATTTCTAGACACTCATTATAGATTTTATACAACTTATTATCGGATAATATCTGTCTCATGACAGGTAAAAGAATCAATTCTTCTTTTTGATTGATTTCAAAAACCAAATGGTGGTAAGTGCCGATTTCTCTAATTAAATCTTCTTCAATACTATCTTCATTTTATAAAAGCATAATAATTTTTTTTAATAGGTCTTTAGAATCATCATGTAATTCCCATAAAACTTCTAAAGGTTTATTTGAAGGAATTTTGTTTTCTAAATTAGGAAAAATAACATTTTCATATTTGTTAAACTTTTTATCAAATTGT
Organism: Candidatus Izemoplasmatales bacterium; assembly: GCA_032251215.1. Classification (GTDB taxonomy): domain Bacteria; phylum Bacillota_I; class Bacilli_A; order Izemoplasmatales; family Hujiaoplasmataceae; genus UBA2289. The sequence continues at coordinate 7,542 of JAVVFA010000045.1, forward strand.
AGGCATTGATTAAAAATTTTTAGTAGTTCTTTTTTGTGTTTGGTAATAACTTCTCTTTTGTAATAGGTCTTTATTAGTGCTAGGTGTCGTTGGATTCTTTTGTTTTCCTCCAAAAGTTCTTTGAATAAAATATGATCGCCCAAATCAGTTTGATTGTTAATGCCCTTATGGAAAACGTTAACGAATTTATTGGCGCTATCTTTTATTTCAGTTATCGATAATTTAGTGTTATCGCTATAGAAATCTAGATAAAAAATATCTAGAGGATTTAAGTTAGCAATTTCATCTTCATATTCTTTATAAAGTTTAACCTTTTTAGATGTGTCTTTTGCTTCAAGTAAATCTTTCATAAATTTATTTATCTTTTTAACACGTGCTTGATTATATTTGAATATTTCCATTTACTTCTCCTACTTTACTTGTGACGTTTAAACATTAATTTATCAATATAAAAAAACATGTAATTAATCATTAAAACAAAAATTACTACTAAAAGAAAATAGTCTATTCCGTATTCCTTTAAATTCAAGAAAAAATATGGGTAATTTGATTCATAAGTTTCACCATTAAAATCGCCTCCAAAAGCGACGAAAATTAGAGTGAAAATCCAATAGACAAGGGAAATGTAAGCCAATATACTGAATCAAAGTTCTTAATTTCACCATGGTTTTCGAAAAAAATAAAATCAATTAAAACTAAGAATGGTGTTAATGTATGCGCTAAAAAATCAGAAATTGCATTTGGATTGTAATCATAGCCGTCAACTACAGGTCTTAACAGTAAATTAAAAACTAAACCAGTTAAAATTATTGCTATTCTCGCTTGGTTTTTTATAAAATTGAATATTCTTAATTCTTTTTTTCAAAAAAATTAACATTATAAAAACTAAAGCAACTAAAACATTTGATTGTAAGGTGAAGTAAATAAATTGTTTTGACGGTATTGCAGAGTTTGAAGCATTTAAAATAATACCAATGATTGCAGATAAAATAATAATTATTCTAAATATTTTTGTTAGTATATCTTTTTTCGTCATCTCTTATAACTTTTAAGGAAATTTTCTTTAGTTTTAAAAAAATTATATCATAAGAACTGATTATATTTACTTGTATCTCAACAAAATGATAAAAAAAATCAGCTAATTTTACTAAGCTGATTTATTGTTTATAAATAATGAGATAAGGAATTAACTGCTAGAGCTCCATCACTGACACTCATAGCAATCTGGCGCAAATATGTGTCCCTAATGTCACCAACTGCATAAACACCTTTTACGTTAGTTTCTAAACGGCTGTCTGTCTTTATCCAATTACCTTCAATAAGTTCTATTTTATTGTCTAGGTATTCAACATTTGGTTTATTTCCAACAGCGATGAATACTCCATTCACTTCAATATCATCTATTATGTTTGTTAACTTATTTTTGATTTTTATGCCTTCAACAAAGTTTTCACCATAAATTTCTTCTACTGTGCTATCCCACTTAACTTCTACATTAGGTATATTTAGCATTCTTTCTTGAAGTGACTTAGCAGCTCTTAATTGATCACGTCGATGAACTAAATAAACTTTTTTTGCAATTCTTGAAAGATAGATCGCGTCTTCTACTGCAACATCGCCGCCACCTATAACAGTAACAACTTTGTTTTTGTATAAGAATCCATCACAAGTTGCACAATAAGTCACACCATATCCATTCAAACGATTTTCACCTGTAACTCCTAATTTTCTCGCACTAGCACCTGTAGCAATTATCACAGTCTTAGTTAGATAAACATTATTTTCAGTGATTATTTTTTTTATTGGTTGTGAAAAATCTACATCCACTGCTGGATCTATCGTGATTTTAACTCCTAAAGTCTGGACATGATTGACCATTTTTTCAGCTAATTCCATACCGCTAAGTTTATTTAAACCCAAATAGTTTTCTACTTCAAAAGTGTTAGCGATTTCTCCGCCTGGCAACCATTTCTTACTATTAGAGAAATGGT
>JAVVFA010000046.1:0-9523 GCA_032251215.1 Candidatus Izemoplasmatales bacterium
AGGCAATTTTGAAGGTAATTATAAGATTTCAAAACGCGGTTCATCTATTTTAAGATGGGCAATTTACCAGGCTGCACAGGCAACTGTTAAATTTGATCCGGTTTTTAATGCTTACTATCTTAAAAAGAAATCTGAAGGTAAACGTCATCGTGTGATTATTGGTCATGTCACCAAAAAATTACTTAGAGTGATTCGTTCTATCTTGAAGAATCATTCTGTTTACTCACTGAATACTCATTAACATATTTAAATTTCAAAGATCTTGATGTGTCATTCGGCACTTTTTTCAGTCTGCCTTTATGTCATTACCACTATTTTTTTCTTTTATCTTGACTTATTTTAAATAGTTGGCTTTTTATTTAGGAGTGCTTTTAAGATTAAATAGACTGGAGAAAGCACTCCTAAAAGAAGAAAATCAAAAAAAGCGATTTTAGCATTAATCGCTTGACAAAAGCATTTGACTATATTATAATCAAAGTGTAAATAGCAAAACTAGTGAAAACTAGTGACGCAAAGCTATAGGGCCTTCTTTTAGATGGTAGCCAGTTGCCGTTATCTTATTAGATGAGGGCATTTTTTATTAATTAGGACTATTATGTCCTAATATAGAAAAAATGTACACTCTCAAGGTGATGGTTTTTTTTATATAAAAAAAACAATCACTCTCATTAAGAAGATTGGGGGGATTAATTTGCAAATATGAGCCAAAAGACTAAATTAGCCATGCGTATTGTAAATGCCTCAAAAGCAGCAAAGATTGCCAAAGCATCACGTTTAGGAATCGTTGTGAGTTCATTAATGGTCTTCTTTATCTTTGCGGTATCATATTATGGAACGATGGTTGGTAACTTTACCTTCTCGGTTGATGCCTTCGCTAGTGAAGCGGGAATCTCCATGTATGAATATGCCGATTTCAAAGATTATAAAACGAGAGTAGTTTCAGCTAAGGCAGAAGATAATCAAGGAATGACTGGTTTATGTGGGACTGAGTATTATGACGGTTCTCAAGGAATGGAAGTTTGTATTCCGCCTGATGAAGAGATTGTCAGTATTGATGGTCCTAGTAACGGAGAATCTTACATCTCACACACATTCTATGTGGAAAACACTGGAGATATGAAACTTGACATTAGCGCAACTGTTAATATTATCTCAGCACAAAGAGGTGCAGAAGAAGCTTTAAGAGTTAGGGTTATCATTGATGGTGTTGGAATAACATACGCTAAAGTCCAATCAGAAAATGGTGACGCTCCCGGAGAGTTAGAACCTCTGACAGAGAGCTTTTACAGTATCGACAAAGTAATGTATCAAGAAATCTTGGAAATGGAACCAGATGATTTTATCAAAGTAACAATTATAGTTTGGTATGAAGGCGTAGACGCCGAACATACAAACGACATCTTTGGTGGCGGAGTTAAATTAGACATGAAATTTTCTGTTATCAAAGTTTATGATGAAGAGCTTTAATTTTAATTACTAAATAATTAGAATAAAAAATATAAAGGAGAAAAAATATGAAAAGTTTAAGAAACAAAGTGATTCTTTCAGGAATTGTATTATTATTTGCGTTTATCGCAACAATTGGTTCAACATATGCTTGGTTTACAGCATCTACTGCTACTGAAATTAATAGCATGGAAATTAGTGTTGGAGCAGCTGACAATATGTTAATTAAAGTTTGGAAAGATGGAGTAACATACCTTAATGATGGTAGCGGTACTCCAGATGATTTAGCTACAGCTTCAAATTATCCATCAACCATAATTACAAACCAAAATTTAATAGATGCTGGTTATTTATATGATACCCCAGCTACACTAGTTGGGCCATGGAGATTACAACCTGTAACAATCGTAATTCCTGGATATACTGGTCTAAATGGTAAAGCGTTAAATAAAATTACTTTAGCTGACAGATCTTTGTCTGCATTAACTGTGGCTGGAACTGATTTCAATAGTTCAAGCGGTTATTATATTCAATTAAAATTCTGGTTATATTCACAAGCAGAAACTGATAAAGCAGTTACCGTAAATAAAATGTCAGTGACTACTGTTGCTGGAAATTCCGTTACTCAAGATGCAATTGTTGATGCAGTTAGATTGTCAATTTGGATGGATGATACTCAATTTGCTGCAGCTTCACCAGTTAATGGTACACCAGTAATTTTTGGTAAAAATGTAAATTATGACTACGCATTCTCAGGTGATTTTGATAACCCAAGTGTTGGTAATACACTTGATGGAGTTGCGTCAGTTTTAACTCAACCTGCTCTTAATGCAACTGCTGAAGCTGCAGTTAATTTGCTCAATACAACTCCAACAGTTTATACAATCAAACCAAGCACGCCTACTTTAGTGACAGTTTTAATCTACGTTGAAGGCTGGAATACAGCTGCAAACAACGATGTGACTGAAGCAGCTTTCAATGTATCATTTGGATTTAAATTCGTATAATTAGAGTTTATTTCCTTGAATACTCTATAAACATAACTTAGGGCTATGTCCCTAAGTTATGTTCCCATAAGGGAAAAATCCACAAAAATCATTATTATTCATTGATTTAGTAGTATTTTTAGCGATTTATCAAAATAATGATGAAAAAATATTTAATTTGCTATATAATAGATAAGAACATAACTAATTATCTATTGAGGAGTGAAATTAAATGGGACAACTTATGGAAAATAAAACTACATTAAAAAAGGTGTTAAATATTGTTTTTTATGTAGTTTTAGCCATCGTATTTATTTATGCGATATTTGGGCTATTCTCGAAAAAGGATAGTAACTCAATATCATTTTTAGGTATAACATCAATGTCAGTACAATCAGATTCAATGTTACCTGAGTTTGCAGAAGGTGATTTGATTTTTGTTAAGACTGATTTTAATTCTAAAGATTTAGTAGAAGGCGATGTTATTACTTATCAAGACTTCATGATAACAGAAGATGGTGTAGTTACTTACTATAACACCCATAGAATTATCGATGTTGATGATACCAATGAAGTATGGCGTTTTATTACTAAAGGTGATAATAACCTAACTCAGGATCCTAGACAAATCTTAGAGACTGAAATCTATGGTGTTTGGACAGAAAAATCTTGGACAGGCTTTGGTAAATTTGCTGATGGCGTTACAGAGTTTTTAAAATCAAGTCTTGGCTTTTTCCTATTTATAGTAGTTCCATGTTTGGCTCTGTTAGTATATGAAGTAATTAAGTTTATGAAAGTTTACGCCGCATACAATGTACAAAAAAATACACATGACCGTGTGAAAATGCAAGAAGAGGCTTTAGCTACCGCTAGAGCTCAATTAGAGGCAGAAGCTGTAACAAAGGCGGAGAAAGATAATAAACATCAACAAGAATAAAATTCTTTGCGCCTTGGACTTTTCTGGAGGAATGCACTAAATGAAAGAATTTTCAGCGTTTTACGTTGACCTTTTTGTTGAAATATGGAATGATATAGTATTCTTCTTTAGAGAAGCGCTATGGAACGATATAATAAAAAGATTATTTGAAAATATAGTATCTTATTGGAATCTTATGATTGAAGATTCTGTTTTGTATGAATTTAATACTTTATCCTGGATTATGGTAGTTGTGGCAGGTTTGCTCAATATTTCCCTAGTCATTTTTTTCGTTTTAAGGGTATATTTATGGATAAAGAAATATTTTTCTTTCAGACAAATTGAAATTGAAAAGAATGAACTTATCGAAGAGATAGCTGATTTAAACGAAAAAGTTATTGATCTTATCGATGAAAAGAATCAAATCTTAGCTATGAAAGTATCACAATTAGGTATTAATGCAAGAACTGGTGAAACTGGAGAATCATATTCCACCTCAACATCAATGCACCCAGCTTACGGATCTGCAGGGATGTCAGGAGGCCAATTCACTGGTCCAGTTTCAATTAAGTCGGGTGATGTAAGTCAACCTTCAGCTCTGATTGGACCATCTAGATTCGTTAAACTAATTGCTGTTGATAAAGAATTCTCTGGTAAAGACACACATATTTATATGGAAGATAGTGATTATGTAACTTTACCTGAATTAGTCACAAGATTCGTTAACTTTGCTGCTTCACAATTAAAACTATATTATACACCAAGAATGGTTTCATACTTCTTTGCCGCTATGGCAGCTTCAAAGATTATTATCCTTGAAGGTATATCAGGTACAGGTAAAACATCTTTACCTTATGCCATGGGTAAATTCTTTGATAATCCAGCCGCAATGATTTCTGTACAGCCTGCATGGCGTGATCGTGCTGAAATTCTTGGGTATTTAAATGAGTTCACTAAAAGATTTAATGAAACAGATTTCCTTAAAGCGCTTTATGAAGCGATTTACAGGAAAGACGTTAACTTAATCGTTCTTGATGAATTAAACTTAGCGAGAATTGAATATTACTTCGCAGAATTCTTATCTATTATGGAAATGCCAGATCCAAACGAATGGAAAATTGACCTTGTTCCAGATTCTAAACCATCTGATCCTTTAAAGGTTATCAATGGGAAAATAACTGTTCCGTTAAACGTTTGGTTTGTTGGTACAGCCAATAAAGATGACTCAACCTTCACCATTACCGATAAAGTTTATGACCGTGCTATTTCCTTAGAATTTGATAGTAAAGGCGAATTCTTCCAAGCTCCGGAAACTAAAGCGGTACATATGTCAAGCACCTACTTACAAGAAATGTTTGATGAAGCTTTCTACAAATTCCCTATGAGTGAAGAAACCCTTACTAATTTTAAGATTCTAGATAAATACATCCAAGCGCATTTTAGAATAGCCTTTGGTAATAGAATCATGACTCAAGTTTATAAATTCGTTCCAGTCTTCGTAGCTTGCGGCGGATCAGAACTTGACGCTTTAGATTATATCTTTGCTTACAAGGTTTTACGTAAATTTGAAAGTTTAAACTTAGCCTTTTTACAAAATGAATTGACAGAACTAATTGTTCAAATAAAGAAGATTTTTGGTAAGAATGCTTTTGAAGAATCAGTCAATTTTATTAAAAACCTACAGAAGCTAGTTTAGGAGGACTTTTATGGAAGAGGGAACCGCTAAACGCTACTATAAAAAAATTAACACTACTTTTGAAGGAGTTAATCGGTTAGATGATTTTGCTAAACAGTATCTAAATCTTCTAGAAAGTTCAAAACTAGACCTCTATCAAAAAGAACGTCGTGAAATAAGAATCTTTGATGATAGTTGGTTAAGTAATATTGAAGGAATCATCCCGGTATTTGATCGTTTGACCAGAGCTCCGAAAGAAACCTTAAAAAAAGTTTCTGAAGTTGTACCTGTTGAAAGAGCTAAAAAAATTGATTCTAATACAATTAGACATTTAGCTGCCAATACCCAAAATATCAAGAAAACTAATAAAGGTGGAGACATTCAACCGACAAAGTTGTTAGCTTCATATTCCGAACAAGAATTAGGAACTTATGAAAACCGTTTTTTAATGACTTTAGTAGACAAAATATATACTTTTATTGAAATTAGATATAAATTAATTAACAATAAGATGAGTACAGAATATGTCAACTATCTTAAGGTTAGTTCAACGGTTGAATATCAAAGCGCTAATATTGATTATGACATTCATTTAAGAATTAACCGTAATATGGAAGATGATGTCGTCTGCAAGAAAAATCAAGAGCTATTCGACCGCATGAAACAATTAAGGGAAAATATCGCAAATTATAAGAATTGTAGTTTCATGCGTCAAATGTCAGGTTATCCACCGGTAAGACCACCAATCATGAAAACCAATATTATTATGAAAAACATTGAGTTCTCTCAATGTTATGACTTATGGTTATTCTTAGATACGGTTGATAGAATTGGTTATGAAGTTGATATCTTAGAACGTGATGTTGACTTTGATGAAGAATACATTCGTCAAATTGAAAATACAATGATGGTTTTATATGCAACTGTTGCGAATAATCAAATCGAAGAGTTCGCTTTATCCCATGAAAAACCGTTCGCATACCGTAAGGCTAAAATGCCTAGGATACTTAAAAAAGTTGATGAAGACGAGTATTTAGAAGCTGCGGAATATGTGTTTAAAGACGAAACATTAAATCAATATTTCTTAGATCAAATTAAAAAAGATAATATTCAAAGATATAATACTTTAATGGAAGCGGGTATTCCTAAAGATAAAAGTATTGATATCATTCATAAGAAATTATTAGAAATCGCCGATGGTGCTTTCCAAGATTTCATTAACTATACTTTTAATCCTGAAGATGAAAAAGATTTAAAGAAGAAGATTGAAATTCAAAATGAAATCGTCAAGGCTTATCGTGAAATCGAAAAGGTAAAAAGAGAAAACTTAAAAGATATTGAAACTAAAAAAGCTTTGGCTATGTTGGAATTAAATACTTTAAGGGATGATCTTAAGAATCGTGAAGCGATGAAAAAAGCAGAAATCGAAGCTAAAAAAGCTGAAGAAAGACGCTTAGAATTACTAAGAAAGAAAGCTATCGCTCAAGAAAAACTGGCTAAAAAGAAAAAGATTAATCGTGCTAAGGAATTATTAGAAAAAGCCGAAAGAGCGAGACAGATGCAAAATAAATAAAATTTCGAAGTTTACGAACTTCGTTTTTTGGAGAAAAACATGAAAAATATTTTAAATAAAATTTCACGATATTTATCATACGCTATTATTGCTTTAGCAATGATAATGATGGTTAATTTAGGTATTTCATTAAAGAATAGTGAAGTACCTAGTGTTTTTAATCGTGCCATTTTATATATAAAAACCGGATCGATGGAAGATACGATTATGACTGGTGATTTAATCTTTGTTAATACGAATGTGACTGAGTTTCATGAAGAAGACATTGTTAGTTTTCGTAAACCAGATCAACCGGAAATAATTATTACCCATAGAATTGTTAGTATTACCGGAGATTTAGTAACTACTAAAGGTGATAATAATTTTTCTTCAGAATCTTGGGAAATTAATTTTTCCAAAGATTTGATTGTAGGTAAATATGTTGGTAAATCAGCTTTGCTAGGATCAGTTTATGAAGTGATGTTCGTCAATAGTTTAAATGTTGTTTTTGGCTTGATAATCTTGATATTTATGCTGATAGGCATTATTGAGATGAAAAATATCATTAAACTCATGTCTGAGAAAAAACAAATTGAATATGAAGAGGAAAAACAAAAGTTGATTGAAGTGGAAAAAGCAAAATTAAAAGACGAGATGAAGGAATAATATGAGAGCGATTGTTTTAGCTAGCGGTTCAGCCGCTAATGCTACTTATTTAGAAATAGGAAATTCAAAAATATTAATAGATTGCGGTTTAAGTTATAGGCAATTAGTCTATCGTTTAAAAGAAAAAGGTAAAGATTTAAATAATTTAAATGCCGTTTTTATCACTCATGAACATGCAGATCATGTGATGGGTTTAAGAGTTCTAGCTAAGAATCATCAAATGAAGATAATTCTTAGTCAAGGAACATATAATTCTTTAGATAAAAGATATTTAGGTGAGATTAATCAAGATTTATTTAAGGTTGTAAAAGGTATGGAAACTATTGATTTATTTGATTTTAAGGTGATGCCTTTTAATACTTATCATGATGCGGCTGAACCCTTTGGATATCGTTTTATCGAGGGTGATAAGGATTTAATATATATCACTGATACCGGTTATTTTCCGATAAAACAATATGATTATTTAAGAAACGCTCATTGTTATATTATTGAAAGCAATCACGAGGTAGAAATGCTTTTGGAAAGTTCAAGGCCATGGCAATTAAAACGAAGAATCTTAGATGATCAGGGACATTTATCTAATGAAGACAGCGCTAATTTATTATTAAACTTAGCTGGAGAAAAAACTAAATACATCGTTCTTGCTCACCTTTCAAGAGAATGTAATCTTGAGGAGTTAGCTTTAGGGATATATAAAAAAGTTTTTCTAGCCCAAGGAGTTGACATTTCTCTATATAAATTACTCGCAGCTAGACAAAATAAATCAAGCGAAGAAATCATCATCGAATGATTTTTTCTTTTTTTGGACAGGGCAAATAAAACTAAATTATAATTGTTTTTGAATCCATTTTAAGTTATAATAAGATGAAAGAATATGTGCAATCGATCAAGAATTTTACAAATTATATATAGGAGGTTGTTTATGACAACAAAAAAAGTTTATCAGTCAATGGATGGAAACCAAGCAGCGGCTTATACAGCTTATGCTTTTACTGAAGTTGCTGGGATTTATCCGATTACACCGTCATCTCCAATTCCAGAACATGTTGACCAATGGGCAGCACAAGGAAAGAAAAATCTTTTCGGAATGCCTGTTAAAGTAGTCGAGATGCAATCTGAAGCTGGAGCTGCAGCTACTGTTCATGGATCATTAATGGCAGGGGCTTTAACCACAACATTTACTGCATCTCAAGGATTATTACTGAAAATTCCAAATATGTACAAAATGGCTGGGGAATTATTGCCAGCAGTTATTCATGTTGCCGCTCGTTCTTTAGCAGCTCATGCTTTGTCTATCTTTGGGGATCATCAAGATATCTATGCTGCTAGAATGACTGGGTTTGCAATGTTAGCTTCTGGTTCAGTTCAAGAAACAATGGACTTAGGCGGTATTGCCCATCTAGCTGCAATTAAAACAAGCATTCCTTTCATGCATTTCTTTGATGGTTTTAGAACTTCTCATGAAGTTAATAAAATCGAAGTAATGCCATATGAAGTGTTTGATCGTTTATTAGACAAAGAAGCAGTTAAAAAGTTTAGAAATAGAGCATTGAATTCAGCTAAACCTAAAACAATGGGTACTGCTCAAAATGATGACGTTTATTTCCAAGCTAAAGAAGTTCAAGAACAATTCTATTTACCAATTCCTGATGTAGTTAATTCATACATGGAAGAAATCTCTAAGGAAACAGGTAGAGTTTATAAACCATTTAATTATTATGGAGCTAAAGATGCAACTGATATTATCGTTGCTATGGGTTCTGTAACGGAAACAATTAAAGAAGTTATTGATAACTTAGTTGCTAAGGGAGAAAAAGTTGGGCTAATCTCTGTTCATCTATATCGTCCTTTCTCTAGCAAATATTTCTTTAACGTTCTTCCTTCAACAGTTGAAAGAATCGCTGTCTTAGATAGAACAAAAGAACCAGGATCTGCTGGAGAGCCTTTGTTTGTTGATGTTAAATCAATTTTCTATGATCGTGAAAAACAACCAGCAATCATTGGTGGTCGTTATGGTCTTTCTTCAAAAGATACAACGCCTTCACAAATATTTGCTGTTTACAACAACCTTAAAAATGAAATGAAAAACAATTTTACCATCGGTATCGTTGATGATGTTTTATTCTCAAGTTTAGAAATAGGCGAAACTCCAGATGTTACTGATGCAGAAACTACTGAGTTATTATTCTTTGGTTTAGGTTCTGATGGTACAGTTGGTGCTGTTAAGAATGTTTCAAAGATTATCGGTGACTATACAGACCTTTATGGTCAAGCATACG
>JAVVFA010000047.1:0-9443 GCA_032251215.1 Candidatus Izemoplasmatales bacterium
CTGCAGTTGGTACTAAATCAATATATCCAGCAAGATCATAATAATTTCCATCATCTACATTGTATTCTTGTACAGTATATTTAATGTTTGTATAATCAGGATTATTAAATTCATTGATAGTGAATGTCGCACCATAAGGTGTAGCATCATCTATAACAGCAAATGGAACAACTGCTTCGGCACCTTCTTCAATGTAAACAGTACCGTTTAATGCAGCTGTGATAGCATTATATGACCACATTTCTAAATGTTTCACACCATCAACAGTTTCATATAAAACTTCGATGTTTGCAGTTGAAGTATCAACACCCCAGTTTAATGTGAATCCACCGCGATTGTCATCACTAAATACATCTAAGAAACTAGCTGCATCTAAAGTTGAACCAAAAATACCACCAATAGAAAGATCGAATTCACCAACCATCATGTAATCATAATAAATTCCAGGGAAGTCTTTTGTTTCAACATTAATTTGAACTTTTATGAAATTTTCATAAGAGATAAATGTGTTTTCAAAAGTAGTCTTAATGTAATCGCCGAATAATGCTTGCGCAATACTACCACTGAAAATATTTAATCCTAATTCAATAACAGTAAATGCAGATGAAGTTCCTTTTTGGTATACTCCGTCAGCAACTAAATCAGCAATTGCTATTTCCCATAACGCTTCTGCGGCATCACGATTATAACCGTAAGTTGAAGGTGATAATCCTTCTCCCACAGACATTCCTTCTACAGTTTGACGATAAGGAACACCTAGTTCAGCCTCAACTAAATATGCATCTGAGAATAAATACATTTGAGTTGTTGATGTTTTAAGAACTTCTTCTGCTAATTTTTGTCTGTCAATAGCAAAGAACATTGCCATCTTGAAGTCATCATTAGCTAAAAGTGGTTCTGGCACGAAAGTTGAACCAGGGAACTGTGTAACTTGATTATCTACAGTCCCAAGACCATTAATCATTAATCTGAAAGTTGTAGCTCCTGGAACTTGTTTAATACCAGGGTAATTTTTGTATGCATCATAATATTGAGTAGGAACTGAAGCCGCTTCTAATTTGCCGGCAACAAATTCTTGGAATCTAACATCTGAATCTTCAATTACAGAGAAAGTATAACCTGTAAAGAAATATTCAGTTGGAGTATGATATTCTGGGTTCTTCAAATATCTTAAAACTTTGTCAGCTTCAAAATAATCAACATAATATGCTCCGTGGTAGGCAATTGTTGTATTGCTAGTACCATATGAAGCTCCTAAAGCATCATATAATTCCATATTGATAGGTGTCATTACAAATGATGATAAGAAGTATCTTACATTCCAATCAGATTGTTCATCAACAAATTCAAATTCAAATGTTAAATTGTTAATCTTCTTGATACCTACTTCGTCCCATGTAGCATCTCCATCAAGATATGCTTGTGCATTTTTGATTTTGTTAGAAGAAGTAATAAAGTCTCCACCACCAGAAATTGCTCTAAACCATTGTTTATCAAGCGCTAACTTAAATGTGTCTACGAAATCATTAGCGTCTATAACTTCATGACCAGTAGCAAGACCAGTAGTAACTGTATCAGGATGGTAATACCATTCTAAATCGTCTCTAAGTGTAATTTGCCAAACTTTTGAAACTGTCTTTCCAGTTTCTGTTTCTCTTGAATAAATTGGAACAGGGTTAGAAGACGCCATTGAAGGAACTACTTCATAACCAGTCTTGTCATCATTAAATTGATAAGTATATAATGCATCCATATAAACTCCCATTAAATCAGAGTCTGTAGATGTATCATATAACCATTGATTCCATGTTCCAGGGTTAGTAGAAATAGTTGTACGGAAAGTATATTGCCCAGCATTTCCTGGATTACCGTCATCCATTAAAACAGTAGAGTCATCAGCTGTCATTGTTGAGAAACCAGTTCCGTAACCCATAACAGCTACATAATCTTGAACAGGTAACTGCAATCTTGAACTGTATACGTTAAAGCCTCCATTAGCGAAAACTGGAACTCCACCGTACATATTGTTCATCAAATATTTTTCAGCAGCTGCCATAAAAGTATGTCTTAATTCAGTAGTTTCAAACTTAAAGTTGTAAACCCCAGAAGGGTAAACTAAAGTTAAAGCTAAAACTGAGACTACTCTTGTCGCAACAGTTTCTCCACCATTGCTGTCTGTTACAGTATAAGTTAAAGTGTAATCTCCTGCAGTATTCAAATCAACTGTACCAGTTAATTCGATGCTTGCAGTAAGGCTTCCATCTTCAGCATCTGTCGCTGTAACTCCAGCTAAAGGATCAAATTCATCACCTACATAGATGTCGACATCAACCACACCTGCTAAAACAGGTAAAGTATTAACTGCAGTAGTTGGCGCGTCAGTTGTTGGTGCTTCTGTGGTTGGCGCTGAAGTTGTTGGTGCTTCAGTTGTTGTTTTGCCACCACACGCAACAATTCCTACAAATAGGAAAGCTGCCATTAAAATCATAAGTACTTTTTTCATTTTTTCTCCTCTCTCTTTTCTTATCTTTACAGTTTTAGTGACTTTTTAAATTTTTGATTCAAGTCATGTCGGCCATATTTTTGCCCATATATATGGTTTTTATCAAAAAATATGTCCTAGAAAACTGTTAAGTAATTATACCATAATAAAATAAATGTGTAAAGAAACCTTTTAAAAAAACAAAGCAAAATTTACTTTTTGTAAAATTTATAAAATTTGTTAATAATTCATGTTAGCATTTATTATTTGTTGTTAATATTTCATTCACTTCTTATTTCGTTAATAGTTGATAATAATTCAGTGTCGTCAGTAACTTTTTCCATTAAATAATCAACATCAATCCCATATTCAACAGACTCATATGTATAACCGTCAATTTCATTGCCAATTCTAGTGCTTAAAACATTATTAGTGCTGATAAAAATTCCAGATCCATCAGGAAGGATAACCAAGCCTATCGAAGAGGCACCCCCACTTGATTTCTGACCAATAATCGGAATACCAAGTTCTTTAGCCATTGAGGCAAACATATTTGCTGCACTGAAAGTAACTCCAGAAGTTAAAACGTACCAATTATAGTTATATGCCACATAGTCGCTTTCAATATAATAAGTTACTGCTGATCCATCAGCTGGGTTCTGCGAATGGTACATAAATTGCTGTTCAGTCATATATCCAAATATTCTCATAACAGCACCAATATTTCCACCAGTATTATATGCCAAATCAATTACTACATCCTCAACCGAAACAGGTAAAGAATCTAAAATCGTTTTAAATTGTAGTGGCGTATCTATGGTAAATTCAGTTAAATGTATAACTGCCACCTTATCATTATCTAATAAAGTGTATTCGTTAGGATAATCGGCAATACCATATTTTTCAATGAGTTCAGCCTCAATACTATCAAGAATGCTATAAAATTTGAGCACACTAACTCCCAAATCATCTCTTGTCGGTGTTAGAGAATCAGTATAAGCTGGTTTTTCATAATAACCAGAGAATTGATGCCAAGAATGTAAATCATTTAATTGATAAGCCAAATCAAAGATCATAGTGTACATATTTCTGTCAGAACCCATAACCATTAACTCCGCCAATTCATATATTTCATCATAATATGTTTCATAACCTTTATCAGGTTTCAAACCGTAAAAATAATCCATTGTAAAAGCAAAGAAATTGAATGTTGCTAATTTCAAATCTGTTTCAGCAACCTCTAAATTTAATGAACTGGTTCTCACTAAATCAACTAGATTGAGAGGGTCGTCACCGCTTGCAATTACAAAAGTATCAATACCCCAAAGTTTATCGCCATTATAATAAACATCATAATAGATATCTCCCGCAAATAAACGATTTGCTACATGTAAAGGCATTAAATAATAATCTTCAACGCCATCATTATAAACTACTAAATCGAAATTATAGAAACCTAAAGGAATAACTACTTCTTGTCCATCAACATAATCTGCGCCAACATAATTAAGTCCTTCTCCGTAGTCAGATTCTGTAGAAGCAATATATCCAGAGAAAAAATCATAATTACTTACTTTGAATGTATTAGCTGAAAAATCAATTTCAGCGTAATATGATTCAGTTATTAATGTAACACCATCAAAATCTAAATACTCAACTGAGTAATCAATTCTTAAAACATCCTCTTTTGGATAAGAATAATTTATCAGTGATGTATCTATGGCGCCATCTAATAGGGTAATAAAAGTTTCTACGTCAATATATGGTACAGTCCCATTATCTACGTAAAAAATATCAACTTCAGAATCAGATTGAACTACATATTCCTCAGATGTGCCTTCGAAAGGTAATTGGATTTTCTCAGTAACAGAAACTTCTGAATATGGTTCTATAATCAAATCAAAATCTTGTGTTGTTTCATAATCTAAATTTACAGCAGTTAAAGTCAAAGTAACAGTTACCGAATCACTACCTACTGGAGGTCTAAAAACAAAACCGTTATTTGTTACCACTCTAGTATTATTGGAACTCCAATAAAATTTAGTGTTATTTTCCCCTAACCTAGGTAAAACAAGATTATTTGAATCCAAATTAATTCTATCAATATCTAATAGTGCTAACTCTTGAGAGGTAAGCACATGTTCTGTTACTATAACTATAAAAGATTCAGTTACGATATTTAATCCTGAATCCGTAACGGTAAGAATAATAGTATATTCTCCTGGAATATCTTTATTAAAGTTATTTTCTTCAATGATTATTTGATTTGTAATTATACCGTCTTCCGCATCAACAACTGATATCCCATCAAGAAGATTAATCTCATCTCCTTCTTCTATTTCTTTATCAATAATTCCGATAAATACTGGATTACTATCAACAGTAGTTGGAGCTTCTGTTGTAGGCGCTTCTGTTGTCGGCGCAACGGTAGTCGGTGGTAAAGTTGTCTTAACACTACAACCAGCAAAACCGGCAACAAACAAAAATACAATTAATAAACTAAATAATTTTTTCAAAATTTATCCTCCTGATGTATATCTTTAAAAATAATATTTTAAA
Source organism: Candidatus Izemoplasmatales bacterium (assembly GCA_032251215.1). Classification (GTDB taxonomy): domain Bacteria; phylum Bacillota_I; class Bacilli_A; order Izemoplasmatales; family Hujiaoplasmataceae; genus UBA2289. The sequence goes on from JAVVFA010000047.1 coordinate 5,042, forward strand.
TATTATATATCAATTGTTGCTAAATATCAACAAGATTTCCAATTTTAACTTTTAGCAGAAACTTTATTTATTTAAAATTAAAACCAATTGGGTTGCTGAAGCAAAACCATTGTTTTTTAAATATGTTTTTAATTCTTTAACTTCTTTTAAATATTCATTGTAAGATTCACTTTCGTTGACTTGACACAGTAATCAATCGATGTTTTTATAAAAACCATCCAAATCATCTGATTCGCTAGGTAAATCATATTTCATTTGCCAATAATCAAGCAGATTTAAATCTTCATTTGAATTTAGAATCTCAATAATCTGTTCTTCAGTATATGTTTCTTGATGAACTCTACCTAATTCTCTGTCAATCTTAGCTGCAAAATGATGTAATAATTTATGAGATATTTGTTTGGTACTTAACTTACAGAAGTCATCTCATTAATAATGATTATTCCTTCTGGTTTGACAACCTTTTTCATTTGCTTTAATGTAGCTTCGATATCAGGTAAATGATGCAATGTATTTGATAAACAAACAATATCAAAACTATCATTAGAAAAATTGGTTTTTTTAATGTCATCTTCTACAAATTTAATTTTCGGATTATCTTTAAAGGCTTTTTGATTCATTTGCAAAAGATAATCTTGATATAGATAATCAATCAAAGCGATAAAATCACCTCTGCCCGTGCCAATGTCTAGAATTTCGGCATTGGGATATCTTTTTAAGTATTTTTTTAACTTCTCCATAAACAACTTCTTGAATTAAAGATATAAATATTATACATAAAGAATGTGATTTTTAAAGGGAGTTAAGACAAATGAATTAAAAAAATGCTATAATTTAAAAATGGGAGGTTCATGATGAAAAAAATCGACTTTGTTTTTATCCTTTTCTTAATAATTATTATTACCTTACTTATTGTCCCAATAACGAGAATCTTTATTGGTGAGGCAAGCGGAAACTTCCCTTATTTACTAGGTTTTATTAAAACAGCAATCTTAGCTACCTATGGAGAAATGATTGCTTCAAGAATAGCAACCAAGAATTACTTTTATAAAAAAGGTTTAATTTATCGTTTTACCATTTGGGGTTTTTTAGGAATGGCTTTTGTCTTGGTCTTTAAAATATTCGATCAAGGCGTTAGAGCCAGCATGACCAGCGGTTTATTAATCAGTCCCAATAGTTACAATCTCTTAACCAATATTTATATCGCTTTTACAGTTAGTTTCTTTATGAATTTAATCTTTGCGCCAACATTTATGATTTTACATCGTTTCACCGATACTTTTATCGATCTTGGCGGAGGTAAAATAAATAAAATATTCAAAGTTAAGGGTAAAGATGTAATAGACAAAATCGACTGGCAAGGTTTCTTTGGTTTTGTGGTTTTAAAAACAATACCCTTATTTTGGATTCCTGCTCATACAATCACTTTTCTACTTCCAGAAAATTACCGAATATTAAGCGCTGGCTTTTTATCGATTGCATTAGGCTTAATCTTAACATTATCAAAAATGAGAAAGAAGGATATGAATGAAAAACTATCGTAAGGAATTATGGTTTAACACCAACCAAAGACGAGAATATATCAATATCACCAAAGAAGTTGAAATCGCCATCAACGAAAGTAAAATAAATGAAGGTTTGGTTTTGGTAAATGCGATGCATATCACTTCTTCGGTTTTCATCAATGACGATGAAAGAGGACTCCTGCAAGATTTTGAAAACTTCTTGGAGAAATTAGTTCCAGAAAAACCATATTCTCAATATCAACACAACGGTTACGAAGACAACGCTGATGCTCATATCAAAAGACAGCTCATGGGTAGAGAAGTAGTTTGTGCCATTACTGAAGGCAAACTTGACTTCGGCCCTTGGGAGCAAATCTTTTACGGTGAATTTGATGGGCAAAGAAATAAACGCGTTTTAATTAAAATTATCGGTGAATAAAAGACAAAATATTTCTAATTCATAGGAATATCATTTTACCTATGATAAAATTAAATAAAGATAACAGAAAGGAATTTAAAAATGAAATTTAAAGATTTTAAGTACGAAAGACCAAATATCGAAGAATTTGTCGGTAAAACTAAAACTCTACTAGCCCAAATCGGTGAAAACGAATCAGTTGAAACTGAAATTAAAGCTATTAAAGCTATCTTTGATCTAAATGATGAAATGGATAGTATGATTACTTTAGTATCAATCAGAAATTCACTTAATACCCAAGATGAGTTTTATGAATTAGAACAGGATTTTTTCAATGACAATATTCCTGAATTGCAACAGTATGAACATATTTTCTCATCTAAAATTTTAAAATCAAAAAATCGTAAAACTTTAGAAAAAGAGTTCGGCGAATTAATGTTTAAAACCGCTGAACTAAGACAAAAAACATTCGACCCAAAAATTATACCTCTGCTTCAGCAAGAAAATAAACTCTCAACTGAGTATTCTAAATTATTAGCTTCAGCGAAAATCGAGTTTGAAGGCGGAACCTATAATTTAAGTCAAATGGGGCCGTTTTTACAAAATTTAGACCGCGATATTCGTCATCGTGCGCAATTGAAAGTTTCGAAATTTTTCGCCAACAACGAAGAACAATTAGACCGTATCTATGACGACATGGTAAAGGTAAGAACGAAAATTGCTCATGATTTAGGTTATGAAAATTATGTACAATTAGGTTACGACCGTTTAGGAAGAACTGATTATAATTATATCGACGTTAAGAATTATCGCGATCAAATTTATCGAGATGTCGTACCTTTAGTAGCTGAATTAAAACAAAGAGCCGCTCAGAGAATCGGTATTGAAAATCCTAAATCTTATGACTTAGCATTATCATTTTTAACAGGGAACCCAACACCAAAAGGTGATCGAGCTTGGCAAGTAAATGTCGCTAAAAAGATGTATGAAGAAATGTCAAAAGAAACAAATGAATTCTTTAGTTTTATGTTAGAACATGATTTATTGGATCTGGATAGTGTGCCTGGAAAAGCAGGCGGAGGCTATTGTACTTATATTCCTAAATACAAAACCCCATTCATCTTCGCTAACTTCAACGGTACTAGCCATGACGTCGATGTTTTAACTCATGAAGCTGGTCATGCTTTCCAAGTATATTCCAGTAGAGATAATTTCCCCGGATATCGTTGGCCGACATATGAAGCTGCGGAAATTCATTCTATGAGTATGGAATTCTTGGCTTGGCCATGGATTGACGGTTTCTTTAAAGACGATACTGAAAAATATAAGTTCTATCATTTGGACAGTTCCATCTCCTTCTTACCTTATGGCGTAGCGGTTGATGAATTCCAACATGAAATCTATTTCAATCCTGAAATGTCTAAAGAAGGAAGAAAAGCAACATGGAGAAAAGTTGAAAAGAAATATTTACCATATAAAGATTATGACGATGATGATTTCTTAGAAAAAGGAACATTCTGGTATCGTCAAGGTCATATCTTTGGTTCACCTTTTTATTATATTGATTACACTTTAGCTCAAGTATTAGCATTCCAATACTGGGTTAAGTCTAGAAATGATCATAAAGAAGCCTTTTCATCATACCTTGGACTATGCCGTTTAGGTGGTTCAAAGAGCTTTGTTAATTTAATCAAAGCTGTAAATCTTGACAACCCTTTTGAAGACGGTACAGTTAAAAAAGTCATCAAACCAATCAAGGATTACCTTGACAGCATCAATGACCAAAAATTATAAGTATATCGTTTGCAATCAGTTCTAAAAAAGCGGTATAATGATAAGGGAAAGAAAAAGGAGGAAATACAAATGGATAAAAAATTAATCGAAGCTATCAATGTACAATTAAATTTTGAAATTGAATCAGCACATGTTTACTTAGCAATGCAAAACTATTTTGCAAACAAATCACTAAAAGGTTTTGAACACTGGTTCCAAATTCAATTCCGTGAAGAGTTAGAACATGCTCAAAAATTTATGGATTACTTAAATGATCGTGGAGCTAGAGTGGATATTCGTGGATTCGCTTCACCAAAAAATGAATTTGAATCAATCCTAGAAATCTTAGAAACTTCTTTAAATCATGAAAAAGAAGTCACAAAAAGAATCAATAATTTGATGAGTATGGCTATTGAGTTAAAAGACTATCCTACTATCGCTTTATTGCAATGGTATGTTAAAGAACAAGTTGAAGAGGAAGCTAACTTCTCTGAATTGATTGACAAAGTTAAAATGACTGGTAATCATGGGATCTTGATGATGGACCACGCTTTAGGAAAAAGATAAGATTTTAAAAAATTAAGGAGCTAAAATCATAGCTCCTTTTTTTATATCAAATTTTCATGCCAATCGTTGATAAATTCAATTAATTCATGGTACTCAGGACTTCTAGCATTTCTCACATAAAAACCGCTGGTAGACATAC
>JAVVFA010000048.1:0-9150 GCA_032251215.1 Candidatus Izemoplasmatales bacterium
AGCGAATGGCCTAAAACTCTTAAGGAAATTTGTAATATTTAATCTAATTCATTTTTTGCAATCTTATGAATGTTAAAAATTACCTTTCTTAAATCACTAAGTTTTATCTCATTTCTTCGCCATTTATTGAAACTAGATAATGCTTGTTGAATGTATGTATTTTTTTTATAATCAAGTCCAATTTTTTCAAATGTGATATCGGTGATTTTTAAAGCAAAATCCAGCAGTAATTCTTTGGTTTGCGAATTAATGAGATTTATCAACTTAGCCCGAAGATTATCGTTATCAACAATTTTAAGTTTTCTTTTAAATGGATCTTTCATATATTACATAGACTTGATTAAAATCATCAAGTTCTCCTACAGATTCATTAGGAATGAATTTTTGATTAGACTGGTTTTCAATCATCACAAAGTGACGGTAATAAACATATTTACCAATTCTAAAACTATTAATCGGATCAAAACCAATAACGCTGTCGCAATCATGAATTTTGGGATTACTGCCTAAAACGTATTTGATTCTTGACATGATGGATTCATAATATTCTTCAAGAAAACTTAAGTCCAAAACTGTATTTTCATAATAAAAATCTTTTGGTTCGATTTGGTCGAATAAAATACGGAAAATATTTTTTGTTTCTATTCCTATTTTTTCATTAACGACATATCCGAATCGATCTTTCACCAATAACATTAAAGCACCGATATCATATGATATTATTCTTATAGGAATATAATTTTTAATTTTTTTTACTCCAGATTTCAATTGATCGTAAGCTTTTTGGTAATCATTAACATCTAATTGTTTCAAAACTTGTAATTCAACATATTTTGCCATTCCTTCGATGGTTTCGATACCCTCTTCATATTCAACTTCATATAAGTAATCTTTTCTTCTTCTTTCTCTCAAAGAAACAAATTTTTCAAGTGATGAAAAATCTTCTTCTTCATAAGCTTTCAGTAAAAATTTTGTTTCTTCATATTTAGTTGCTATATTATATTTCTCATATAAATAACCTAAACCCCTAAATTCATTTGGAAACCTTTTTTCTCCAAGGTTCATTTGCCACGCATGGAACATTTCATGGATGATCTTACTAGTAAGGACATTATAGTGAACATAGATACTTTCGATTTGCCATATAGCTAAAAAGTCATCATTATATTTTATCGCAGTGTTTCCAACAAAACGGTGATCATATGGTATGATTTTATCTTTAAAAACAACTACTTTTTCATCGTATAGTGCAAATTCATATGGTTTAAATCCTGGATAAATCTTTTCAAAATCAAGAGATTTGATTTTTTGTTCGATGCTTTTATAAAGATCTAAAATCGCTTTTTTATTTTGTTTCACAAGCAAATAGCCCTCTTTTCTATTACAGTCTATTATCATTTTCAATTATATCAAACAATCCCCGGATATTAAATGTTATAATAGATAATAGTCAAATCTAAGTTGAAAGGTAATAAAATGATTAAACATTACTGCTCGCTATGCAATTACGAAACTTCATATATTTTAAAGTTTCGCAATAGAGAATATTTTAAATGTCCAAACTGTGAATCAATCCAAATGCACCCCGATTCATTTATTTCTTTAGAAAAAGAAAAACACCGTTATGAACTACATAATAACGATGTTTTTGATTTAGGCTATCGAAATTTTGTTAAACCTATTTTAGATTATATTTTTAACAATTTTAATATAACTGATAAGGGATTAGATTTTGGAGCGGGACATGGTCCTGTAATCGCAAAGATTCTAGAAGATAAAAACTTTGATGTGAAAATTTATGATCCTTTTTTCCATAACAACAAAACCCTGTTAAAATCAAAATATGACTATATTATCATTTGTGAAGTCATAGAACATTTTCATAAACCAAAACAAGAATTCGAATTATTATATAATCTGTTAAATCCTAATGGGCAATTGATTATAATGACGGATCCCTTATTGGACAATACTGAGTTTAGTAAGTGGTATTATAAAAACGATGAAACTCATGTATTCTTCTATTCTTTAAAAACGTTTGAGTACATACAAAAAGAATTCAAGTTTAGCAATTTCACAATTGACAATCGTTTAATTGTTTTTACTAAATAAAATAAGAACATAGAAAAAACATCTAATTACATAAACAATACGTGACTAAATATTTAATATTTTTAGTCACGTTTTTAAAAGAAGTTATGAATGACATCACTTGTCATTGGCATATAACTAAATATTTATTTCAGTCTAATTTTTTACAATATTTTATTAATATACCATAAAAATAAAAAAAGATGCTCTTAAAAAAAGCATCTTTAAATATCTAAACTGTGTCTTTATGATGGAGTTTTACCCTCAAATATTGTGTGTTGCTTTTTTCCGTTAGTTATCTTCTCCCATTTGCCACTGACCATTAAGTATCAACTTCATCATTTTTTGATAATATTCATTAGGTCTAGAAATATTATAGTTATGTTCTTTTGTAATATCATATGCGCTGATTGAAGCCAAATTATACAATCCTGAAATATAATCTAATTGGGAATCTTCTTTAATGCTAGATTGATAAATGGTTTTTACTAATTCGCGTTTTTTTAAAAGATCGTAAACTGAATAAACAGCATTAATTTTCCCAACAATACCATATAGGAAATCACACATCATATACTTACCTTCAATATACGCTTCTACAACTTGGTGACCGTTATATGCAACATCTTTGTTAACTAAAACAATAATTCGATTTGGAATTTTCAAACACTGTAAAAGCGCTGCGCCAACTCTAGAGATATCTGCGCACCAATCTGTACCTCTTTCAATGATTTCTTTTTCTTTGCCACCAAATATCATATCTTCAAATGGTACATCAAAGCCCTCAACAATTTTGTAAAGAAATTTTGATATATTTTTAATAGTATCTAGAGTATCGCTTCCTTCAAATTGCTTTGAAAATTCATAGAGTTCATGAAATTTTATGTCATCTGATATTTGTTTTGGCTTTTTATATAAGAAAGCTTTTGAATCTTCATCTAAAAGAATCATATTTCTTAATATATAGTGATCAACAGAGTCCTCATTATGTAGATCGTTACGAAACATGACTTCATATGTTTTACCAAAAACACCATATCCTTTTTTCATAAGCTATTCCTCCGAAATTACACTTAATCTTTTACAAGATTTAGTAATTGGATATTCTTATAAATAACTTCCTTACCTACCTGTTCAGAGACAATAAACCCTTCTTTCTCAAGTAATTTTAGATATTTTGTTGCTGTTGCTCTAGAAATACCTATATCATCTCTAAAGAATTCATTCTTTGTATACATATGAGAAAATAAATGTTCTACTATCTCATAGCTATAAATGTCAGGAAGTCTCTTTCTCATTTCTTCTTTTGTAAGTTCAATGGATTGATTAATTCTTAAAATAAGATTAACAGTATGTTGAGATGTCTCAGAAATACCTTTTAATATGTACATAACTAAATCTTCGATATAAATAAGATTTTCATTACATTTTCTTAATAGTTCATAATATTTGTTTTTATGTTCAATAATATATTTACTTAAGTATAAAATAGGTTGTTGAATTCTTTCTTTTAAAACCAAATATAGAATATTTAGTATTCTTCCGGTTCTCCCGTTACCATCATAAAATGGATGAATACTTTCAAACTGAAAATGAATAAGTGCTAATTGAATAAGTGGATCATAGTCTTCATTATCATTAATGAATATTTCTAAATTTTGCATTAAATCTCTAATCTCGGTTTCATCTTGAGGTGGCGTATGCACAATTTCATTGTTTTTATCGTTAATAATTACAGTTCCTGGTAACTTTCTAATGCCACCTTTATTTGGCTCTATGATTTTTTGAATTTCTACAAGGATATTTGTACTTATAAATCCGTTTTGTTTAATTAACTCTAAACCATTTTCTATCGCTTTTTTATAATTAATAACCTCTTTGGGTTTACCACCTGATGGTGTCTTAGAAACAATTTCTTTAAAAATTTCATCATATGTTGTAATGATGTTTTCTATTGCAGATGAGTCTTTTGATTCACTTAAATTGATTAAACTCATAACCACACTTGGATTCGGCAACAATTTTAAGATACCTTTTAGCTCTCCAATGTGATGGTTTGCATCATTTAGTTGTTTAAGTATCTCTACTTTGTTTAAATTGATACTAAAAGGCAATTTATTCATAAAAACACCTCGTGACTAATATTTTTTAATTTTTATCCTCGAACATATCATATCACAAGTGTTTAGTCACGTCAAGACAACGAGGATAGATTTCTTGTTTTTTTACCTTCATGACGTTGTTTAGCAAAAATTAAACTTTATTTATAGCTATACTGTTAAGAATTAAAAAAGATGCTCTTAAAAAAGCATCTTTAAATATTTAACCTGTCTTGTCACGTATAATTAAGACTATAGAAACTATAGGGTTAATTATAGCTTCTTGAATGACCAAGAGTAATAGTAATATAATAATTATATAAGCACTGTGGATTTGTCTGTTCTTGTCTATGCTTTTAAGCAGTTGGTAATGACTCAAACCACAGTTTTATTTTTAATTGGCAATTAGTTAGTTAAGGCTTTGACCTTTCATTCACGTGAATACATGGGATAAAATTTGTGTGTGAACTACAGTGCTTAAATCAATATTTAGGAGGTGTTACCATGTATTTAGTTGGTATTGATATTTCTAAATACAAACACGACTGTTTCATCGCTACTGAAACAGGAGAAATCATCAAAGATGCTTTTTCGTTTCAAAATAATTCTATCGGATTTCAAACACTTCGAGAGCTACTCTCATTCCTTGATAAACCAAATGAAATAAAGATAGGATTAGAAGCTACAGGTCATTATGGAAAAAACCTTAAACGTTTTCTGAATGATAACGGTTATTCTTTTATGGAATTTAATCCCTACTTAGTTAAAAGGTTCGCTACAAGCCTTACTCTAAGAAAAACTAAAACAGATAAAGCAGATGCAAAACTACTATCATTAATACTAAACTCAGTAACCTACCAATCCTATCCATTACAATCATACCACATGAATGATTTAAAATCATTATCTCGTTATCATAAAAAATTAATTCATAAGCATTCAAAAGAACTTGTATCCTTAACCATTATCTTAGATCAGATATTCCCAGAGTTTAAGCCTTTCTTTGGCAATAAATTTACTCAAACCGCATTGTTTATCTTGAATAACTATAAAACTCCTGAAAGAATTATGAGCATTAACATTAAGAGTTTCGAGAAGATTAGAAAAATATCTCAATATAGTTTTAACACCGTTAAATTTATGAAGTTAAAAACGCTAGCTAAAAATACAGTTGGCTATACATCTAAATCTCTTGAGCTAAAGCTAGATATGATCTTAGATTCGGTAAATCATTTATCAGATCAAATTAATGTGCTTGAGTCTTATCTAACAAAACAGATAAAACTAATTAATCCATCTACTTTATCAATTAGAGGCATCGGTCCTTTATCTGCTTTATCTATCATTACTGAATATGGAGATATTAATAACTTCTCCTCTCCCAAACAAATGCTTTCTTATGCAGGTCTCGACCCTAGCATTATTCAATCAGGAATGATTGATAAAACTGGTAAATTGGTAAAAAGAGGTTCTTCATTTTTACGAGAAACTTTAATGAATAGTGCTTCTACTTTTGCGATTCATAATCCTGTTATCTATGAATATTATATGAAAAAGAAAGCTGAAGGTAAGGCTCATCGAGTAGTTCTAACTCACATAGCAAAAAAATTAATTCTTATTATTCATCATCTTGAAAAAAATAACATAGCATTTGATTCTTCTAAGCTTAGATAATTAATCAATAGTAGCGATATTGATTTAAATATCAAATATTAATAAAATAACTCTCATTTGAGAGTCATTTTGCCGTATTTACATTTTATCCCTTGACTTTTAATGGAGGACCCTGCCGGATTTGAACCGGCGGTGGGGGAGTTGCAGTCCCGTGCCTTACCGCTTGGCTAAGGGTCCAATTAAAAGATAAAGAGTAAGTTGCCTTACTCTTTGTTTTAACGTGGTCGGGAAGACAGGATTCGAACCTGCGACCTCCTGGTCCCAAACCAGGCGCTCTACCAAGCTAAGCTACTTCCCGTATAAAATGGCGCGCTCATCAGGAGTCGAACCCGAAACCTTTTGATCCGTAGTCAAACGCTCTATCCAATTGAGCTATGAGCGCATTAGTCGCCATAAGTTGTTGGATTATGCATTTTGCAGATAAAAGGGTTAATCGCATATCCTAAATTAAAGGCCGATATATATATTATCAAAGTTTTGCTTAAAATGCAACTTTTTTTTATTTAAATTTTTATTTTTATTAGATAAATATAAAAGCATATCTCAGGGTATTTTTACTTTTTTTAGGTATAATATCATCAAAGGGGTGAAATTTAAATGAATTACTATTACCACCAAGATGCAATCCATGTATCTAGGGTAGATTTGCTTGTTAAAGATTTGAAAAAAAGCTTAAATTTCTACCTTAATGATTTGGGTTTTAGCATTTTAAAAGAAACAAACGATTATACCTCATTAACAGCTAATCACGAACATGAATTGATAAGATTATATGAAGATAAATCTATCGATAAAAATAATAATATGAACATTTATCACTTTGCTTTATTGTTGCCAACAAGAAAGGATTTAAGCAAGTTCCTTCACCAACTAATTATTAAACAAATTCCGATCGATGGAGCTGCTGACCACTTGGTCAGTGAAGCTATATACTTAAGAGATCCTGATGGAATCGGTATTGAAATAACTTGTGATAAAGATGACAATCATTGGAGTTTTAAAGATAACTTAATAAAAATGGACAGTTTACCTTTTGATTACAAAGGGGTATATTATGAAACGGATGCATTAGAGATTTTAACCAGTCTACCAGTTGAAACGGTTATCGGGCATTTGCATTTACAAGTTAATGATTTATCAAAAGCAAAAGATTTTTATCATGAAATTATTGGTTTCAATATCACTAACGAAGATATTTATAACGCTGTTTTTATGAGTGATAAAAACTATCATCATCACCTAGCGCTTAATTCTTGGTCAAAAAATAAAAAAGCTTTAAGTGATCATCCGACAATGAAAGCTTTCACTTTAAGTTATCCTACTTGCGAAAAATACCTCAACACTATAAATAAACTTGAAAAAAACAATATTAGTTATCAAGAGACAGCTGAAGGTGTGTTTGTCAAAGACTCAGAAAATACTGAGATATATTTAAAAATTTAAGTCATGTCAAAATTTGATATGACTTTTCTTTTTATATTAAGCCTAAACTTCTAAAGATTACTACTATCGCAAATATCGTTATAATTGAAGCGATGGTTGTTGATACCACTAATTGGACAGAAAGATTTTCATCTGAATGCATTTCTCTTACCATTACTGCATTAGTAATCGCGGTTGGTGAACCAAAAAGAGAAATTAAAGCTGGATAAACATTATTGTCAAAATTAAACAATCTTGTGTTTTGCGCAAGTATAACTGCTAGTCCTAATGTGACTAATGGCGCAATAACACTTCTCAAAAACGTTCCTAAAATTATTTGTTTCTTTAATCCGCTGATCATGTTAAATTTAAATGTGGCACCTAAAACAATTAATGCAAGAGGTGATGTTATCTGACCTAGCCATTTAATTGGAACATAGAGAAATTTAAGGTTGTTTTGCAAGGAAAATACTAATTCATTTGTTGTTGGATTAATCGGAATGAAAGTTCTAATCCATAAAGCAAGTAAACCAATGCCAACACCAATTATCAAAGGGTTCTTAATAACTTTTAATAAAGCCATTTTAATCGGATTACCAAGGGTTTTATCATGGACCGCTAATGATAACACAATAACTGAAATACCGCTCATTAAAGGAATACCTACTAAAGCGATCAAAGCAACATTAGCCACTGCAGGAGCTCCTCCGATTGATTCGGCTAAAGGAATACCGATAATCGCAAAGTTAGCTCTTAGTGTCGTTTGTACAATAACGCCTTTTTGTTTAGGGTCTTTAATAAATAACTTCGCAAAGATTAATCCAATAATTAAAAGAATTATTATGCCGATTGCGGCATAAAGCATCACTGACCAATTGATATCTTCAAGTCCGCTGACTGAATAGATATTATAAAAAAGCAATGCAGGTAAGGCAATGCGAAAGACTAACTTATTAGCTATATCCAAGAAATTCTCGTTGATGAATCCTGTTAATTTTAAAACATATCCAAGTCCTATTAAAAGGATAATTGGTAAAACCGCATTTAACGCAAAAATAAATGTATCCATATTTTCCTCATGTCTTCTAAAATATAGTTTTTAAAAATTAAATATTTTATCTATCAGTTGTTTTGGAGCTAGTACTGTTACGAGTGACAAAATAAACAGAGTTAAACTTAATATTAAACCCATTCTTACTTCTGCATATGAGTACCAATAAGCTAATAAATCAGTATAGTTCCTATCTTTAAATGGTATTGAATATTCTAGAGGTTTAAGGATGCTTATGATTGTAAAGGTAAGAATAGTTAATGTTGATAACAGTAGAAAAGTTATAGCCACTAATTTATAGGTTTCAATTTTTCTTTCTGGTTTTGTATCAATGGGATAATAACTAAAACTTTTTGTTTCTTCTTTTAAAATATAATCAGTTGAAACGTTAAATATTTCAGATAATTTCAATAGATTATTAATATCTGGCATCACTATTCCAGTTTCCCATTTTGAGACTGTTTGACGAGAAACATTCAAACGCTGAGCTAACTCTTCTTGAGAAAGCTTGTTAGCTTTTCTTAATTCATGAATTTTTTTATAGTACATAATTTCCTCCTTGTTTAACAATGCCATTATAATACATTTAAACAAAGATTTAATCTAGGTAAAGATGTAGGCAATCTGTCAACTTGGGGTTGCAACAATTATTATAACGCAAAACATAAATTAAAACCAGCAGTTTTATCTGCTGGTTTATAAAACGTTTATATCGAGCATTTCTCGTAATCACAAAGATCATTACTGCATTGAATACAACCTTGTTTTTTAATTAAAACTGAATGACACATTGGACATAATTCTCGATCCATT
>JAVVFA010000049.1:0-9034 GCA_032251215.1 Candidatus Izemoplasmatales bacterium
CTTTGTGATTAGACCGCCAGAAATCTTACCGGTTGTTATTGCTTCAGTTGCTGCTTTTATCGGCGCTAATATTGCTAGTATTTATGCCAATAGACTTGATGAAAAACTTCTTAACCGCGTAATTGGAATTTTTCTGCTATCATTTGGAATTACTTTAATGTTAATTTATTATCTATAAAAACCAAAGGATTAGTTCGTCTTATGAACTAATCCTTTTTTTACAGTTATTTTTGGTGAGCAATTTCACCGTTAATCATCACCATTTTTGTTTTTGTTAAATAATGTAATGGATGTCCGGCCCAAATAACGATGTCCGCATCCTTACCAACTTCAATACTACCAACGCGATTATCAATATGATTGATTTTCGCGGCGTTAATCGTTACCGCTTTAAACCCATCTAATTCACTTAAGCCTTCTCTGACAAAAATTCCTACTTGAGTCAAAGCATTAGCTAAATGGATTACTGGGTGGTCAGTCATAATTGCAAATTCAACTCCATGGTCTTTCAAAATTTTAGCTGATCCGAAAGATTTATTACGAAGTTCATATTTCGATTTAGAACCTAATGTTGGGCCAATGATAACTCTTTGGTTATGTTCTTTTAAGTAATCAGCAATTAAATGTCCTTCAGTCGCATGTTCAATCGTCGCATTAAGTCCGAATTCTTCAATAATTCTAATCGCTGTAACGATATCGTCTTGTTGGTGAGCGTGGATTTTAACTGGAAAGCCAGAGAATACTCTTGCTAAAGAAGCCCACTTAATATTAAATTCTGGTTTTTTAGCTTCTTTATTAGCTTTTAAATTATCTTGGTATTCATCTAACTTTTCTTGATAATCCTTAGCTTTTTGTAAAGCGTCTCTAATAAGTGCAGTAGTAGCCATTCTCGTCGCTGGTGTTTGGCTCTTTGAATTGTAAACACGTTTCGGATTTTCACCTAAAGCCATCTTCATTGAAGATTCTTTCACAACAACCATATCATCTACTGTTTTTCCATAAGTCTTTAAAACTGTAAATGTACCACCGATGCAATTAGCACTTCCCGGTCCAGTACAAACAGTTGTCACACCTGATTCCATCGCTTCTTGAAAAGCAACGTCTTGAGGTTTAATTGCATCAATCGCTCTCATCTCTGGAGTGATTGGTGAAGTCATTTCATTGCCGTCAGCGCCTTCAAACCCAATAGCCTCTTCAAAAATACCGATATGGCAATGAGGGTCAACCACTCCTGGTGTGACGAAATTACCTTCAGCGTCGATGACTTTTACATCTTTAAAATCTTTTTCATTAAGTTTTCCAATTTGTTTAATAACTTTACCTTCTACTAAAATATCAACTACTTCATAATTGACATCAGCCATGCTAATAAGATTAGCGTTTTTAATTAAATACATCTTTTAAATATCATCCTTTCTTCACTATATTTATTAATAACTTAGTTCCCTTAATTAAAGCTTCTTCATTTAAATTGAATTTGCTGTTATGAATATTATGATTTTCTTTAAATTTATGTTTAACTCCAAGCCAAGCGATTGCGCCTTTTTTCAAATTAATAAACCTTGAGAAGTCTTCAGCACCCATAGATGCTTCTTTTAAAATAGTTATTTTATCAAAAATATCTTTGCCTGATTCAATCACTATGTCAACTGATTCTTTAAAGTTTACAGTCGGATCATAACCTCTAACATAATTAAACTTATAAGACCCACCATGACTCAAAGCTATTGCTTCGCAAAGGTTCTTAAGTTCTTTTTCAATCAAAGATCTTACTTCTTCATCGAAAGTTCTAACAGTTCCTTTTAAGAAGGCTGAATCGGGAATAATATTAAAAGTTGTACCAGCTTTAACTTCACCGATTGTGACAACCGCAGCTTTAAATGGATTAATCTTTCTTGAAACAATGATTTGTAATTTAGTGATAAAATCAGCTTGCATAACAATCGGATCAATTCCTAAATGAGGATATGCCGCATGAGTTCCAACACCAGTAAATGTAATACTGATAATGTCAGCGGCTGCTAAAGCATTACCATAATTTATTGCTAATTCACCTGTCTCATAACCCGGACTTACGTGAAGAGCGAAGAATTCATCTACGTCATTAACGACACCTGATTCAACGATATAATAAGCGCCTCCTGGATCTGGTCCTTCTTCAGCTTCTTGAAAAATAAATTTAACTGTACCATTCCATAAATCTTTATTTTCAGCTAAATATTTACAAGTTCCTAACAACATCGCTGTATGAGCATCATGACCACATGCATGCATTACTCCCTGATTTGTTGAAGCAAATTCGAGATTAGTCTCTTCTGTAATGTTTAAAGCATCAAAATCAGCTCTCAAACCCAAAACTTTTCCCTCACCATTAAAAACAGTTGCGACCAAAGAATGCTTTCCAACCGCTTCGATTTTATCGACTTTTATTACTTCTAATTGTTCTTTGATATATTTGTTAGTATTTACACAATTAAATCCAGTTTCTGGATTTTTGTGTAAATATCTACGGACTTCTAAAATATAATCGTTAATTGTTTTCATTCTCAACATCTCCTTCAAATTTAATTAAGTATCGAGAAACAAAAAATCCCCCTGATAAAGCAAAAATACCACCGATGACTGACCAAACATTATCTCCTAAGTAATTAATAATAAAATCATATATCGGTAATTGATCCGCAAAAGTCGCACCTGTATTTTGATCTTTTATTTCTAAGAATACGCCAATGACACTAGCTAGAACAAAACCTAAGATTGCTAAATAAGTTTCTTTAGGATACTTCTTTAAAGATATACTAATTACCTTGCTGAAAATAATTATTCCTATTGCAGCTCCGAAGGCAAAAGGAATTATAACTTGTAAGTTATAGACTATTTCACTAAAGTCAAGAATATTACCAATAACATTTGAAACAATCGCTGTATAAAATCCAAGAACTAACAAAACCGCTGAACCGGATATTCCCGGAACAATCATTGTAATTGAAGCAATCATTCCTAAAGCCATTAACAAAAAATAAGTTCCCAAATTAAAATCAAAATAAGCTATTCCATTACTTGCATTAGTTTTATCAAGAACAATAATTACTAACAAAAACAAGAATGAAATTACGAAAGCTAAAATCATCCCTAAACTATACTTGCTTGAATCAGTTTTCTTATAAATGTATTTTACACCACCAAGAATAAGTCCTATAAAGAAAAATAATACGATAAAAGAATTCCAATCTAGTAAAACACTAAATAATTTAGCCAATAAAACAACTGATATTCCAATTCCTAAAAATATCGGTAAAAGGAATTTAAAAGAATTTTTAAAGTCTTTAAAAATATTACCAATAGAATCCAACATCTTTTGATAAACTCCCAGGTAAACCGCTAAAGTACCACCGCTTACCCCAGGTATGATGAACGCTATACCGATGATAAATCCCTTCATTAAATTAATTAAAAACATCTATTCCACCTCGTTTATATTTTATCCCCTATCAAATCATATCCGTATGATGTACTGATTAAAACATCGACAAAATCACCAATTTCTAAAGTTTCATCAGATTGAAAAACAATCATCCCATCAATATCATCTGGAGCGAAAGCATATGACCTACCATAATAAAATTTTGTTTCTGGATCATAATTTTCCACTAAAGTTTTATGAATTCCCCCAACTTTAGACTTGTTTTTCTTTCTAGTAATCCTCTTTTGTAATTTCATTATTCTTTCTAAACGATTTTCTTTCACTTCTTCACTTATTTCATCAGGAAAGTTATAAGCTGCTGTATCTTCTTCTTTAGAATAAGTAAAAACACCTAAACGATCAAATTCAACTTCTTCGGTAAATCGATAAAGCTTCTCAAAGTCTTCTTCAGTTTCAGTAGGGAAGCCGACAATGTAAGTGGTTCTTAAGATTGCATTCGGTATTAAATTCCTAATCTTTTTAAATAAGTTTCTTAAAAACTTTTCGTCGCCTCGACGGTTCATTAATTGCAATACTTTAGAAGAGATGTGTTGAATCGGAACATCGAAATAGGGAACGACTAAAGGATTGTTCTTAACCTCTAACAATAACTCATCTGTAATTTCATCAGGATAAAGATATAAAAATCTAATCATTTTTACACCATTAATCTTCGATATTTCTCTCAATAGTTCAGGTAATAATGATTTTCTTTCTTTATGTAAATCAATTCCATATCTAGTAGTATCCTGAGATATTAAATTGATTTCCTTAGCACCATTTAGAATTAATTTTTTGCATTCATCAACCAATTCCAAAAAATTTCTTGACTTAAATCTACCTCTAATTAAGGGAATAGCACAGTAAGTACAATTATTATTACAACCTTCACTGATCTTTACGTATGGCGAAAATGATGAAGTTGCTAATAGTCTGTTTTCATATTTTAGGGGTAAAAACTTTACTCCTTCATTATTAAAAATTTCATTTAAAATCAAATGAATTTTCGGGTAATCTGCTAAGGTAATAATTCTATCAATAAAAGGCATATCTTTTGCTAATTGTTCTTTGTATCTTTCCGCGTAGCAACCCACAACGATTAACTTTTTGCCATAAGTATGCATTTCTTCAATTGTTGCTAGCGCCTCCTGTTTTGCCGGTTCAATAAAACCACAGGTATTAACAAAAATCGCATCTGCTTCAAATGGATTATTAACTATCTCACAACCGGCGTTTTTTAAGAGAAAAAGGATCATTTCTGAGTCCACTAAATTCTTCGCACAACCTAAACTTATAAATCCTATTTTCATATCTAACCACCTATTCAAGTATATACTAAATATTATACATTTTTTAAGAGCTTAATAAAAGAAAAAAGAGGAAATTCCTCTTTTTTAAGTTGGTTGATTTAAAAACTGAGAATTATACAAATCTGCATAAACTCCATTTTTCGCTAACAATTCTTTATGATCACCTTGTTCGACAATCATTCCTTGATTCATTACTAGGATGATGTTAGCTTTTTTAATAGTTGATAAACGATGGGCAATCACAAAAGAAGTCTTACCTTCCATCATAAAAGTCATCGCATTTTGAATATAGCTTTCAGTTCTAGTGTCAACACTTGATGTCGCTTCATCTAAAATCAAAATCTTTGGATCAAAAAGGATGGCTCTAGCAATCGTCAATAATTGTTTTTGCCCCTTAGAGATATTGTCAGCATCTTCTTTTAAAACTGTGTCATACCCTTTAGGTAAGGTTTCGATATAATGATGAACATGAGCTTGTTTACAAGCATCAATAATATCATCATCGGTTGCATCAGGTTTACCATAAGCGACGTTTTCTTTTATCGTTCCTGAGAATAGCCAAGTATCTTGCAAAACCATACCAAATTGTTTTCTTAGAATCGCTCTTGGGTAATCTGTTGATTTAATACCATCGATAAGTATATTCCCTGCTTTGATCTCATAAAAACGCATTAAGAGATTGACTAATGTCGTTTTTCCAGCTCCAGTAGGCCCCACGATAGCGATTTGTTTCCCTGGCAATACTTCTAAATTAAGATTTTTGATTAATTCTGTTTCGTCACTATAAGAAAAATCAATATTGTTAAACTCAACATGGCCGTTAAAACGGCTTTGATCTACGCTGATTTTAGAGAATTCTTGATTTTCTTCTACTTCATCCAAAACCTCAAATACTCGTTCGGCTCCAGCAATAGTAGATTGTAATTGATTAATAACATTAGCGATATTTAAGATTGGATTAACAAAGTTTCTTTGATACATAATGAATATTGTAATATCACCAACAAGTAAAGGATTAGTCGCTCCCGCTAAAATACCGCCGACAATAACTACAGCTACATAACCGATATTAGAAATAAATTCCATAATCGGTCTAATTAAGCCACTTAAGAATTGAGCGTCGCGCATATCTCCTGCAAGTTCAACATTAATACCTTGGAACTCATCAAATGATTCTTCCTCTTTACCAAATAATTTAACGATTTTATTAGCTGAAAAGACTTCTTCAACATGACCATTCAAACTTCCCAATTGTTTTTGTTGGCGAATAAATTTCGATTGTGATTTCTTCGCAATTGTCGAGGTCGCCAAAATAAACAAAGGCAATATCAATAAAGCAATAATCGTCAGTTTCCAGGAAATAATAAACATCATAACCAAGATTCCAATAATCGAGAAGAAAGAAGAGATGATATTTATTAAACTCTGTTGAATCGAGTTAGTAACAACGTCCACATCATTGGTAAAGACTGAAAGAATATTACCTGTTTGTTTTGAATCAAAATACTTAATCGGTAATTTCTCTAATTTATCTCTTAAATCATTCCGCATTTTCTTACCGATAAAAATAGAAACCTTATTACCGACTAAATGCATAATCAACGACATGATAAATCTTAAGGCATATAAACCAAGAACTAAGAAGAAATAAGTAGTGATTCTTGCTACTCCTTCATCTCTAGTAATGGTCCCTAGAATCATTCCTTGAAGATCATTGATGATAAAACGAGAATAATTCGGTGCGACAACAGCTAACAAAGTAACTATGATTGTAACAATGATAACCAATAGCATCTGCCATTTATATTGACCAATATATTTAATTAAACGTTTTGTTGTACCTTTAAAATCTTTAGCTTTTTCTGCAGGTCTTCCTAAAGGCATTCCTGCTCCAGGACCATGTCCTCTTTGTCTTGGTGCTTTTTGAGAAGTGTTTTGTTTTTGTTCTTTATCTAGATTATCTTTCATGATATCTCCTCCTCACCAAGTTGTGATAAAGCAATCTCACGGTAGACATCAGAAGTTTTAAGTAATTCATCATGCTTACCGATGCCAACGATTTTTCCTTCGTGTAAAACTATTATCTTATCAGCATTCATAATTGTACCGATTCTTTGAGCGACGATAAAGACTGTAGATTCTTTTACATTTTCTTTTAAAGCTGACCGTAACGCAGCATCCGTCCGAAAATCAAGTGCTGAAAAGCCATCGTCAAAAATATAGATTTTAGGTTTTCTTATTAAAGCTCTAGCGATAGATAATCTTTGTTTTTGACCACCGGAAAAGTTAACGCCACCTTGTTCAACTAAGGAGTCATAACCCTCTTCCATTTCTTCAATAAAACCGCTTGCTTGAGCAATTTCCGCAGCTTCTTTAATTTCATCTTCAGTCGCATTTTTCTTACCATAACCGATGTTTGACTTAATTGTACCTGAAAATAAAGTTGCTGTTTGCGGTACGAAACCAATCAGGTTTCTGAGTGTATTTAATTTTATATCTTTAATCGGTACACCGTCAATCAATAACTCGCCACAACTGATATCGAAGAACCTAGGCATCAAATTGACAACCGTTGATTTACCTGAACCCGTTGAACCAATTAAAGCAATTGTTTCTCCCGGATTAGCTATGAAGTTGATGTTATCTAAAACATTAATTTCTGCATCAGGAAACTTAAAACAAACGTCTTTAAATTCTACTTTTCCTTTAAAATTATAATCATCATACTCTTTAGAACCAGTATCGATAATTGAAGATTCTAATTCTAAAACTTCAACAATACGTTTCGCAGACACTTGCGCTCTTGGAAACATGACAAAAGTGAATGTCAACATCAAGATACTAAAAAGAATCAAAGTTGCATATTGAATAATTGCAGAAACATCTCCAAGTCCTCGATAATCTACTAAAGTTCCAGCTAAAACCATGCGATAAGCTGTGTAAGTAACTCCTAAAATTACCGCATTAAACAAAAGATTAATTATCGGGTTAAGATATGACATAATCTTTCCTGCTTTATAATTAACCATCGTTAAATCGACATTAGTTTCTTCAAATCTTTCTACTTCTCTATCGCCTTGACCAAAAGCTCTGATAACTCTAACACCGTTAATCGATTCTCTAGTTACTAAAGTTAATTGATCTATCTTCTTTTGTACCAATTTAAACAAAGGCACAACTAAAATAAAGACAATGACAATCAAGATAATTAGTGCTGGTACACCGATAAAAATCGGTATTGTTAACGTTAATGACTTCTGAAAAGCAAAAATTGAAGCACCGATAAAGACTATCGGAATTCTTAATAACAATCTTAATGCCATCGTCATAAAATTCTGTACCTGCATCACATCATTAGAAGCTCTTGTAATTAAAGTGGATGTACCAAATTTATCAGTTTCATATACGCTGACAGTAGTTATCTTTCTATAATAATCTTTTCTGATGTCACGTCCAAATTGAGAGCCAACATCGCTTGATAAGTACATAAGTGCTATAAAAGCTAAAGAAGAAACTAAAGTAACCCCTAGCATATAACTACCATATTTTAGAATAACCATAAAATCTGATCGTTGATTAACTTCACAAGTTAAAGGGTTAGCTTCAACATCACAACTGTCAGCAATCTCAAAACTATCAGTCACAGGGTTATATTCTCTATATTCTGCAGAGATACCTTCCGCAATAATATCACTCATATAATCAGGTAATAAAAGTGTCCCAACTGATACTAAAGATACCAAAACAAAAATGATACTAACTTTAAACCAGTAAGGTTTTAAATATTTAAGTAGTTTCCCCATCAGCGTCACCCTCCTGGAAGTAATCTTTTAATTTATCATAGATTTTCTTTTGTAAAACTTGGATATATTCTTTTTCTTTTTTTTCCAAGAAACTATCCATTAATACTTCCCATCCATCAAGAACTTTAATAATTTGTTCCCCAACAGACTTTCCTTTTTTAGTAATTTCTAAGATGTAACTTCTCTTATCATCAGGATCAATTGTTTTTAAAACATAACCATCATTAACCAAAGACTTTATCGCTCTGGTTGTGTGTGATTTATGGAAAAAGAATTTAGCTATTAAATCATTCATTTTGATTCTCTCATTTAAATAAATTATCTTTAAATAAAACAATTAAATCTTCTTTATTTATTATAATACTGATTGGATTACCCTCTTCTTTGGGTATATGGGTATTATCTAAGCCAATTATACAGTTGCTATTTTCTACATCTACTAATGACATAGAATTAAC
>JAVVFA010000050.1:0-8650 GCA_032251215.1 Candidatus Izemoplasmatales bacterium
CAGGTAAATTACATTTAGGCCATACTTGGAACAACACTTTACAAGATATGATTATCCGCAGAAAAAGGATGCAAGGCTATGATGCGCTTTATTTACCGGGAATGGACCATGCGGGTATCGCTACTCAAGCTAAAGTTGATGCTTTACTTAAAGAACAAGGCATTAATCGTTATGAACTTGGAAGAGAAGAATATCTTAAAATAGCTTGGCAGTGGAAGGAAGAATACTCAAACTTTATCCGTGCCCAATGGAAAACAATGGGTCTTTCTTTAGATTATTCCAAAGAGCGTTTTACACTTGACAAAGGTTTATCAAAAGCTGTAAACAAAGTTTTTATTGATCTTTACAATAAAGGCTATATTTATCGCGGTGAAAGAATCATTAATTGGGACGTTGAAGCAAAAACTGCACTATCCAATATTGAAATTGAACATATTGAAACTGAAGGGGCTCTATATTATATCACCTATCCTTTTGTTGAAGGCGAAGGCGGAGTCACAGTTGCGACCACTAGACCAGAAACAATGTTTGGGGATAGTGCTATTATGGTTCATCCTGACGATAAACGTTTTATCCATCTGCACAATAAGGAAGTTTATATTCCTACCACAAAAACAAAAATCAAGATAATCACTGATAAATATGTTGATAAAGAGTTTGGTACAGGGATAGTAAAAGTAACTCCAGCTCATGACCCTAATGATTTTCAAGTCGGTAAAAGACATGATTTAGAGATGCCTTTATGTATGAATGAAGACGGCACAATGAATCATTTGGCTTATAAATATCAAAACATGGAAAGGTTCGCTTGTCGTAAGCAGTTAGTTTATGATTTGAAAGATTTAAATCTTCTCTTAAAAGTTGAACCAGTTAAGCATAGTGTTGGTCACAGTGAAAGAACTAATGTCATTGTTGAACCAAGATTATCAAAACAATGGTTTGTCAAGATGGATGAACTAGCCAAAAATGCTCTTGAAAAATCAGGAGTTGAATTTGTTCCTGAAAGATTTACCAAAATATTCCATAATTGGATGGAGGGTATTGAAGATTGGTGTATTTCACGTCAGCTTTGGTGGGGACATAGAATACCAGTATGGTATAAAGATGACGTAATACACTGCAGTGAAGAAGCCCCTGAAGGTGAAGGCTGGAGTCAAGATACCGATGTATTAGATACTTGGTTCTCGTCAGCATTATGGCCTTTTTCAACCCTGGGTTGGCCAGAAAATACCGAAGATTTTAATCGCTATTATCCTAATAATGTTATGGTAACTGGATACGACATAATTTTCTTTTGGGTTGCGAGAATGATTTTCCAAGCCATTGAATTTACCGATAAATCACCATTTGAAAAATGTTTGATTCACGGTCTAATCAGGGATAAAGATGGACGCAAAATGTCAAAATCTTTAGGCAATGGCGTTGACCCGATTGATATCATCCAACAATATGGCGCTGATTCATTAAGGTACTTCATCACAACAAACTCCAGTCCAGGTCAAGATTTGCGGTATGAAGAAGAAAAAATCCTCTCCAGTTGGAACTATATCAACAAAATCTGGAATATCAGTCGTTATACTATCATGACCAGTGAAGAGGTTTTAGGAAAAGATCTTACTCTAAATTCAAAAAATCTTACATTCCCAGATCAATGGATTATCACTAAATTAAATAAACTTATCGATCGAGTAGATGCACATTTTGAGAACTTTGAATTTGGTGAAGTAGCGAGATTAATCTATAATTTCACTTGGAATGATTTTGCATCTTGGTATATTGAAATGGCTAAATTATCTGACACTTTAACAACTAAATCAGTCTTGGTTTATGTTCTTACAAATATAATTAAATTATTACATCCATTTATGCCTTTTGTTACAGAAGAAATCTTCCAAAAACTAAAAACAGATGAAGTTTCAATCATGACTAGTAAATGGCCAACTAACAATGGCTTGATTTATGAAGAATCACTAGCAAAAGATTGGTTCTTTGAATTAATCAAAGAAATAAGAACGATTAGAAATGATTATCAAGTTTCCTGGTCGAAACCAATTGATCTCTTTATTCAAACAAATAAAGATAATAAAGCTTTTATTAAAGAAAACGATCAATACATTAAACGATTCTTGAATCCTAACAAGTTAGTGATAGCTGAAGAAGTAGAAAAAATGGATAAAGCTGTTT
The DNA here is from genome assembly GCA_032251215.1 of Candidatus Izemoplasmatales bacterium. GTDB lineage: Bacteria > Bacillota_I > Bacilli_A > Izemoplasmatales > Hujiaoplasmataceae > UBA2289. The sequence continues at coordinate 2,185 of JAVVFA010000050.1, forward strand.
CTATCATTTTAGCCGACGTTCAAGTTTATATTCCTCTTGGATCATTAGTTAATGTTTCGGAAGAAATAGAAAAGCTCAATGAACAATTAAAAACGCTGGAAAACGAGATAAAGCGTTGCGAAAAAATGCTCAGTAATTCAGGGTTTATCAATAAAGCTCCTCAAAAAAAGATTGATAAAGAAAGTTTAAAATTAATTAAATATAAAGAAAATCTCAAAGAAGTAAAAACTCGTATAAAAGAGCTTAAGAATTAAAATGTTCAAAACTGTTGAAGAAGCTCAGATTTGGATTGAGAATATTAAAAGATTTGGTTCAAAACTAGATCTTAAAAGAATGGAAAAAGTGGTTGGAATTTTAGATCATCCAGAAAGATGTTTTAAATCAATTCATGTTGGCGGCACCAATGGTAAAGGCTCAACATCAACTTACTTAAAAAAAATCCTTAGTCACGCAGGATTTAGAGTAGGAATTTATACTTCTCCTTATGTCGTTAAGTTCACCGAAAGAATTGGCATTAATGATGATTATATTACTGATGAAGATTTAATTCACTATGCGAATATACTTTATCCATTAACTGAAAAAATGCTCGAAGAAGATGAAACTGTCACCTTCTTCGAGGTTTTGACATTGATGTCATTTCTTTATTTCCGCGATCAAAAAGTTGATTATGCTATTATTGAAGTCGGTTTAGGTGGTTTACTAGATGCAACCAATGTGATAATTCCTGAAATATCTGTAATCACTAATATTTCCTATGACCATATGAAACAGTTAGGAAACACCCTAGAATCGATTGCTCTTAATAAACTAGGTATTGTAAAAGATAATGTCCCTTTAGTAACTGCAATCGAAAACATCAATCTGTTTCCCCTTTTTGCAGAAGTAACTGCTAAACATAATAGTCGCCTAAAAATAATAAATTTTGATATGGTGACCAATATTGAAGTCAAAGAAGCAACCAAATTCAAATACTATGAAAACCAGTATATTCTAAATCTAACCGGTTATCATCAAGTGAAAAATGCAGTTTTGGCCATAGAAACAATTAGATTATTGCGAACCTTAAATCATATTCAAATAAATGAAAATGATATTTACGAAGGCTTAAAAAATACTTTCTGGCCTGGAAGATTTGAAATTTTTAATAATAACATCGTAATTGATGGTGCACATAACATCGGTGGTATCCAAGCATTGATAAAAAGTGCTAAATCCGTATTTTCCGGTAAATACATAAAATGCCTATTTTCGGTTATGAGTGATAAAGAACATAAAAAGATGATTGAAGAATTAGATAATTTTTGCGATGAGTTATATTTTACCGAATTTGAATACCAACGCCGTGCTGACGCTGAAGAATTGTTCTTGGAATCCAGTCATTATCACAAATCATTTCATAAAGAGTATAAAGATATCTTTTTCAAATTATCTAACTTAAAAGAAAACGAAGTGTTGATAGTTACAGGATCACTTTACTTTATTTCAGAAATTAGAAAATTATTAATTAAATAAAAGAATATTTAAGTTTCTTTGGTATTATTTAATCAGGTGATGAAAAATGTATATGATTAAAGATATGCCAAAGATAGAAAGACCAAGAGAAAGACTTTTGATGTATGGTTCACAAAGTTTAAGTTCATACGAACTGATAGCTATTTTATTAAGGGTTGGCTCCAATGGACAATCAGTAATCGAATTAGCAAAGTCATTAGTAAATAATCTTATTGATTTATCTGAGCTTAAAAATTTAACAGTAGATGAATTAAAAGCTTTTAAAGGTATTGGTGAAGCTAAAGCAATTACCCTATTAGCGGCTATTGAACTTGGCGAAAGAGTGTTGAATCCCAGAAAAGAAAAAATTCAGATTGCATCACCTGAAAATGTATATGAACTATTAAAATATGAATTGTCAGATTTGAAACAAGAAGTTCTAATGGTTCTCTTTTTAGATTTGAAAACTAATCTTATCGCTAAAAAAATTATTTTTAAAGGTAGTTTGAATCAAAGTCTGGTTCATCCAAGAGAAGTTTTTAGATATGCAGTTAAATTTTCTGCTTTTCAAATAATTCTAGTTCACAATCATCCATCTGGGGATCCCAACCCTTCAAGTCAAGATTTAGAGATTACAAAAGTATTTGAACAAGCAGGAAATTTATTGCAAATAAAAGTTTTAGATCACATAATTATTGGGAATAATTCCTATCTTTCGATTATGGATTATAATCATAAAAATAAAAGGCGCTCATTTTAATATGGGCGCCTTACTATTAGCGATTGAAAAATTCTAATAAATCATTATAAACTTCATCTTTATTTATTTCATTGAGAATTTCATGTCGAGCTTCAGGATAAATTTTAAAATTAATATCTTCATAACCAATCTTTTTCATTTTCTCAACTAACACTTCAACTTCTTTGCCATAATTAGAAAGAGGATCGTGGCCTCCAGAAATGAAGAAGAGTGGTAATTTATAATTTCCATTAGCGATATTTTTAGAGATATTAATAAATTTCAGCCAAGAAAACATTGCTAAGTTAGCACTGACAGTAAAAGGTTGACCGCACATTCTTGAATTATGGTAGTATTGCTGGATGATTTGATCTCTTGTCAGCCATTCTTCATTGATACCATCAATAATTTTGTCTTTTCTTGCCTTGATAGGATTAGAGTCAATACTCATATCCTGAATTAATTTAGAAACGTATTTAGGACCTTTGAAAGCAATAATGATTTTAGTCAAAGTTATTCCTAAGTTCATTAGAATTTGATTTGGAGCGGCTGTTCCGGATAAGGCTGCTTTATCATAAAAATCAGGAAAGTCTATGATAAGCTTTCTTGCTAAGAAAGAGCCCATGGAATGACCTAAGAGATAATGTTTTTTCCCTGGATATTTTTCTTCAATATATTCTTTAACCAATAAGACAGATTCATAAGCTAATATATCACCATCTTTATCAGCGAAATGAACATAGTCATAAGTATCAGTAGATAAACCATGACCAAGGATATCGCAACCAATAACAACATAACCATGGCTTGCTAGAAATTCAGAAAATAATCCATATCTAGCGAAATGTTCTGAAGCACCATGGATTATTTGTACAACGCCTTTGATTTGCTCTTTAGGTTCGTATTGATAAACATGAATTGAATTGGTATGGTAATCTTGGAGAGTAAACTGTTTCATCGATGCCTCCTATGTTTAAATTTTATTACATTTATTATAACATTATACATTTAAATTTTAAATACGATTTGATATAATAAATGAGGAGGTTATGATGAAAAAACACATTTTAGCTATTGATCAAGGAACAACTTCCTCTCGAGTTATTATTTTTAATGATAAAGGAAAAGTAGTAGCTTTTCAAGCAAAAGAGTTTAAACAATATTTTCCTAAACCCGGATATGTTTTACACGATCCTGAAGAAATTTGGGAAAGTGTACTTTTTTGTATAGAAAAAACGCTTTTAAAAGCAAAATTAAGTATATCTGATATTGACGCTATCGGCATTACCAACCAAAGAGAAACTACATTAATCTGGGATAAAGAATCTTCAAAGCCATTACACAAAGCTATCGTTTGGCAGTCTTCACAAACAAAAGAATATTGCAATGATTTAATTAAAGCCGGTCATCAAGAAAAATTCAAAAGTAAGACAGGATTATTAATCAATCCTTATTTTAGCGGAACTAAAATAAAGTGGTTGCTGGATAATGTTAAAAATGCAAGAGAATTAGCGAAACAAGGGAATTTAGCTTTTGGGACAATCGATTCTTGGCTGATATGGAAACTTAGCAATGGAGATTATCATATCACTGATTACTCAAATGCATCAAGAACTCTAATTTTTAATATTTATGAATTAAAATGGGATAAAGAATTATTAGATATTCTTGATATTCCTCAAAATATTCTACCTAAGGTAGTTAATTCCAGTGGCATCAATGCTTATACAAATGAAAAAATATTGGGCAAAAAGATACCAATTTCAGGTATAGCTGGCGACCAACAAGCAGCACTTTTTGGTCAAACATGCTTTAATATTGGCGACGTAAAAAATACCTATGGAACTGGCTGCTTCTTATTAATGAATACGGGGACAACACCTAAACGTTCTGAAAACGGTCTACTAACAACCATTGCTTGGGGAATAGACGGTAAGATAGAATACGCTTTAGAAGGATCAATATTCGTTGCGGGAAACGCTATTCAATGGCTTAGAGATGGATTAGAAATTATTGATACAGCGGCTGAATCAGAGGAACTGGCGAGAAAAACAAAAAACAACCTAGGAGTATACTTCGTGCCAGCATTTGTTGGTTTAGGTACACCATATTGGGAAGAAAATGCAAGAGGCAGTTTCTTTGGATTAACAAGAGGCGTTAGCAAAAATCATATTGTTCGATCAGCTTTAGAAGCCATTGCTTATCAGACCAAAGACGTTGTCGAATTAATGGAAAAAGAAGCTGAGGTAAAATTATGTGATCTTAAAGTTGATGGTGGAGCTTCAAAAAATAACTTTTTAATGGAATTTCAATCGGATATTCTTAACTGCAATATTTATCGCCCATCTATCAATGAAACTACCGCTTTAGGTGCTTGTTACCTTGCAGGGATGGGAATCGGACTTTGGAATAAGGAAGAAATTAAAAATAAATGGATTGTTGATAAAAAATTTACACCAAACATGACTGAAAACATGCGAAATGAGTTATACTATAACTGGAAACGCGCTCTTAAAGCATGTGTAGCCTTTGCTAATAAAGAAAACTATTAACAGGAGGAATACTTTTTTGATTGATAATAAAACATTTAAAGAGTTTAATGAAAGAAAAAATAAAAGTGAAAAAAAGGTTATTATAGCAATTGTCTTAATAATAATAGCTATAATTGGATTCTTGCTTTCAGAAACAGATTTTGGTATATTATTTTTTTACTTCGGTGTAGCTTTTGGAGTAGTTGGTGTTGTTTATCTTACCATCGGTATGGTTGAATATGCAAAGATTAAGAATAATTTCAAGAGCGAAGTTTTAACCAGTATGTTTAAAACAATAATTCCTAATGTTAACTATTTACCGGATAAAGGTCTTTCAGAAAAGGATGCTTACTCTTCAGAATTCTTAAAGCATGCTGATCGTTATCATTCTGAAGATTATATCTCTGGAAGAATTGGTGACGTGGATTTTGTCTCAAGCGATGTTAAGTTAGAAGAAAGACACGTCCAACATACTAAAAACGGAACTAGGGTTTATTATGTTACTTATTTTCTAGGAAGAGTATTTAGATTTGACTTTAATAAAGTATTCACTGGTAATTTGCAAGTTCTTGAATCTGGATCCCCATATTCAAGAAGAAAATTTGAAAAAGTGAAAATGGAGTCAGTTGATTTTAACAAAAAATTTAAAATTTTCACTGAAGAAGAACTAACGGCATTTTATATATTAACTCCAGATATAATGGAAGCTATTTTCAATCTCGAAAAAAGAAATCCCGGCAGGATTAGTATGTCTTTTTTAGGAGATCATCTTTATGTAGCTATAAATAACAATCGTGACACATTTGAATTGCAAATGTTCAGAAAATTAAACGAAACCGTCATAGAAGAATTTAAACAGGACTTATTAGTTATTAAAGATTTTATTGTGTCTTTAAAACTTAATAATAAATTATTTAAGAAAGATTAGGAGGATTTAAATGTTAAATATTACTTTAAGCAGTATCGGCACTGGTGGAATTATTGGAATTGTGATAGCAGCTTTAGTTCTAATTATTGTTTTTTGGTATATCGGAGTAATGAACCGCTTGCGCCAACTAGAATTAAAAGTTCATGAAGCTGAATCAGGAATTGATGTAGCTTTAACAAAACGTTTTGACATGTTAACAAAAATGTTACAAACTACTAAAGGTTACGCAAAACATGAATCAGAAACTCTTGAAAAGGTTGTTAAATGGCGTTCAGGGATACCTCAAGACGCAACATTAAAAGACAAAGAAGAATTCTTTAACCAATTGAATCAAGTTGCTCAAGGTATAAATGTTGTTGTAGAAAAATATCCTGATTTAAAAGCAAACACTGTCTTTTTGGAATTACAATCTGCAGTAGCTAATACAGAAGAACATCTTCAAGCTGCTAGAAGACTTTATAATGCTAATGTTACAACCATCAATACCATTATTGTAACTTTCCCACAAAGTATAGTTGCTAATATGATAAAGATGAAGAAAAAACCTTATTTCGAAGCAGAGGAACAAAAACGTCAAGACGTTCAATTTGATTTTTAAAAAAATAAAAGAATCTCTACAAGTTTTATAAAATTATTTTATCAAGACAAGAAAACAAATCTTGTCTTTTTAAATTCTTTAAAAACACTTAATATTCTTGTATTTTAAAGCATAACTTTATAAATTCTCTTGTTTTATTAATCGCCTTTATCTTTGTTATAATTTTAATTAATCAA
>JAVVFA010000051.1:0-8580 GCA_032251215.1 Candidatus Izemoplasmatales bacterium
CCTATTGTTTCTTTGTGGTCGATGAACATAATTTCATCGTCAAAATTAATTTTGTAAGTCAAAATATCTTTTTGATAAAAGATTAACAAATTCAAAAAGATATCAATGTTTTCGTTGGTATTAAGAAGCTTTTCTGCTTGCAGAAAACTAATGATTGAAGATTGATTTTTTAGTAACATATTTTGAAATATTTCTGTAACTAGGAGATAAATTTCTTCTGTCTCTTTGTTTTTTGCTAGTTTTTCGGCAGTGTCAATATCAGAAGTATATTGGCTGATAATTGACGCAAATGTTTCTTTGACATCAAGACTCATTAGGTGATTTTTGATTAAATCTCTGTCAACAGGTAAAAAATGGATTGTTTCCGCTCTAGAAATAATAGTTGAAAGCAGTGTGTGAATATTTTCGGTAATTAGTATTTGATATACTTCTTGGCCCGGTTCTTCCATTGTTTTTAATAGTGTATTAGCCGAACTTTGATTAAAACGATCAGCGTCAATCACAATATAAACTCTAGGGCCTGGTTCTAATGATGCTTTAGCTAATTCATGAATCAAATTACTAATGACTTCTTTTTTTATGGTTTTGCCAGGAGGATCGATTAGAAATAGATTAGGGTGAGTAAGATTATCTATTCTTTTACAATTATGACATTCATTACATGGAGTAAGGTCTTTTAAATTCGTACATAAAAGGGTCTTAGCGAATAAAATCGCAACCCCTTTTTTTCTCGTGCCTTTAGGGCCTTCAAAGATGTAAGAATGAGAAACACGGTTTAACTTAATGCTGTTAGTTAAAATTCGAGCAACCCCTTCTTGATATTTTTGGACTTCTTCCCAAGTTTTAAACATACTGTCTCCTAAAGAATTTTGTTGATTAGTGAAATTGTTTCTTCTACAACTAAATCGAGGTCTTGTTCCCCGTTGACCATTTTAATTCTATCATACTTTTTGGTTAATTCTAAATAGCCGTCGTAAATCATTTGGTGGAAATGTAAATCTTCTAGGTCCAAACGGTTTACTTCGCGATTAGGGGTTTGAAATACACGTTTCAAGCCGACTTCAGGTCTAACGTTAACAAATACCGTCAAATCAGGTAAAGCGTCTTCAATCGCAAAATAATTGATGTCATAGACCTTGTCAATACCAATATTTCTGGCATAGCCTTGGTAAATCAAAGAACTATCAACAAAACGATCACAAAGAACAATCATGTTTTTTTCTAAAGCAGGTTTAATTTTTTCCACTAGATGTTGTCTTCTAGCCGCTGCGAAAAGTAGGGCCTCAGTTCTGGGGTCCATTTCAGTATGTTCTTTATTTAAAAGGATATCGCGGATTTTTTCAGAGATAGTAATACCGCCTGGTTCTCTTGTAACCATTACCTGATAACCTTGAGATTCATAATATTTTTTAACTTCCTTAATTACAGAAGTTTTTCCGGAACCTTCAGTACCTTCAAAAGTAATAAATTTTCCCTTCATCTTCTATCACCTGCTTACTATTACATTATCTCATAAATCAATGTTTTTTTAAATAAAATTATTTCATTAAAATATCTTATTATGTTACAATATATCAAGAGGGTGGTCAATAATGCAGATTAATATCAACAATTTATCATTTGCTTATGGCGCGAAAACTATCATCTCGAATCTATCTCTGACTTTAAATAGCGGAGATTATTTAGTTATTAGAGGTAAAAACGGCTCTGGTAAATCAACTTTTGTCAAGTGTTTATTAGGGTTTAATTTAGTTAAATCTGGCATGATTTTTTATGACAAAGTTGATATTACGGCGTTTAAATCTTGGACAAAATTTGGATATGTTAGTCAAAATTTTGATGATTTCAATTATGAATTCCCAATAACTGTTGGGGAGTTATTACAAATCTCCAGTTTAAAGAAAAACAGTGAGTCTGATCGCTTAAGATTATTAGAAAAAATGGGAATTTTTGATATTATAAATCAAAATATTAACTCTTTATCCGGCGGACAGTCACAAAGAGTTTTTATTGTTAGAGCTATGTTAAATAGCCCTGAAGTATTAATCTTAGATGAACCTACGGCTTCAATTGATAAACAAAATAAAGAATTTTTTTATAGCACTATTGAGGAATTGCACCAAGAAGGTATTACGATTATTTTAATCACCCATAATGATGATATCGAAGAATTAAACTACACTCACTTACTTTCTATGTATAATGATTTAACAACTAGTTTTGAAGAACGTGGTGTGGAATTGACAGAGGGGGTATTATAATGTTTTTATCCTTTATTACCGACCTCTTCCAACAAGACTTCATGTTAAGAGCTTTGATTGCCGGTATCATGTTAGGGGTGTTAGCCCCATTGTTAGGAACATTTGTGGTGGTTAGAAGATTATCTTTCATCGCAGATACTTTAGGCCATTTCTCGCTTGTAGGTATTTCTGTTAGTTTATTTTTATCATCAATTGGAATTGCGACGTTTTTTGAAAAACCATTATACCTAGGAATTATTTTCTCTGTCATCGGTGGTTTATTAATTGAGTTATTTAGAAGATCTTATAACAATTTCCAAGAAATATCAATGGTTATTGTTATCAGTTTAGGCGCTGCTTTAAGTGCTATCTTCTTCTCGTTATCTAAAAAGACAGGTTCACTATACAATTACCTTTTTGGATCAATTTTGACAGTAACCAATTATTATATTATTCTTATATTAGTTACTGCGGCGATTGTCGCTTTGCTCTTTATTATTTTTGGTAAACAGATTTTAGCTGTTAGTTTTGATGAATCAAGTGCAAAATTCTTAGGGATTAATGTCAATTTGTTCCAAATTATCTTTATTATCATGCTTTCAGTTGTTGTATCAGTATTATTAGAATCTGCCGGAGTTTTATTGATATCATCAATGATGGTCATACCTGTTGCGGCCGGTATGAAATTGGGTTGGTCTTATAAATCAACTTTGATAATTTCTATTATTTTTTCAGAGTTATCGGTATTCTTTGGACTGTGGTTAGCTTATTCATTGAACATTCCGAGTGGGGCGGCCATTGTATCAATCAATATTATTATTCTCTTGTTTGTCGCAATCATTAAAAGAATTATTTTAAAAAACAGAATTTCTAAGCTGGATAAATTACAATAAATAATAATATTTAAGGCTTAAATCTCAGATGGGATTTAAGCCTTTTTTTAATAGATTATTTTATTTAAATATAGTCCTGCTGCTGGAGCTAAATCTTTGGTGTTTTTGCGGGAATGATTACTGATAATTTCTAAAATATCCTTATCTGTTTTTGAAGTTGCGTAATTTATTACATGATTGACAATAAGTCTCACCATATATCGCAAAAATCCATTACCACTGATATAAATTTTTAAAATATCGTCTTCCATTTCGTATCCAGCATTATAGATTGTGCGAATATTATCTCCTTTATTGCCTTTAGCAAAACTGGTGAAATCATGAATTCCGATAATCTTTTTTAATTGGTCATCAAGCTTAATAAAATCGAGATATTCTTGATGCCAAGCATAATTTACTAAAAATGGATCATAATCACCAAGTTTAATCTGATAAAGATATTCTTTTTCATAAACATCATAGCGACTATGAAATAAAGGATGCATTAAATCTACTGACTTGATATAAATATTATCGGGCAATTGGTGATTCAAAAATTTTAACCATTCAGATTTAGAAAGGTTGCTTTGATCATCAAAATGAATTACTTGATTTTTTGCATGTACGCCAGCATCAGTTCGAGAAGCGCCTTGTACCAAAATATCTTTGTTGTTGACGTCTGATATTAATTTGGATAATTCTCCTTGAATAGTTAATTCTTTTTTTTGAATTTGAAAACCATGATAATTCGAACCATCATAACTAAGCGTTATTTTCAATCTTTTTTGAGGATAGTCTTTGGTTTTGATAATTATCCTTTGAATTTTATCGTTTACATATGCAATTTTCACAGGGTTATTTTGGTTGTTATAACCATAATCCATATGATAATTTAGATGATGTGTTTTCTGAACATTTTCAAGAAGTTGAGGATGTTCAGTTAGATAACTTCTGACTTTATCCTGATTGAGAATAATTAAATTGTCGACTTTAAGGGCAACATTTTTATCTAAATTGTCAATCATTTAAATCACCTTTAAAACTATAGCACCTGCTAAAATCAAAATGCTTATGGCTGTAGCTAAGACATCGCGATAAGAAAATACTAATTCATAAATTCTTGTGCGCTTTTCTCCAGGAACAAAATTTCTTGATTCCATTGCATTTGCTAGTTCTTCACTACGCATAAAAGCAATAATAAACATAGGAACTAAAAGCGAGATAACTTGTTTTAGTTTATCTTTTAATTTACCTTCACTGAAATCCGCACCTCGAGATGCTTGTGCTAACATGATTTTATTAGCTTCATCAAAGATTGTTGGAATATATCTTAAACTGATGGAAATAATTAGCGCAAAGCTTTCGGAATCAAACCCGATTTTTTTTAATGGGTGCATAAGTTTTTCTAAGCCTTGAGTTAAATCGGTCGGTTTAGTTGTTAAGGTAAGTACGGTTGACAAAGTTATAATTATGAGAAGCCTGACGACGACAAATACTGACATTCTTAATCCTTGTTCATAGATTTTAAAACTAAAACTGTCAACTAAAGAATAGCCAAAATCAACGTAGACTAAAATTAAGAAAACAGAGGCTGCAAAAGCTAAAAACAATAAAAATTGATATCTGATAAACCTTGCTAAGATTCGCCATATTACCAAAGATACCAAAAGAAACAATGCTGTAAAAATTGTTAATTGCATTTCTTGATTAACAATCATTATTCCTTCTCTGTTAAGCAAGATTTGGAAGATAAAGGTAAATATTAACAAAACTAATATCGGTTTTAAGCCCTTAAGAACTTTGATGATTGAAATTCTACCAATCATCAACATGATAAGTGCCACTCCAAGCGCTATCAACAATTGTTCGATTGTTTGCAATAGAAAAACGGCAATCATTATAAATAATACAGAAACAATTTTTGTTCTTGGGTCTAATCGATAGAATAATCCTTTACCAGGAATATATTGTCCTATGATTATGCTTTTCATAATTTCACCGCCTTTTTAATCTCTAAAAGAGCTTCGGCGTTGGTTTTCTGATAAACATCAAGATTAAGATTAAGTTGTTGATTAAGATAAGTTAAAACTTTTATAGTGTTAGGGTAATCTAAATGATTCTTATATATATCTTTTTCTTTAAATAATTGTTCAGGTAACCCATCGTAGATTAATTTACCGTCATTCATGACCAACACACGATTAAAATACTGATAAACTAAATCCATATCATGAGTGATAATGACAATGGTTTTACCGGTTTTTTCGTTGATATCTTTAAATAAGTTCATCAAAACTCTTTTACCGGCTGGATCTAATCCTGAAGTCGGTTCATCAAGTACTAGAATATCTGGATCCATCGCAAGAATTCCAGCGATTGAAACTCTTTTTTTCTCTCCGCCTGATAAATTATATGGGTTTCTTGAAAGATAAGCGTCATTCAACCCTACAAGATTTAAAGCTTCTTTAGCAAGTATTTTGGCTTTATCACGAGTTATTTTAAAATTCATTGGGCCAAACATGATGTCTTTTTCAACGGTTTCTTCAAACAACTGATATTCAGGAAATTGAAAAACCAGACCTACTTTTTTTCTAATGCTGTTGTATTTTATTTTTTTACTGCGTTTAGATGTAATGATATTGCCAAAAATTTCCAAACTGCCGGAGGTTGGAAAAATAAGTGCATTCATATGTTTGGCTAAAGTTGATTTTCCTGAGCCAGTGTGGCCAACTAGAGCTATAAATTCATTCTTTTCAGTGATTTCTAAGTTAATATCCTTAATTGCCGTATATAAACCTTGGGCAAACGAAGAATAATCATAACTTACTTGATTAAAGCGTATTCCCATAATTTATCCCTAATTTCTTTATGTGATTCATTTCCCTCAAGTGAATTAGCTAAATCTAAAGCTACTGGCAGCTCTAGATGGCTATCAGTAAATACTTCTTTTTTCTTCATTATTGCTTCGGTTTCCTCAAAAGCATAAACCTTGCCTTTATTCATAACTAAAATTCTATCAGCCAATAAAGCTTCGTTGATTTCGTGGGTAATCATGATAATTGTCAGCCCATCTTTATGAAGGGTTTTTATGTATTTCACTAATTCTTCGCGTGAGAAAGGATCTAACATTGAAGTTGCTTCATCAAAGATGATGATATCAGATTGCATTGCTAATATACCGGCGATAGCTACTCTTTGTTTTTGACCACCGGACAAATTAGTTGGTTCTTTATCAAGAAAATCTAACATATTGACTTTTTTTGCATAGAATTCAATTTTTTCTAACATTTTTTCACGAGGAACACAAAGATTTTCCATACCAAAAGCGATATCATCTCTTACTGTGACACCAACAAATTGATTATCAGGGTTTTGAAAAACAATACCGATTTTCTTTCTTACTTCATATGCACTATCTTCATTTAAAATAGTTCCATCGATAACTATTTCGCCTTTAGCTGGCTCTAGCAATCCCACAAGAGCTTTAGCTAATGTAGATTTCCCTGAACCATTATGGCCTAATATAGCAATCCATTCGCCTTTTTCAACATTGATAGATATATCTTCCAATACGTTGGTTTTATTATTATATGAGTAACTTAATTCTTTAACTTCAATATAACTCATAATCTTCACCGCCCAAATAAATATTATATCAAAAAAGCTATAATTTCCCTAATTTATTAAATGATTTTCTAGATCTCTTAAAGCTATGATTCCTAGTAAATGTTCGCCACTTTTTCCGTTTTGAGTAACCAATAGCAAAAGCATCTCGCGGCGTTGTTTTATGTCTTTGTTGAACAATTGATAAGCCTCATAAATCGAGGTTTCAACACTGATAAAATCATAGTATTTTCTTGGATGATTATTTAAATCAATCGCTTCGATTATATCTTTTATCTTCATGCTTTTATCTAATGATTTCGAATCTTTTAAAGAAAGATAATCAAATAAGGATTTCTCTGTAAAAATCCCAATTAGTTTATCTTTTTCTATCACAGGAATAGTTGAAAAACCCGATGTTTTTAATAAATCAACAACATCGCCTATGGTCGCTTTCAGATCTGCTGTTTGCAAATCATTATACTTAGTCATTATCTGTCTGACAATAAGCGGTTTTGTGATTTTTTCAACTATATCTTTAAATTCCATAATAAATCTTTCGCTTGGTATTAAAACATCATTATTATGAGAGATAATATTGCGCATTTGCGCTGCCTGTTTGATAATTTCAAAATTATGATTATTGTTGATAATCATATTTTCTCGGTTCTTTTTTATTTGATATAACCTCGTTATAAATCCAGTATAAGAATAATCACCTTTATGATAAGTAATACGCAAAAATTCTTCTAGTTCATTAAAAAGTTGTAAAAAATATCTTTCTTTTTCCATTATCAAATCAAATCCCAAAAATTAATAGTATAAGTGTATTCATCCAAATCAAGTGTTCCTGTATCAACATAAGCTTCTATTTGATCTTTGTCAGCCATCGAAACAAAATAATCATAAATATTTCTTTTCACTTCGATATTGTGCAAGTATACTTGACTTAAAGTAAGTACCAAACTGAATGTACTTATTTCATATTCAACATCAAATACAAAATGAAAAGCAGTCATAGCTTTTGGCAATGTATCTCTTTTAATACTGACTGTAATAATAATTTGATTTTCTTCATTTAAATGAGCATAGATATAATCTAACTGGAATTGTTCATGATTAATAATGTATTGACTTTCTTCCGTTTCGCCATTAAGAGGATCATATTCAGCGTTAACATTTTCCCTAATGATGTCGAGAATAAGAAAATTGATAAATTCTTCCATTAAAGTATATGAATCTTCTTCATCAGCTAAAACAATTTCTAATGCTTTAGCTTGAATTAAAGCTGTGAAATCTCCTGATGATTCATATACGTCTTGAGGCAAATCACTCGCTGTAACTTCAGCCTTTATGCGGCTAATCGCAAATATACTTAAACCAAGAACAACCACTACTAAAAATAAAATAAATATAATTAATCTTTTTATAAATTTCATTGTTTTATCTTATTCCTTTCTTGAGGATAAACACCTAATAACTTTCCGTTCTCAGAGACAATTGCTTGAGTAGAATTTTTGCAGATACCATAAGTGTATTGCAAAAGAATATCAATTGATTCCTTGAAATCATCAGTAGGAATAGTAAGGTCATTGATGAAACGATGAGTTTTTATCAAGATAGAATTCACCTCGTCAACTTCATATTCAAAGACTTCGCCATTTTTTAATTTGTAGATAACTTCATCATTGATTATAATTTTCATCGCTACACCAAAACCTAATCCGCTCTTAACTCTTTGAAATCTAATTTTCATAACTATACACCTCCCAATCAATCATTTACACATAATATAATAACACTTTTTTTAATTAAATAGATAGTATTTACAATAAAGTGAGTAGAATTTATAAAACAAAAACAGC
>JAVVFA010000052.1:0-8575 GCA_032251215.1 Candidatus Izemoplasmatales bacterium
CCCTCAGGGCAAACATACATACCAGCGTCTTTATTATAATAGAATCCATCCACTTTACGTTTATTACCTTCTGATACAGTACGACCTAATCGTGAATATAGTTTGAAGTTTTTTTGTATATTCCATTTCAATATCTAATAGACCAATACGACTATTATGGGGTTTATTTGGCATTTTTTCTTTGTATGATTCATCTATTTTATAAACATCTTTTCGTAAATTCTTAGATAATTCCTGTAATCTTTGGCGTGGTGATTTGTGATTGTATCTAGCGTTAGTATGTGTTGAATCAACAATAATTGTTTTACTATTCAAAAGTCCTTTTTCTATAGCTATTTTTACTGTCTTTCCTATAAGTAAATCTAATATATTAGTATCTTTTAATCTTTGTCTTCTAAACTTAGTTAAAGATGGCGAATCAATCACTGGATCTTCAGGGTTTAATCCTAAAAAATACTTGTAAGACATATCGGTGTAAGCGCGTTTAACCAGTCCTTTATCACTGAGTGGGATGAAGTGCTTTTAGTAATAAATACTTAAACATCATGATGGAATCTTTAGCACCTCTTCCCATTGTAGCGCTATATTTTTCTTTGAGTTCATCATAGACGAATTCAAAATCAATGAGCTCGTTGATTTGTCTTAACTCATTATCACTAGGTATTAAAATATCATAGAGAGACGAATACTCACTTAAATTCATATGTGTTTGGGATTTTAACATCATACCACCGCCTACCCTTATATTATACCACAAAAAATGGTTTTTATGGCTATATATAGGCAAATAAACTAGATTTTATTACGTTCTCTATAATGCATTTTAATCCATAATAAAAAGCCTATGATTTCTCATAGACTTTTTCAGTGCCGTCTTAATTAGGCCTTATTTCATTTCTATGACTTGTTTTTTATTATTGATGATTTCGAGTGATAATTTGACTGATTCACCGATTGCTTTATCTAAATCGTCGTCTTGAACGTTAAGGATATTTTTTAAGTATTTATTATCAATATAAGCTTTTCTTGACATGATTTCCGCCAGACCTTTAAAGTTGAGTCCGGATTCAATTCCTTGTTTTAAATATTTACGTTTGTATTTCAATAATGCAAGTTTATAAAACCATTTTGGAATGGTGATGACTTTTCTTTTTGGCATTTCCAAATGTTTATGAAAGATTTTTAACATTTTCTTCCAAGTTAAGTTGTAGTAACCAACAGGGATATTTTTAGCCCCTTTTGCGGTTTCAACCGCTGAAGCGATGACTTGACCGGCTTGATTTACCGTAATCATAGCGGTTCCACCCTTTGGATAGAAGGTGAAGAGTTTCATTTTCTTGATTTGTTCCACTAAGAAAACCCAGACTGGTTTTCTTCCTTCTTGTACGCCGAAAATATATGGAAGTTCTAAAACGGTAACGGCGAAGTTATGATCATAGAAGGAAAAAGCTTCATTGCTTTGATCTAAGCGAGATTTGATATAGGGATGATTTTCATAGAGATAAAGATTTTCCCATAATCTGTCTAAGTAAGTAAAGTAAGAACCGCAGATGACGGCTGATTTAACTTTCATTTCTTTGGCAAGTGCTAATAGCCTTTTTAAAGGCAAGATATTTTTTTGATAGTAGAACTCATAAATTGGACCGTGATGCTCGACTCTTTCATCGACACCAGCAGCAAAGACTAAAGCTTCTTGATTACGTAAGTGTTTTCGGAGGTCATTATCGCTCATTGTTTCGTAATTGCCGGTAATTACTTCCATCTCTTTAGGGATAATCAAGCCTTTAGGAATTTCTGGAAGTGCGATAGTTTTGATTGTATGACCTCTTTTTATTAATTCTTTGGCGCTAGCTAAACCTAAAAGGCCAGTACCACCAATAATTATCACATTCATAAATTGCCTCATTTCATTTTTTTGTATTAACAAATAACTTATACATTAATATATTAACTAAAATCGAGTTAAAAGTCCAATGTTTTTGCTTTTATAAGACAGATGTTTTTATGTATTATTCCTCGAAAGAGAGTTTGTTAATATTAATGATATTGAATACAAAAAAAACCACGAAATGTTTCATGGTTTTTTTAATGGGTAACCCTTTTTAAGAACTCTTTAGTTCTTGGTAATTTCGAATTTAGGAATACTTGATCTGGAGTGCCTTCTTCATAGACGATGCCTTCGTTCATAAAGATTACTCGATCAGACAATTCTTTAGCAAAACTCATTTCGTGAGTAACGATTAACATTGTTATGCCTGTACTTGCAAGTGTCTTCATTGTATCTAGAACTTCGCCGACCATTTCTGGATCAAGAGCACTGGTTGGTTCGTCGAAGAGAATAACTTCTGGATCCATCATCAAGGCTCTCGCAATTGCGACACGTTGTTTTTGTCCCCCTGATAGATGTTTGGGATATTTTAAATAGAAGTCTTTCATCCCCACTAAATCTAAGGTGTTTAGTGCTTTTTCTTTTAATAAATCTTTGGATATTTTTAAGACTTTTCTTGGTGAAAGCATTAAGTTTTCCAAGACATTAAAATTATCGAAAAGATTAAAACTTTGAAAGACCATTGTGACTTTTGTTCTTAGAGCTTGAATTTGTTTTTGTGAGATAAACATATTCTCGCCTCTAAAAAGGATATCGCCATAAGTCGGCATTTCTAAATAATTGATACAACGTAGTAAGGTTGATTTACCACTTCCGGAACTACCGATGATAGAAACAATTTCACCTTTGTTTATCTTAAGATTTATTCCTTTTAAAACCTCTTCTGAACCATAGTTTTTATGGAGGTTATTTATTTTTAGTATTGACATTTTTTCCTCCTAATTTGAACTGGTAAGTTCAAGGGGTTTCATCCCCATTTTCTTTTCCACTAGTTTTAAAGCTGAAGTAGTTGAATAAGTTAAGACTAAATAAATTAACGCAACTATTGCATAAGCTTCTAATTGGCGATAATGGAGCGAGGTAATCTTTTTGGTTTGATTGAATAATTCAAAGATGCCGATTACTGATAGAACAGCTGTATCTTTGATATTAATCACAAACTCATTGCCGATGGCTGGCATTGAGTTTTTAATTGCTTGTGGAAAGACGATGAATAACATCGTTTGTGAATAGTTTAAACCAACTGAAAGTCCTGCTTCAGTTTGTCCTTTATCAATCGCTCCTACTGCACCTCTGATAATTTCCGCGATGTAAGCAGCTGTATTTAAAGAAACAACGAACAACCCACATAATAGGGCATTGCCAAAAAGACCAAAGCCGTACCAAAAGAAACTAGCTTGAACAATCATCGGTGTGCCTCTAAAAACAGTGATATAGGTTGAACTTAATTTATTAAAGAAAATCTTTACTGCTTTAGACATTTTTCTATCTTGAGGTGTAATGGTTATTAACTTCGCTGTCGCTAAGAATAATGAAAGGATAAAACCGATTATTGTACCGACTAACGAGATGCCTATGGTAAGTCCTGCGCCTTCTAAGAACATTTTACCGTATCTCACCAATGTATATAAGCTTCCACCTAAAAAATCATTAGGAATCACAGGAGTAATATATCCTTGGTAGGCATGAGTGTAAGAAGTAGTGTCATAGCTATAGGTCGCATAGATATTAAAGAGTTGTTCACCCTTAAGTACATTTGGTAAATCAATAACTGTTACTTTTAAGACTTCAATAGTTTGAAAATCAGTACCTACTCTAATGGATATAGTTTCTGGTATTTGAGATAATTCAAGATAAAGAGAATCAACAATATAAGTAATTTGAATGTCTTCGTAAGAAGTAGGCAGATAAAAATCGGTTGTTAATTTATTAAGTTTATCTGTAGTTAAAGTTTGATAGTTAAAAGAACTGTAGAATCTAACATTCTCTACAGCTTCTTGAATGATGGGGTCAGTTGTTTCTTGATTGACTAAATCTTCCGCATTGCCCTTAGGGATAAGGGTAATGATTATCCCAAAGACAATAGCGAAAGTAAATATCTTTTTTAGTACTTTGTTCATCTTATGGTTGACGAGTAATAGCCTCTTGCATCAAGTTTTCGCGTTCTTCAACAGTAAGGTTTGCAAGGATAGTGTTGATTGCGTTTAAGAGTTCCGTTTCTCCTTGTCTAAGAGCGATAGCAACAGCTGAGTCTTCGTATGAGACATCAAAGCCAGATCCTGCTTCAAAGACAATATAAGTCAAATTGGGGTTAGTTTCTACCACTGCTTGAGCAACTGGTAGTTCTAGGATTGTTAAATCGTAAGTTCCTTGATTGATGGCAGTGATGATTGTTGGCACATCACCTAAGGGATTTTCATGGTTTGCGCCTGTAAGTTGAACGACAAGATCATCATAGATTGTTCCTAGTTGAGCAACGACGTTAGCTCCAGAAAAATCTTCGATTGATGTTGCATCAGCAAAAATAGAATCACTTCTTAAAACAACTACATGAGTTGATTGATAGTATTCGTTGGTAAAAGCGACTGTTTCAGCTCTTTCAGCTGTCGGACTCATCCCAGCGATGATTAAATCGATTTCTTCGCTCGTGACAAGTGAGGGAATTAAACCTTCCCATTCAACGGCTTTAATAACTAGGGACATATTAAGTTCATCGGCGATTAGTTGCGCAATCATAACGTCGTAACCGTCGGCGTAATTATTTGTACCGAAGATAGGTACAGCGCCGTCAAAAGCACCAGCTTCGTCAATCGTCCAGTTAAATGGTGCATAACCGGCTTCCATTCCCACAATCAATGTTTGTTCTTCCGTTGTTGGGTTAGCAGTAGAGTTGGTAGTTGTAGGCGCTTGATTGCAGCCAAACATTAAACCTCCAACCAGTAACAATAAAACACTTAAAATAATTCTTTTCATAACTTTTTTCCTCCTTGGATTTTTTTGCACAAAAAAAAGCGTCCATCAAGACGCTTTAACAAGTAACCCAAGTAGATTAATGTATATTTAGCGCCTCTATCTCTTTAAAAAGATAGGAGTGTTACAAGTTTTCCTTGTAACCCCATAATGATAATATGTCTATTACCAGCATTCGGCGATGGTTGCCTTTCAGTTTGTTTCACAGTCTACCGACTCCACAACTTACTAATCTGCATCGCTACCTCTAATGTTTGATGAAGTTTTTTTAAATACTCGCTTATTATAAAGTAATATCTTTTTAATGTCAAACAAAAAATAAATGTAAGTGTTTTCTATAATCTATCGTTAAGTATTTGCCTTTCTGGCTTTTTAATAAAAAAGGAAAGAACAAATGTAATAGAACTAAAACTCATCATACCTATTATCGCAATATTGTAACTTCCAGTTAAATCATAGGAAAGCCCAAAAGGTAGAGTTCCTAAGGCGCTGCCGACAACCATAAAAACTGTGGCGGCTCCTCTGATGCTACCGAGGTTTTTTCTCCCGAAGTAATTAGGCCATAAGACATTCATCGAAACATTGATGATTGCTGATGCGAAGCCATAGAATAAAACAAAGATAATAGCTGTCCATTGATTGGAGACAAAAAAGATTAAGAATAGAAGAGAAAGAATAACCATAATCATCGTGACTGCTAAAGTATACTTCAAAGGATATTTGTCGATTACTCCTTTAGCGATAAAAGGAATGAAGAAAGCTGGAAAAGCCATTAAACCGATAATCATTGCGGCTGATTCATTAGTTATTGAACGAAGTTCCATAATCTTAAAGAAATGGAATGTTAAACCG
Source organism: Candidatus Izemoplasmatales bacterium (assembly GCA_032251215.1). Lineage (GTDB taxonomy): Bacteria > Bacillota_I > Bacilli_A > Izemoplasmatales > Hujiaoplasmataceae > UBA2289. The sequence continues at coordinate 5,711 of JAVVFA010000052.1, forward strand.
GTTGAAACGGTAGCGGGAATCATCGAAATGATACCTGCTAACCAAAATTCTTTGGTTTTGAGAGTTTCTTGTAAAGTGAAACTTTCTCTTTCTACTTGTTTAAGAGCGTTTTCTAGTTCGGTTTTATCGGTGATTACTTCATTTTCAACAGCTATATTATTATCTTCTGGTTTATTGGAAACAAACAAATATACTAAAGGTAAAAAGACTACTATTAGAATTAAACTCCAGATTCGCCAAGTTACTTGCCAACCAACTAGAGAAATTAACCAAAGATTGAATGAGGGAATAATTAATGCAGCTACTAAACTGCCGATTCCACTTAAACTAATTGCTAGGGCGCGCTTTTTATGGAACCACTGTGGTACTAAAGAATTCGGTATTAAAGTCATTGAACCTTGACCAAAGTATCTTAAAAAGAAGAAACCAAGAGAAATCATTAAAATCGAAGAAACAAAACTATTGTAAAAAGCAGTAAGTGCAAGGAGTATACCAACAATCATCATCATTTTTCTCTGTCCGTTTTTATCGACGGCTCTACCCATAAAGATTAAGAGAAAACCACTGATGGTTGTCGCTATACTATAAGCTGAAGATATTAATGTTGAAGAATAATTGAATTCTTTATTATATTCGTTGATGAAAACGCTGATAGAATAAGTTTGTCCAGGTGAGCTCATAAAAAGAGCTATACCACTAATAACGACAATAATCCAACCATAGTAAACGTATTTATTTAGTTTAATTACAATATTTTTCATAATATTTACCTCAATAATTTAACAAAAATGATTATAACATAAGAAATACTTGAATTATAGCGAAATAATGTATTTTTTTTTGCAATCTTACTTGAAATTATTATTTATGAATATTATAGTAATGAATGGAAAATATAAAGAAAGGTAGAATATTATGAAAAAAGCCATTGTTTATTACTCGAAAACAGGCAACACTAAGATTGTTGCGGAAAGGTTTAGCGGTTTTGATTTATTAAGGATTAAAGCTGAATCGGATAATCCTAATATTTTAAAACCAGTATTAGTTGAGACTCCTGAAGTTAAGGACTATGATTATTTAATTTTTGCCAGTCCAGTTCATGCATTTAGTTTATGTAGGGTTATGGTTGCATATTTAAAGAGTTTAGAAGATTTAAGCGGAAAAGCCATTGATTTATACGTAACTCATCAATTCCCATTTGCGTGGTTAGGTGGAAATCAAAGTTTAAAACAAATGAAAAAGATAATTGAAGCAAAGAATGGTGAAGTAAGATTTATGACTTCAGTTAATTGGGGAAGTAAGAAAAGAGAAGAAGTTATCGAAGCGATGATTAAGCAGTACGTTAACAAAAAATGACAAAATCAAATTTGTCATTTTTTATTTTATCTTACTTTTCTCATGAATTCACTTAATTGAATGGTTTTTGGTTCATCTAAGATTTCTGGAGTGCCATGTTCGTGGATTAAACCGTCATGCATGAAGATTACATAATCAGCAAAGTCTTTAACAAAGCTTAATACATGGGTTACAAAGACGAATTCTTTACCTAAACATTTTAATTCTTCAACGGCGGTTAATACTTCATGAGTTAAAATCGGGTCAAGTGAAGCTGTTGGTTCATCTAAATAAATTATTTTTGGATCAATGCTTAATGCTCTGGCGATTGAAGCTCTTTGGGCTTGACCCCCAGAAACGTTTTTAGGCAGTTTATTAACTTGAGTTTCTAGATGTAGCAAATGTAAATATTTAAGGGCAATGCTTTCAGCTTCTTCCTTGGTTTTACCTCTTGTCTTTTCTAAAATTAAAGTAATGTTTCTTTTAAGTGATAAATGAGGGAAAAGATTATGATTTTGAAAGACAAAACCAACGTGTTGTTTGTATTCAATGTCATCTACTGAGGTATCATTGATAAAAATCTTTCCTATCGATGGTTTTTCTAGTCCAGACATTAATCGGATTAAAGTTGATTTACCTGAACCGGAGACACCAATGATGGCAATTGATTTATAATTTTCTAAGATAAAGTTTAAATCATGGATAACTTCAACATCATAAGAATGCGAAAGGTTTCTTAGTTCTATTTTCATAAAGCCCACTTCCTTTCAACATATTTTGTAAGTTGAGATAATGGAATGGTGATTAATAGATATAGAACCCACATTAAGATGTAACCCTCAACAAAAGCAAAGGTTCTTGATTGAGCGACGTTAATGACATAATAAAGTTCAGCGTAACTTATTAAATTTAAGAGAGCACTACCTTTGATAATTAAGGAAAAGTTATTCATTAACGGTGGCATCAAGATTCTTATAACTTGTGGGATTATGATATAGCGGTAGCGTTGAAATGCAGTAAAACCAAAGAGGTCCATCGCTAAATATTGTTCTTCAGATATACTGGAAAAAGCTGATTTAAAGACGTTTTTCATGTAAGGTGACATATAGATAATCAACGCTAAAACACCGAAGAAGTTTCTTTGGTAAGAGTCAAATGCTGGGCCAATTAAAAATGCCATAACAATGATTAATACCAGTAAAGGCGTACCATAGATGATTTCGGTAAAAACGTCGATTAGAGCATTGAAGTATTTAATTTTTGAGATTTGCAGTAAATAAAGAATAAAGCCTAAAACCAAACTGCCAACAAGGGATATTAAGGAAACGAGGATTGTATTTTTGATGCCGTCAACAATCAAAAAGCGGTAAATATAAAATGGTTCAAAGGAAAAATCGCTTGCTTGCTTAAAAGCAATATAAGCGATAAAAGCGATGATTGTCAAAACGGCAAAGAAATAAGCAATAAGAGTTTTTAGCTTATTCATTGATGTAGAATTCAAGTCCGTATCTTCCTAATTTTTCTAATAAA
>JAVVFA010000053.1:0-8263 GCA_032251215.1 Candidatus Izemoplasmatales bacterium
CTATCAAAGTTCTACCAATTAACGTTCCAATAGGATCGCAAATAAATCACGCAGCTGGCATTGCCTATGCAAGCAAACTTCAAGAAAAAAACGAAGTTGCTATCGTCTTCATCGGAGATGGCGGAACTTCTCATGGTGAGTTTCATGAGGGCATGAATTTTGCTGCTATTTTTGATTTGCCCTTGATAACTGTTATTCAAAATAATCAATATGCTATTTCCACACCAAGACATAAGGCTACAAAAACTAAAACCTTAGCTCAAAAAGCTATTGCTTATGGTATACCAGGAATTCAAGTTGATGGAAATGATCCTTTAGCAATGTATTTAGCTGTTAAAACTGCTAGAGAAAGGGCTGAAAAAGGCGAAGGTCCAACCTTAATTGAAGCAGTAACATACAGAATTGGTCCACATACCACTTCAGATAACCCTAAACTGTATCGCGAAGATAAAGAAGTTGAGGAATGGCTTTTAAAAGATCCGATTAAAAGATTTAAAAATTATTTAATTGGTAAAAAATATTGGTCCGAAAAAAAAGATGAAGAATTACATGAAGAACATAAACAAAATGTTCTAAACACTTTTAAACATGTTGAAGAAACAGGTGAAGTAGAGTTAGAAGAAATTTTTGAATTTACATATGATAAATTAACTCCTAATTTGAAAGAACAAATGGAATATTACCAACAATACTTAAACAAGGGAGATGAAAACAATGGCTAACAAAACAATATTGCAGTCAATAAACGAAGCTCTTGATCAAGCTATGGAGAAAGATCAATCAGTTGTTGTTTATGGCGAAGACGTCGGCTTTGAAGGCGGAGTTTTCAGAACTACTGCTGGTTTACAAAAAAAGTACGGTGAAAAAAGAGTCTTTGATACCCCAATTGCTGAAGCTGCAATTGTAGGTAGTGCCATTGGAATGGCTATTAATGGTTTAAAACCAGTTGTTGAAATGCAATTTTCAGGTTTTAGTCTTCCTGCTTATAATCAGATAGTTACTCATGTGGCTAGATTTAGAAATCGTTCAAGGGGAAAATATCATTTACCTTTAGTTATTAGAATGCCATATGGCGGAGGTGTTAAAGCTTTAGAGCATCACTCAGAAAGTCTTGAGACTCTATATGCTCATATTCCAGGCTTAAAGTTAGTTATACCATCTACACCTTATGATGCAAAAGGATTAATGATAGCTGCTATTAATGATCCTAACCCGGTGATTTTCATGGAGCCAAAAAAAATTTATCGTGCTTTTAAGCAAGAAGTTCCAGATGAAATGTATGAAGTTCCAATTGGTAAAGCAAGAATGGTAAAAAAAGGTAAGGATATCACAATAATAGCTTGGGGAGCGTTAGTTAGAGAAGTCGAAAAAGCAATGGAACTATTACCAAATGTTGATGCAGAGATTATTGATTTAAGAACTATCTCTCCTGTTGATTTTGAAACAATTGTTAATTCTGTTAAAAAAACTGGACGAGTGCTTATTGTTCATGAAGCTGTAAAATCTTTTGGGCCAGCTGCTGAAATAATATCTATAATTAACGAGAAAGCTTTTGTCTATCTGGAAGTTGCACCGAGAAGATTGACTGGCTTTGATATTACAGTTCCACTGCCAAAGGGCGAACCTCACTTTATTATAGACCCAGAACAAATAGCTTATGAAGTCAAAAGCATTATGGCTTTTAAAGCATAAGGAGGAATAAAATGTATAATTTCAAATTTGCTGATATTGGTGAAGGAATTCACGAAGGTAAAATATTAGAATATAATTATAAAGTTGGTGCTATGATAAAAGAAGGTGAAACTCTAGTAATCATTGAAACTGATAAAGTAAATGCAGAAATCCCAGTTCCTGTTGATGGTAAAATTATTGAACTTGGCCCTAAAGTCGGAGAAATCGTTCATGTGGGAGAAACCTTGGCGATGATTGATGAAGGTGTTGAAAATGATTCATCAGAAAATAACAAAGAAGAAATTAAAGAATCTACTCCTGACGAAAATGATGAGGCAGGAGTTGTAGGTAAATTAGAGGTATCAGAAGAAGTTATTGCTTCAGCAGTCCAAGAAAAGGATGAAGAAGCTAAATCAACTAGAGTTCTTGCTACACCTGTCGCGAGAAAATTAGCTAGTGATTTAGGCGTAAATATAAATGATGTAAAAGGTACAGGAGAACACGGGAGAGTTCTTAGAACTGATATTGAAAACTTTAAACAATCTAATACAGAAAACAAATCTCAAAATTCTAAAATCACTGTCCCTGAAACAAAAGTTTTAGAGGGTGACAGAAGAGAGAAAATTTCTAGTTTAAGAAAAAGTGTTGTTAAAGCAATGACTATATCAAAACAAATAATTCCACATACCACTTTAATTGATGAATTAGATGTTACAGAATTAGTTGACTTTAGAAATGATTATAAAGAAAAAGCTAAAACACAAGGTGTTAAGCTTACATTTATGCCTTTTATAATTAAAGCTTTAGTTAAAGCTATTAAAGAGTATCCTCTCTTTAACAGTTCTTATGATCAAGAAAATGAAGAAATAATTTATCGAAAAAACATCAATATTGGTATAGCGGTCGACACTCCAGATGGCCTTATTGTCCCAAATATTAAAAATGTGGATCAGCTAAGTTTATTTGATATAGCTAATGAAGTAGAAAGATTAGCAAAACTAGCTAAAGAAAGAAAAATTCAATTAAACGAATTACAAAACGGAACAATTACAATAACTAACTTCGGAGCATTTGATGCTCTTTCCGGAACACCTGTTATTAAGTATCCTGAAGTAGCGATTTTGGGTATCGGAAAAATTATGAAAAAACCGGTTGTTATCAACAACGAAATAGTCATTAGAGATATCGCACCTTTATCCCTTACTTTTGATCATCGAATAATTGATGGCGCAGATGGTGGTCGATTTATGATTGCATACAAAAAATATCTTAAAGATCCCCTTCTGCTATTAATGAGTGTTGGTGTTTGATATGAAAAAATATGATGTAGTTGTTCTTGGTTCAGGTCCAGGCGGATATGTAGCCGCTATTAAAGCCGGCCAAAAAAAATTAAAAGTAGCAATTATTGAAAAAGAAGCGATTGGCGGTGTTTGTTTAAATTGGGGATGCATTCCTACAAAAGCTTTGTTAAAAAGCGCTAAGGTATACACGGAATTTATGAATGCAAAAGATTTCGGAATCACCGTAGAGGATAAATCAGCAATTAAACCCGATTGGAATGCAATTATAAAACGAAAAGATAGAATTGTTAAAAGACTTACTGGTGGAGTAAAAATGTTGCTAGAAAAAAATAATGTTGATATTTACACTGGTGTCGGTAAAGTTATTAACCAGAATGAAATTAAAGTTAATGATGAAGTATTATCGGCAGAAAACATTATACTTTCTACAGGAGCTTCTCCAATAATGCCACCAATTGAGGGGCTTGATAAAGCCTATAACAATGGTTTTCTCGTTACCAGCAAGGAATTGTTGAATACAGATTCAATTCCAAAGGAATTAGTAATAATCGGCGGTGGCGTAATCGGTTTAGAATTTGCTACTATATTCAATGCTTTTGATACTAAAGTGACAATTGTCGAAAGAGAAAGTGAAATCTTATTGAATGTTGACAACGACATCCGTGAAGCAATGCTAAAAATACTAAAAAAGGCTAAAATTGATGTTCTTACAAATTCTACTGTCATTAAAATATCGGATAAGGAAGTTACCTATAAATCTAATGATGGAGAAACAAAATCCTTAAAAGCTGATAAAGTTCTTCTTTCAGTCGGTATGAAAGCAAATTCTGAAAGTTTTAATAATTTAAATCTAAAGACAGATAAGAATTTTGTTGCTATCAATGATAATATGCAAACTTCAGTTGAGAATGTGTATGCCATTGGAGATGTTAATGGCAAAATGATGTTAGCACATGTTGCCAGCCATCAAGGAGTTATCGCAATAAACCACATTTTAGGTGAAAATGAAAAAATGGATTATAACCAAATACCTTCTGCAATCTATTCTTTCCCCGAAATCGCTCAAGTTGGTTTAACAGAAAAGATTGCTAAAGAAAAAGGTATTGATTTTAAAATATCTAAATTCCCATTACAAGCTAATGGAAAGGCTTTATCAGCCAATGAAAAAGATGGTTTTATTAAAATAATCGCATCAAAAGAATATAATGAAATTATTGGTGTTCATATTTTGGCAGATAATGCTAGTGACTTAATATCTGAAGCAGTAATTACAATGAAATTAGAAGGAACAGCTGATGAGATTGCTAAGTCAGTTCATCCGCATCCAACAATTTCTGAAATCTATCACGAAGCTGCTCTAGGAATTATTGATAAACCAATTCATATTTAAATTAAAAACTGCACTTTATCAGCTATACTGATTTAAGTGCAGTTTTGTTTTTACCAAGGTAAAGGATTATTCTTTATTTGTTGACTATATATATCGATAAATTGTTGTCTTAATTTGTATGGGATTTCAAAGCTTTCAGCTTTAATATTTTCTTGCAACTGTTGTGAATTTTTTACTCCTGTAATTACCGAAGTAACTCCTGGGTGACTTAATATAAAAGCGATAGCGTATTTAGTCAAATTATCATCATTAGTCATGATTTTCATTTTTCTAATTAAATCAGCTCTTCTTTCAATGGTATTCTTGTCCCAACGAGCTCTAATACCTTCAAATTTTGCATTATGATCATATTTACCAGTTAACCATCCTGAATCAAGTGGAACTTTTGTAATTAAAGCAATTTTCTTATGTTTAACAAAAGTGAATAAAGCACTCGGAGATTGAAAGAAAATATTAAATAAGATTTCTATAACCTCAACATTAGTTTTTTCAATTACTATTTTTAATTCATCATACGTATCAATACTGACCCCATATGAATTTATTAAACCTTTTTCTTTTAATCGCTTTAATTCATTGAAGTGTTCAGTTTTACCTGAAAGTATATCATAGTCAGGATTATGAAGTATTACACTATCAAGATAGTCGGTTTGTAATCTGGATAAGCTTTCTTTAATTTGCGATTCTAAAGAATCAACTGAAAAATCAGATGTACCATCAGCTTTGTGTCCTAATTTCGTGTTGATAATAACCTTATCTCTTACGTCATGCAAAGCTTCTCCAATGATTTTTTCGCTCATACCACTTGCGTAACCAGGAGCCGTATCAAAAAGGTTCACACCGCTTTTAAATGCTTCTCTAACAAGTTTTACTCCATCTTCAAAGCTCATTTCTCCCCAAAATTCAGTATTACCTAACTGCCAACCCCCAAAACCTATTCTTGAAGCTTGAACATTTAATTTTCCATATGGATTATATTTCATTTGATCCTCCGATTTATTACTCACTTAATTATACCACGACTTGATATATATAAGAAAACTATCTTTTTTTCAAAATAAAAGAGTGCTTTCTAGCACTCTTCAGTTGGATTCTCAAAAGATTTTAAAATATTAAAATATTCTTCGCTAAAATATCTGCTTCTTAATAATCTAGAATAAACTGAATTGTTGATATTGGTAATGATTCCACTATCAACTGATATTTTTTCTAAATTGTCTTTAATCAGAATATTCATTTCAAAAAATCTGGTTTTTCCAAAGTTCCATTCCCAAGTTTTATATTTATCAGTAACTAATTGATTTATTTCACTTACGTCTTTTTCAGTTAGTATATATTTGTCAGGGCGTATGTTTTTCTCTTTTAAAATTGAGTCTAATACAAGAAGGTTCATGTCTTCTAAAGAGTATTTATTAGGTAGAAAATCTTTTAAATTACCTACTAATTGCTTGTTAGAAATAATATGATTACCTTCAGCATGTGTCTGAAATTTTACTAATGCATCGTTGATTATATTTAGATCAGAATTATACAATAGTGTCCCATGGTGCAAAAGCTTATTATTAATAAATGCTTGTGCATTGCCTGAAATTTTTAATCCTTGAATAAAAAGATGTGATTTAGGTTTAAATTCAACGTTTAAACCAATTTTATTTAGAGTATCAATTATTGGTTTCAAGAAATATTCGTAGTCATTAATTTTATTTGCGAAAGATTTTGTTATATAGCTAAAATTTAGTGTGTTCATATCTTGATAGATTGTTCCACCGCCTGATATTCTCCTGATTATTGGAATATCTTTATTGAAATAATCGGGATTAATTTCAATAAAAGGATTCTGATTGCGGCCAAAAACAAAGGCTTGATGGCTACGCCACATGAAAATTAAATCTTCGTCAATTATATCATTTCTTAAGAAATATTCTTCAGTTGCTAAGTTAAAATATGGATCGAAAGAATTACTTACAATTACAGCCATTTTTTATCAGCTAAAGAACCCATTGGATCCCAAGGTGATAGCATTGTAGGCTCTTCTTCCAAAATTTTTAGTTCTGTTTCACTCAAATATTTCTTGTTTATAACAGCTTGATAAACAAATTTATCAAACCAAGAATCAGAGGCAATAAAATATCCTTTTTTTCCCGATTTGTCTCCCCAACTGTTCTCGATTTTATATTTTGTAGGTTGATTTTGTTTCATAGCATAACCAGTTATAACCATGGCATGGTTCATTTGTGAGTGACCGTAATCTAGCATTGATGCCTTGTCTAAACTGAAATCTAATCTAAATATATTTTCGTAGTCATAACGGTCATCTGCCCAAACGCCTAAATCTCTGTCCCCATAATGTCCAACATCACTACCAAACCATACAACTTCGTTATCATTGAGTTGTTTTAAAACTTTATCTTTCAAGTTCTTCATTTCTAAGTTTATATACTTTATTTTTCGACCTTCAATTACATTACCTAGATATTTAACGCTATAAGTTTTATTAAAAGGTTTATCATCTGTAGGAGCGTTGATAATGCTAACATAATCGTCTAATATATCTCCTATATATTCATTAGCAAATATCTTTGGGGTCAAGTTTTCATCCAAATGATAGTTACTCTCTTTATCAACATACTCAAAATCAAAGACTTTAGGCGGTGTGCCAAAATTACTAATTAAGAAAGAATATAGTTCTTTTAATATTTGTCTTTTATAATTTTCTTTTTGACTTTTATCTTTTCTAGATAAAGCAACATATTGTCTAAGTTTCAAATTGATAAATTGATTCATCGTTTTTGTTGATGAACTGTTTGCTGTTTCTTCCATAGCGTCTTTAGGAACTACTCCATACTTCTCAATCAATGAAACAAACATGTCCCATTGGCCACCATCTTGTATTCCTATTCTTACAAGATGTTGCAACGTTCTATCATCTTTATCAGAATCGATAAAATCATCAACACTTTGTAAAAAATAGTTTATTTTTTCCAATTTATCATAAAAAGCAATAAAATTTTGTGACAGTTCAAACTCTTTCAGGCCATATCTTTTAGCGATAATTTCCCTTATTACATTTAAACCGGCAAAGATCCAACATCTACCTGTTTTCTCTTGGTTAGCTACAGGTAATGTTTTAATTTCTTTGGAAAACTTAAAAGAAGTGAAGATTTTGCTCTCTTGTTTTAAAGCTATTGTATGCAATTCGTTTTTTGTCAAAGCTCTCTTTAAGACTAAGTTTGTAATATCTTCATTGTACTCTTTTTCCCAAACCTCTAGTAAATTTAAATCAATTGATTTCATATTGTACTCTCCTTCGTATAATATGTAGTGTAGATTTAGGTTTTACCTATCTACATATTAATTATTTATAAGTTTGAAGTCCTAGTGTTATAATTAAGTCAAGATGTAACCAGGAGAATCTGCTTATGCTTTATTTATTTAAGCTAAATTAATATTAGCTGGTATTTTTGATGCTAAATCTCTCATTTCGTATTTAAAAACAATATATGACAAGAGCCCTGCTATCAAGTCAGCTGTCACAAATGTATACCAAACACCATTAATTCCCCAAAGATATGTAAATAGGAAAACAAGAGGTAAAAATAAAATGAACTGTCTTGACATTGCTACTAAAAATGCCCTTACGGGGTATCCCATAGCTTGATAAACACTGGATAAAATTACTTGAAACCCAATCAACAGAAAACCAATACTGACTATTCTTAGAGCCATAGGTCCATCAGTCATAAAAATTGGGTTTTGTTCTTTAGAAAACAATAAGAAAAGTTGTTTAGCAAAAATTAATGAAAATACATGCGCACTTACAAAATATATAACCATTAACTTTTTTGCATAAGCTATAACGTCATACAATCGTTGATATAATTTTGCACCAAAATTATAACCA
>JAVVFA010000054.1:0-8252 GCA_032251215.1 Candidatus Izemoplasmatales bacterium
GAACGGACTTGTATTGATAATTGAAAATGAATATCAATTAGCTTGACAAGATCATTTAATTCGGTTAATATATATTTATGGAAAAGATATAAACGGTTTTGCTGTTATGTATCAAAATAAATGACTATTAAATTCAAGGAGGATATTATGGAAAGAAAAGTATTAGTAGAAGTGTCCGCAAGACACTTACATGTCTCTAGAGAACATTTAGATATTTTATTTGGTAAAGATTACCAATTAAATGTAAAAAAATATTTATCACAACCAGGTCAATACGCTGCCGAAGAAAGAGTTGATGTCATTGGACCTAAAAAAGAATTGAAAAATGTCTCAATATTAGGTCCAATCAGAGTTGCCACACAAGTCGAAATATCTCTGACAGATGCTAGATCAATTGGCATAGTAGCTCCAATTCGTGAAAGTGGCGATACTAAACAAAGTGCTGCTTGTAAGTTAGTTGGGCTAAAGGGTGAAGTTGAACTTAAAGAAGGTTTAATAATTGCAAAAAGACACATTCATTTAACTCCTGAGGATGCGGAAAAATTCAATCTTAAAGATAAAGAAATTGTCGCTGTCAAAATTGATAGTGAAGGTCGTTCAACAATTTTAGGCGATGTTGTAATTAGAGTTAGAAATGATTTTTCTTCAGCTATGCATATTGATACAGATGAGGGTAATGCCGCTGGCATAACCGGAGAAATATACGGAACAATAGTTTAGGTATGGCAATCAAGTTTGAACTTATCCATCAAGACAAAACCACTGGAGCTAGATACGGGATATTACATACGTCACACGGCAGTTTTGAAACACCGATTTTTATGCCAGTAGGTACTCAAGCTTCAGTAAAAACACTTGATGTTGATGAAATAAAAGAAGTTAGCCAAGGACTTATCCTTGGCAACACTTATCACTTGTGGTTACAACCGGGTGATGAAATTGTAAAAGGCCATGGAGGAATCCGTGGTTTTATGAATTGGGACGGAGCCCTGCTTACTGATTCCGGTGGCTTTCAAGTATTCTCTTTATCTAAAATCAGAAAAATTACAGAAGATGGTGTTACTTTCAGACATCACCTCAATGGCTCACTTTTACATTTAACGCCAGAAGATAGTATCAAAATTCAAAATAACCTTGGCGCAGACATCATCATGAGTTTTGATGAATGTCCACCATTTCACTCCAGTTATGAATATCATAAAGAATCGTTGGAAAGAACTTTACGTTGGGCCAAAAGAGGAAAAGAAGTCCATCAGTTTCCAGATACCCAAGCATTATTTGGAATTGTCCAAGGTGGGCCTTTTACAGATTTACGAGAACATTCAATCAATGAATTAAAGAAAATTAATTTTCTCGGTTATTCAATCGGCGGTTTAAGTGTTGGAGAAACAAAAGCAGAAATGTACGAAATTCTTGAATTTTTAAAAGATAAAATGCCTAAAGACAAACCTCGTTATTTAATGGGGGTTGGTTCTCCTGATGATATTGTTATTGGTGTAGAAAATGGCATTGATATGTTTGATTGTGTTTTACCAACAAGAATAGCTAGACATGGCTCTGCAATGACCTCTTTAGGTAAAATTGTCATCAAAAATAAAACCTATGAAAGTGATATGACACCGCTAGATCCAAACTGCGATTGTAAAGTCTGCAAGAACTATACTAGAAGTTACTTAAGACACTTATTCAAAGCGAAAGAAATACTAGGTTTACGATTAATCTCTTATCATAATTTATACTATCTTAAAACCTTAATGAGAGACATTAGGGAAGCTATTAAACAAGATCGTTTCGCTGAGTTTAAGGATAAACTCATAAAAGAATATTTCGGCTAGATTTTTAGTTTCTTTTAATTATTATATTTATTATTTGATTGTTTTATGTTAAGATAATTGTAAGATCATTAATTGGAGGTACCAAATGTTTAATATTGACGATAAATTTAACCAAAAACCGAAAATTAAAGTTGTTGGTATTGGCGGTGGCGGCGGCTCCGCTATTAATAGAATGATTGAAAATGAAGTTCCTGGAGTAGAATTCGTTGCGATGAACACCGATGCTCAAGTATTAAGACTATCTAAAGCTGATGTAAGATTACAGTTAGGTAAGACTTTAACAAGAGGTTTAGGAGCTGGAGCTAATCCAGAAGTTGGTAGACAAGCTGCAGTTGAATCTGAAGATGAAATTAGAGATTTACTAGCTGAAACAGATATGGTTTTCATCACTGCTGGAATGGGTGGAGGAACAGGTACTGGAGCTAGTCCGGTAGTCGCAAAAATCGCACGAGAAATGGGATGCTTAACTATCGGTATTGTTACAAAACCATTTGGCTTTGAAGGTAAAAAAAGAATGGCTGTAGCACTAGAAGGTTTAGAAGAATTAAAACCTTATGTCGATACATTAATTGTTATTCCGAATGATAAATTATTCTACATTGTAGACCGTAACACATCTTATTTAGACGCCTTCAGAGAAGCTGATAAAGTCTTAAGACAAGGCGTACAAGGCATTACAGAAATTATTGCTATGCCTGGGGTTGTTAATGTTGACTTTGCTGATGTCAAAACCGTTATGAAGGACAAAGGTACCGCTCTTATGGGTATTGGTGTTGCTGAAGGTCCAAACAGAGCTATTGAAGCTGCAAGAGAAGCGATTAGGTCTCCTTTATTAGAAACCTCAATTAATGGCGCAACTGATGCGATTGTTAATATCACATCCAACTATCAAGCGTCTTTATATGAAATTGATGAAATTATCGTAGAAATTCATAAAGCTTCAACCACTGATATCAATGTTATTTATGGTTCAGCCATCAACTCTGATTTAGGTGATGAATTAGTTGTTACTGTTATTGCGACTGGTTTTAGTCAAGACCCTGTCTTCAAAGATGATGTTATGCCACCAAAACCTTCATCACATCAAGAACCATCAAAAGAAGAAATTGATGTTGACATACCAGGCCGAAAATATGGAAAAAAATCTAAAAAAGATAAGAAAAAAGAAGTTATCGAAAAACAAAAAGCTCAAGAAGAAGAAAATGATGACATCAAAATTCCTTCTTGGCTTAAAGATAGATTCAATAAATAGGACTGAGAAAATCAGTCCTTTTTTTCTTACCTTTATAGTTTCTATAACCTGATAATATTTACCTTTATTAATTGTAATTTATCTTTATTAATGATACAATTTTTAGTAAAAGGAGGTGTAATTCATGGAAGACTTAATCAAAGAAATATTACCAGAAGAAGAAATTATTAATATCATCTTAAACGTTGATGATGAAGAAGTCTTAAAAGAGCAGCTCGACCTTTATTATGATTACGAGATTGCCAAGGCTTTATTGGTATTAGAACCTAACTCGCGTAAGAAACTTTATCGAACTCTACCGATAAGAAAACTAACTGATGTCTTCGAAGAATTAACTCCTGAAGATGCTTTTTCAATATTAAAAGAAACAAATATTGAAACTATAGTAAAAATATTTAAAGAAATGGAAACCGATGACTTAGTTGATATCATCGATGTTATCGATGATCGGGAAGATCGGATTACCTACCTTTCTTTAATCGATGTAAACAAAAGAGTAATAATCAAGTCGTTATTGGATTTTGATCAAGGTTTAGTAGGTTCGATTATGAATAATGATTTTATTTTTATATCTAAAAGATTTACTGTCAAACAAGCAATAAAAAAAGTAGTAAGTTTAGCACCGGAAATTGAATTTATCCACAACATCTTTATCACTGATGAAAATGGAATTTTAGAAGGAGCGATATCTTTAAAAGAACTAATCAGTGCAGGCTATGATCAAACGCAACTGATTGAAGATTTGATGTCAATAAATTTAAAATATGTAACTCCATCTACAGATATCGAAGATGCAATCGAAATCATGAAAAATTATGACTTTTTACTTTTACCTGTCGTAGATAAATATAACAAGTTAATCGGCATCATATCTTATGATGATATTCTCGAAGCGCTAAATGAAGAATCGGATGAAGACTACTCAAGTTTAGCTGGTTTATCAGAAGTTTCTATCGATGAAAAAGAAACAGTTTTTGAGACAATTAAAAAAAGGCTTCCTTGGTTGATAATCATCTTATTTATCAATTTATTTACCAGTTCTATAATCATTGGTTTTGAGGGCCAGCTTAAGCTTTTGCCAACATTGGCAATATTCATGCCTTTAATATTAGATATGGCTGGTAATACCGGCACGCAAAGTTTAGGTATTGTTATTAGATTATTCGCGACTAATCAACTTGATCATAGAAAGGCGATTTCAAAACACATTTTAAATGAATTTTTCACAGGTTTGGTAAACGGTTTAATAATTGGTGTAGGTTTATTTATAATGGTAATAATTTTTAATTTAATTAAAGGACAAGATTTTTCTATTGGTTTAACTTTTGCCCTTGTTGTAGCCTTATCAATCACTATCGCTTTAATAGTCGCTACTTTAGCAGGTACGCTTGTACCTTTAATTATTAATAGTTTAAAAATTGATCCTGCTGTTGCGTCAGGACCTTTTATCACAACAATAAACGACATCTTATCCCTGCTGATCTATTTTGGTTTAGCAAGTATATTGATACAGTCTTTAATGTAAAGGAGGGATTATCATGGATGAAATCATGGAAAGAAATAATGATTTTAAGAACGAGATAATCGCTCTTATATCTGACAATTTTAATAATACTAATTTAGAGACACTTCTTGAAGAGTATCATTTATACGATATTTCTAAAGTTGTGATTGAATTTGAACCTGATGAAATAAAAGCTTTTTTCAAAACAGTAAGCACTGATTTTGCTGCTGAAATCATCGAATATCTCGAAAAGGACGAAGCTGAATATATCATAAAAATCATTGGTGAGATTAGTAGTGCCAAGATAATTGCAGAAATGGATTTAGATGATGCAGTTGATATTTTGAAACATCTAAAAAAATCTGGAATAAGAATTCTAAAACACATAGATTCTGAACGTCGTAAAGAATTACTCAAAATTATGCTCTATGACGAAGATGAAATTGGTGCTTACATTACTGATAGTTATTTGACATTAAACGCCAACATCACTGTTAAATTAGCTATGAAACAAGTTGTGAACGAAGCCCATGATGTCGACTATATCTCAATTATATATGTTGTTTCTGAAGATGATACACTACTTGGTTTTATTAAATTAAAAGATTTAATCGTAGCCCGTGCAGAAGAAATTTTAAATGATATTATTAAAACCAGATTTCCTAAAGTCTACCCTAATGATGATAAAGAATATGTTGCTTCTTTAATGCAAGAAACATCCGAATCATCAATTCCTGTAATCAATGAAGATGGAAAAATGGAAGGAATTATCACCCATGATGATTTGCTTGATATCATTTCACTAGCCCAAGAAGAAGACTATACAAAATTTGCCGCTTTAGGTGACATTGAAATAAATCTTAATGCTAGCACTTTAAAAAAATCCGTAAAATCACGTCTTCCTTGGTTATTAATTCTTTTAGGTTTTGGTATGGTTACTTCAATAATCCTATCAATATTTGATGCCCAGCTCATAGATACTGACGGCTCTAGATTACTTGCTTCACGTTTAGCCGTCTACTTACCCTTAATCTTGGGAATGGCTGGAAACACAGGAACACAAAGTTTAGCGGTGATGATTCGTTATCTCACCAAAAACCAAGAGATTGACAAAGAAAGAATCAAAAAACATCTGCTGAGAGAATTTAGAACCGGATTTTTTCAAGGTTTAATTATCGGTGTCCTAATTTATCTAATGATTAATTTTACTAATTATTTTATTTATCAAGAAATTTCATTTCAAAATCAATTATATGCAATTGTTACCTCTGGTTCCATTTTCATTGCTTTATTAATTTCAACCAGTTTAGGGGCTTTCATTCCTTTGTTTATGGCAAAACTCAAAATAGATCCAGCAGTTGCTTCAGGGCCATTTATTACCACTATCGCTGATATAATAACTCTATCGATATATTATTCTATCAGTTTAATGATATTACTACCGTTATTTCAATAGGAGGAAATAATATGAATTATACAGGAAAACAAAAAGCAAAACTTAGAAGATTAGCTAATGAAAGACCAATAATGTTTCAAGTAGGTATGGCTGGATTAACGGAAACTGTAATCAACAGTATTCAAGAAAATTTAAAAAAACATGAAATCGGACGGATTTCTGTTCTTAAGTCTTGTCCAAATAACATCAACGATGTCATCAAGACATTAGGAGATAAAGGGATTTATGTTGTTTACAGAATTGGTCGCGTTTTATTATTGTATAAACAAAATCTTGAATTGAAGGACAGGATTGTCCTATAATGAAAATATTAATTACCAACGATGACGGATATAAAAGTGAAGGCATTAAACTGCTTTATGAACAGGCTAAAACATATGGTGAAGTACTTTTAGTAGCTCCTCATCATCATATGTCAGGAGCCTCAGCTTCAAGAGTATTTTGGACTAAAGTTAGAGTGCATACTCATCATGATGACATTTATTCAATCGAGGGAACACCAGCTGATGCCGTTTCCCTCGCATTACACGGATTGAATTTCCGACCAGACATTGTCATTTCTGGAATAAACAACGGCTTAAATGTCGGCGCTGATACAGTTTATTCTGGTACTGTTGGTGCTTGCATGGAAGCCTTAAAAGCGAGAATTCCTGCTATAGCTCTTTCTGTTGATTTTGATCATTTTGAACAAGTGAAAAAGGATTTGAAAAAAGTTTTAGACTATATTTTTGACAATAACCTAATTTCTAATCAATACTTGTTAAATGTTAATTTTATTGCTAGAGAATTCAATGAATCCAAAGGCATAATGATCACTGATTTAGGATTTAGACCAACTGAGCATTTTTATGTTGCTGACGGTGATCATTACACAACCAAAAGAAAATTTGATGATTTTGAATTTTTGCCTGATACTGATCTTCACGCTGTTAATAACGGCTATATATCCATTACTCCACTAAAATTTGCCAATCAAACTGAAAAAGGTCTTGAAGAATTAAGAAGTAAGGTGAGTAAGATTGTTGAAAAGTAGTTTTATATTTTTAATTATTTATTTAATCAATATGATTGCAGTTATTATTTTAATAGGCTATGTCATCGAAAGTACTTTATTGAAAATTTTACTAGCATTATACCTAGTTGTATTTTCATCAGTGTTTTCTTTTATCAGCCGAAAAAAAGGGAAGTGAAAATATTATGATAAACGAGGGACTTGTCCCCGAGTTACTAAACGAAACCAAAGGCAAAACTATTGTTGCTGCAACAAAATATGGCGATGAATCTGATGTTTTAAAACTTTATGAATTAGGTATTAACCATATCGGTGAAAATCGAGTTAAAGCTTTTTTAGAGAAGTATGAAATACTACATGATTTAGATATAATATGGCACTTTATCGGTCATTTACAATCCAAGAAAGTAAAATCTATCATCAACAAAATTGATTATCTTCATTCGTTAGACCGCATATCTTTATTAGAAGAAATTCAAAAGTATCGGCTTCTACCTCTAAACTGTTTTTTAGAAGTCAATATCGCTGAAGAAGAAAACAAATTTGGATTAAAATACACGGAAGTTGTATCTTTCTATAAAAAAGTTCAAAACTATGATAAAATAAGAATAGTCGGTTTAATGGGAATGGCTTCATTAACTGATGATCAAGAATTGATTGAATCGCAATTTCAAAAATTGGTAGATCTTCAATCTGAACTCAATAATATTTCGAAGGAAAAAATTGAGCACTTATCTATGGGAATGTCCAATGACTACAAAATCGCTCTTAAATTAGGAGCTACTCATTTACGATTAGGTTCAATTCTATTTATGAAAGAGGATTAAATATGGGAATATTCGGAAAAAAGAAAATTACACCAACTAACGTCGAATTTGAAGATTTGACTTTTGTTAAGGTTAATGATAATAAAGACGTTTATAAATACGCAGAAATAATTATGCACAGGATGCCTATCGTTTTAAATTTTACTGATTGCCTAATATCAGAAGCTAACGAAGTCTTAATGTTTTTAACAGGTGTTTTATATGCTTGCGATGGTGAAATTGTCAAAATTCAAGATAAAATTTACTTAATGGCTCAAAAAAGCGATTTGCTTGGTCCAACATTAACTAGATTTATCAATGATTACAGAAAACAATAGAGGTAATTTATGCTAGTTTTTTTGCAATACGCATACTATGTTTTGCTTG
>JAVVFA010000055.1:0-8239 GCA_032251215.1 Candidatus Izemoplasmatales bacterium
CTTTGTCCAATTCTAGGCATTTCTCGGTAGTTATTACGATGAATAAAAATCTCTTGACCTTTTTCAGTAAAGGTAATTATTCCATTTTCCAAATAATACATTTGGTAGGCATGGTAGTAATCACCGATAACTAATTCATCTTCAGAATCAAAGTGCATCTTTAATTCATGTCTTGAGAGTAGCTTCGCAAAAAGCCGGTCGTGCTTATTTTTCATTGTCACAAAGATTTTGTCTTCTGGCTTAGGCCACATTCTATGGCTCTTGGGCAAATCATCAATGCTTAATAATAAATCTTTTACCATTCCATAATAAAGGAAGGCACCGTAATTATAATTAGTCGATACCACGTCTAAAAGCCCAACATCGTCAATCATGATAGATGGTGGTTTAGTTGAAGCGGTCACACGACCCTGATTATCATCATACAAAAAAACAGCTATTACTTCACCGATTTCATAAGGTCTTTCCGCTTCTTTCTTATGTAAAAATATTTCGTTTTCACCATCAGCTAAAATATAACTGATGTCAGCTTCACGCTTAACTTCCAGGTGATTGATTTTACCTAAATCCATAAATTGTTTACACAACCCTTCGTTTAGACTATTATATCAAAAAACGAGAGAGTTGTCTATAAAACTCTCTCTCCTAAACTTAAGTATTTTAACCGTATCTTTCTTCTTTTTCTTTTTCGATAACTGGAATTGAATTATATCTAAATTTCCTTGTAAAATCACGTAAAGAATATTCACAATATTCCCATCCTTTTTCAAAGGCTTTGACGATAAAATTATTATATAATCCCAAAACATCTCTTTCTTCATAAGCTTGCATTGCAAAGACAATATTATATCGTTTATCGATAATAATATATTGTTTATACATACCAGCAGCCATTACATAGTTATGAATCCAGAATTGATAACCATAATAAAGCGGTGTTCCCGGTTCAGCGACATGTTTCTTAAGCGCTTCATCAAGATAAGCTTTTGAAACAATTTGTTTATTTTCCCATAACCCATCATTTAAAACTAAATGACCAAATCTAGCCATATCATTTAAATTAATCTGTAACCCCGTGCAACCGAAGGTATAATCATTAATCGAATCCCATGAAGGTTTTTCCATCTCAATCGGTTTATATAAGTACTCATTTAAAAAATCATTCATCGATTTACCAGTCACTTTAGTAACGATTGCTGAAAGCATGAAACTAGCAAAGTTATTATACAAAAATACTTTTCCTGGTTCACTTGTCAAAGGGACGTTGAAGAAAACTTCAAATGGGTTTTCTGTTGGGGTTAACTCACTAAAGAAATCTTTTTCTTGACCGACAGTCATCGTTAAAAGATGTTTTACCTTAAGTGTTTCATATTTAGACAAATAATTTTTAACTTCATCACTAAAGAAGAATAATACCGGATCTTCTACCGTTACCAACTTCATATCGACTAAAATCCCGATGGCAACTGATGTAAAAGATTTAGATATAGAATAAACGTTACTCTTAGTTTCAGGATTAAAATCATGAGCATAAGTTTCAAAAACCTTAGAGCCTTCATGAACTAAGATCATTGAATGGATATTATAAAGTTTATCTTCAATTTTGTTGAACATATCAACTAATAAGCCCTTATTTAAATTGGCTTCTTTACAGGATTTCTTATTGAAATCCGCTTTGGGAAAAATCATTTTTTTTAAGTTCCTTTCTAATATTTAAAGATTATTTTTAATCAATTCTTTGTAGAAATTGGTGGCTTCTACTAAAGAATTTATTTTAATTGATTCATTGTTACCATGAATCTTCTTCAATTCTTCATTATCCATTCTCACCGGTGAAAATCTTAAAGCCGCATCACTGATTTCTGAATAGAAACGACAATCTGTTCCACCTAACATAATATATGGACTAACAATTGCATCTGGAAAAGTCTTTTTAATAATGCTTGCTAGATACTTATAACCTTCACCATCAATATCTACTGTTTTTGATGTTTCTCTAAAAGAAGTTATTTCAGCTTCAACATCATACTTTTTTGCAAGTTTTTGAATAACTTTAAAACTTTCATCAACACCTTGGATTGGATGGGTTCTAAGATTAGCAATCACCCAAGCTTCAGCTGGAATCACGTTTTCAGCATCAGAACCTTTCATCATCGTAAAGGCAATCGTCGTTGAAAGTAAGGCTCTACCAAAAGGGCTTAACTTCGGTAATAATCTCGTCAACAAACCTTTAAAAAGCCACATATTACCAAAAAGATATTTATTGATTCCCTTCATACTCAAAGCTGCGGTTTTAAAGATGGCTTCAACTTCTTTAATCATTTTCGTCTTTAACGGAAAATGCTGTTCAATATCATTTACTAAAGCAGATAATCTAGCAATCGGTGTATTTTTCGGCGGCGTTGAAGAATGACCGCCAAAAGATTTAGCTGTTAATTTAATATCGACATAACCTTTTTCTAAAATTCCTACTACCGCCATCGGTCTTGTCAGTGAGGGTAAAGAATTACTTAAAACTGTTCCGCCTTCATCAACGACCAAGAAAGGCGTAACTTTTTTTTCCTTCAACCACTCAACCGTTAACCCTGCACCGAAACCGCTAGTTTCTTCATCTGTAGAACTTGCAAGATAAACATCATGTTCGGGAACATAACCTTGACTTATTAATTCTTCACAGGCTTGATAAAACCCAAAAACAGTTGACTTAGTATCTAGTGTTCCCCTACCAAAGATTTCTTCTCCAACTATTTCACCGGAGAAAGGATCATATTGCCAATCAACATTAACTGCCGGAACGGTATCGATATGACTCATTAAAACTAACGGTTTGTCTTGACTTTTACCAGTCCATTTTAAGATGATTGACTCACCCTTAAATTCTTTCATTTCCATAATCTTAAAGACATTAGGAAACAAATCTTTCATTACATTTTTTAACTTAATAAAACTTTTGGAATTATCACTTTTAACATTATAAGAAATCGTCTCTACATTAATCATTTTTTTTAACTTTAAAGCATAATTATTAGACTTGGAAAAGTCTAAATCAAGAGGTTTATTAAATGGTTGTTCTTTAAGAAACAACATATTTATTAAAGCTATTAAAAGTAGTAAAACCAGAAAAACTAATACTCCTAAAAAGATATATAAAAATACCATTTTTTTACTCCTCCTAGATTAAGTTCTTCTTAAATAATATCCTCGCAAAAACAACAGTAATTAAAGCTGATAAGATAATAATAATAACAATATTTCCATAAACAAATTCTGGTGCAAAATAAGCTAATATAACCACAAACATAAGTGGCGCAATAACTAATTTTAAATGATGTTTAAAATACTTATAACCTAAAGCGCCAAAAAGAGCTGTAACAACCCAATTAAATGCTGGAGCTAACACAGGAGAATTTAGCAAAGGTCTTAATGGTATCAACATCGCTACTCCGAATGACATAATTACAACTGTTGTAATTGATGAAAAAGCTACTGCAATCGTTGATACAATTTCATTTTCTTCGGTATTAATTTCAGTACCAATTAATTCTCTAGCATTCATGACACAAGGTATCTTTAAATTAATTAAGTTACCGGTAATAAAAGCTAGATACGTTCCACTAGTTCCAAGCAAAGGCCCATAAGTCGCAAGTTCAATGATTCCACCAGGTAAATATATCAAAGATAAAGCCGCAACACCCACTACTAATTGGTTAACATTAGGACCAACTCCAGTAATTAACCAAATCATAACTGGCATTAAAAACATCACGCCAATGCCAATAATAGTAAAGATTCGACCGTATAAATGCATCTTAGCACGATAATCTTTCATTAGAAAATACCTCCTAGTCCAAACAAAACTGCAACTGTCATCCCCAAAATCATCGAAAGAGCTAACTGGAAGTTTTCTAACCATTTTTGATTTTTCTTCTGTACTAAGTAATCAAACAATGCCATAAAGATAAATGAGGTAATAAAGACAATCAAAGGTACAAATGTCGTTCTATCTAGTATCACACCCGTATAAGCACCTTCAACGACTTCTTTTACTTCATATTTAATCATCTTTGCAAAAGCATCACCGAAATATGCCGCTATCATCCCAATAAAAACTGATTGAAAGATTAAATTGGCAAAAGACTTCTTATCGCTAGGTTTTACTTTGTCAATAACTTTTTCTTGATACTTCTTAAAGAAAAGCAATGTAAAGATACTACCCCAGATAATCGCTATTGTCATCACAAAAGCAATCGTCACAAAGTTTTCTATCGTCATGGTCGTTACCGTGACGCCCTCGCCGGCAACACTGACCGCCAATAACTCATAATGAAGTGCACCTAATACGCTGAGTCTAACCCAAGGTAAAGGAACGCCTAATAAACCCGCCATCGTTATTACCCCAATAAAGATACCAATTGAAGGCAAAACCGAAAAACTAATACTGGTAATAATCGTTTTTCTAATATGTTCTTTTGGCATCTCAAGTTCTTTAGAACGTTGATATGCTTTAAAAGCAAAAAACAAAGAACCACCGATAATAAACACTGTAACAAAAATTCCAATTAAATACATCCACCATGCTTCTTTAATAACCATCACGTCACTGCTCGCAAGAAATCTAGTCATAACATCCCCCTAAAAACTTTTATGTTATTTTACTTCGTTTTTCAAACCTTTTCAACCGTTTTTAGCAACTAAACAATAAAAATTACAGGTAAAACTACCTGTAATACATTTATTTATCTGGTAAAGTCAATTTCATGATTGCCGGTTTATAATTAAACTCCGCCGCTTGGCGCAAATAATTACTAGCTTTAACCTTATCGCTAAGCATTCCTAACTTACCTTGTTCATATACTAAAGACATCTGATATAACTCTTCACCATCGCTTGGATGTAGACATGCTTTCTTCAACCATTCAAAAGCTTTTTTCGGTTCTTTTTCTTCTAGTATTTCAAACATTCTTACCATAGCTTTAGCAAAACCTTTATTTGCTGCCATCTCATACCAATATCTTGACACCTTAAAAGACTTTTCTGAAAAGAAATCATTATTATACATCTTGCCTAAAAGATTCATTGAATATAACACATTGACTTCTTGGCTAAGAGGATTGCTGGTGTATTCCAGCAACAATTCCTTAATATATATAAAATTCTTATTCTGTTTTTTCTTAGACATCTTGGTCGCTATGGTATCATCATAAAGCAACTGTGCTAATTTATATTTAGCTCCCGTATTACCTGAAGAAATCGCTTTTTCTAAAAAATTTATCGCTGCTTCAGTTGATCTTTCTTGCCCAATACCTTTATCGCTAAAAACCCCTAGCCAATAATAAGCAGCTGCACTTCCCGCTTCACTAGCTCTTGTCATAAACTGCAATGCTAAAGTTTCAGTTGCGTTTTTAATCTGTTTTCTATAATGCAACAATCCTAAATTAATCAAAGCGTCTTTATCATTATCTTTAGCGGCTTCTAAGTAAAAATCCCTCGCTCTAGCATAATCAACTTCGATGCCTTTACCTAGTCGATACATATCACCTAAAGCATTCTTAGCTTTAGAACTATCCCTATTTGCAGCTATTTCCAAGTAATCTCTTGCTCTTTCAATATCACTAACTACACCTTGACCATAGAGATAGGATAATCCCATACCTAAATAACCAGCATCAGTATCTAAACTATGTAAGATCTTAAAATATTTTATTGATTTCTCAAAATTAATCTTAATCGTATCATTCCCATAGTAATAAGCAAAAGCACATCTTTTTAATGCATCCGCATCATCTAAATTAGCTAATAATTCATCGTAATAAAACCACATTTCTTTGCGGTAAAAATTAGATTTTTTCTTTAAATATACATGCGGTTCTAAATAAAGTTCTTTTAAATATTTTATCGCGTTAATATTTTTATTAACCGCAGCTTTATCTAAATAAAAGAAAGCCGCTTCATAATCATTCTTTAAAGTTTTAGCTTTTAATAATAACTCGCCTAAAAGAAACATCCCTTCTGGATTATTATTCTGAGCACTTAATTCAAACAATTCAAAAGCCTTATTCTCATTTCTTTTAACACCAATACCCAATAAATAATACTTACCTAACAAATGGAAAGCTTCAATCTCATTTAACTCAACTGCCAATCCCATCATCTTAAAAGCTTTTTTCTTATTCTTCTTAACGCCAATTCCATTCAAGTTCATATCTGATAGTTTTATAAAAGCTAATGCATAACTTAACTCAGAACTTTTCTCATAATATACATAAGCTTGTTTTTCGTTATTCTTTGCTAAAAAATATTTACCGACATTATATAAACCAACCGGATTATTTTGATTAGCCGCTCTTTTATAATAAGTAAAAGCAATTTCAATATTCTTATCTACACCTTGGCCATAAAAATATTGGTCACCCAATTCATTTAGTTCTTTAGGTGTCATTAGATTTACCATTCTAATACCCTCTAATCTCTCTTAAAGCTGTTTTAGCAGGTTCAAAATCTAAAGAAGCTCCCAACTCATAATAATTAGCTGCCTTAACAAAGGAAGAATCAACACCTTCACCTAGTTCATAAGCTCTACCCATTAAATAATAGATCTTAGCTTCTTTATAACTTTCATATTTCTGTAATGTCTTAAAAGCCATCACTAAATCTTTTTCAAAAACAATACCATTTTTATATATTTCATAAATTTGAATAATTGCTGGCAAGTACTTTTCACTCGCTGCCGCATTTAAATAAGGCAAAGCTTCCTCAATTAAACCTTTTTCAACTAAACTTTTACCGGTATTATAAATCTCACTCGTACTTCTAACATCAGTCTTACTCTTAGTTCCAATAATCCGAAAATAATTCATCGCTTCAACTGAACCAGCAAGTAAAGCTTTATTTAACCATTTATAAGCATTATTCAAATCTTTCTTCAAACCTTCGCCACTAAAATAAAAAGCCCCAATCTTATACATCGCATAAGCATTCTCATTCTTTTGTAATTCATTATAAATTTTAATGGCACTAGTCAAAGATTTATCAACATATTTACCATATTCATAAAAATTAGCTATTCGTAACTTTGCATTCTCACTGTGATTTGCTGCTTGATATAGTTTAAAGGCTTGCTCCAAATTCTTATCGACGCCTTTGCCCTCTTCATACATTCTTCCCAGCATATATATACCCTCTTCAAACAAGCCTTCCCAAGCTTGTTTAAAATTGCTATAAGCTAGGTTATAATCAATACTTACATAATACCCGTAATAATACATTAAACCTAGATAATAAGCAGCCTCAGGAGATTCTTTAGTTATTTTTTTGAGCAAGACATATGCTTCTTTATAGTTCTTTGCTATAAACGCTTCTTTTGCTTTTTCTACAAGTTCAATTCTTGCCATAAACTAACTCCTTCCTCATTCAATAATAGTATATCACAAAATCACTTCTTTCAACTCATTATCAAGCAGTGAATAAAGAAATAATTTGATTGGTTTATTAATTTTTTCTTTAAGAAAATCATAATAACCTTTAAGTTGTTTTATATAAGCCTCATCATCGATATTCTTTAACTTATAATCAAGGGTAATAACCTCATCATCCGTAATAATCAAAAGATCGATTATTCCTCTTAAAACTCTATTATTTTTTTCTTGATAAAACTCATATTCCTGATAAAACTTAGGATTTTTAAGTTCAGTAAAAAGCGGTTGATTAAGCAAATGTCTAATCGCTTGTTTTAAATTGTTTGGAAAATCTTTAATAGATTTTTCTATATCATAAAAATCAACAATTTCTAATAATTGATGGTATTCATTACCTTTATCAATCATCTTAATCACATCATCATCTAAAAAATCAATCATTGCTTTTGAATATCTAACCTTTTCCCACTTTTCATAAGCAAAATCAAATCTCTTAAACTCAATAACTTCCTCACAAACATTCATTGCTTTCTTCTGATTGACTAAACTAGGAACCTTAAACTCTTCAATCATATTTTCATCAATCTTAATCGTTTGATATAACAGATGTTTAAAACTTAATATTTTATGTTTTTTTTCTAAAAAGCTTTCATCATAATCAAGAACTAAAACAATTTTATTAATCGCTCGTGTCATCGCTACATATAACAATCTAATTTTTTCAGAAATGTTTTCTGATTCTATTTCATTAAAATAAAGTTTTTGTAAAAAATTAGGATAAAATCCTTTTTGATAACTCTTTGTTAAAATACCATAATCTTTAT
>JAVVFA010000056.1:0-8224 GCA_032251215.1 Candidatus Izemoplasmatales bacterium
ACCCTTCTTGTAAGAGAGTTATTCGTTATTTAAATGAATCTGACACAATAATGGTTAGAGAAAAAGATAAAGTAAATGGTATCAATTTTGTTCAATGGATTAATTTAGGAAAAATTCTAATTAATCAATAATTTTTTATTTACAAAAGCACTTATTTGGTTTATTATATTAATACATGCGCCATTAGCTCAGTTGGTAGAGCAAATGACTCTTAATCATTGGGTCCCCGGTTCGAGTCCGTGATGGCGCACCAGATTATAAATTTAAGCGACTTATGTCGCTTTTTTCTTTTACCAAACTCCCTGAAAACGCTTTACATTAGGCTTGTAAACTTTTATAATAGGTATAGATGGTTTTATCTTTTTCGAAAGGGGAATTAGTCAAAGTAATAAAGTAACTTTGATGAAAATATTATATGATAAGAATTAACGGATCTAATCTGGATTTTTCACTTTTTGAAAGAATAGTTTTAGATTTTGAAGAGGTTTCTATTGCTGAGAGTAGTAAAGTTTTAGTTAATAAAGCAAGAACTTATGTGGAAAAGGTTATCCAGTCAGAAAATGCTGTTTATGGTATAAATACTGGTTTTGGCAAACTTTCTGATGTTTCAATAGATAAATGTGATTTAACCAAACTTCAAGAAAATTTGATAAAGAGCCACGCTTGTGGAGTTGGTGAAGTTTTTTCTGAAGCAATTGTAAGAGGGATGTTACTTTTAAGAATTAACGCTCTTATCAAAGGTAAGAGCGGTATAAGATTAGAAGTTATTGAAAAAATGGTTGAATTTTTAAACAAGAAATTGTCACCTGTCGTTTTTTCAAAAGGAAGTTTAGGCGCTAGTGGTGATTTAGCGCCATTAAGCCATATGGCTTTACCAATTATTGGCCTTGGCGAAGTTTTTTATGAAGGTGAGAGATTAACTACTAAGGAAGGCTTAAAACGTGCTGGAATCAAGCCTTTGGCTTTTTTAGAAGCTAAAGAGGGGTTATCTTTGATTAACGGAACTCAAGCGATGACTTCAGTCGGTGTTTTAGCTCTTATTGAAGCTTTGCGTTTAGTCGCCTTATCAATCTATAATTTAGGAATTACCATGCAAGCACTCGAAGCGATTATCGATGTTTTTGATCCTAAAATTCATGAGTCACGAAATCAGACAGGTCAAATTAAAATTGCTAAAGCAATGTTAAGCATTTTAGATGATTCTAAACTAATGACAAAACAAGGGGAAAAAAGAGTACAAGATGCATATAGTTTAAGATGCTCTCCGCAAGTGATTGGCGCAAGTTTAGACGCAATCAATTACTGTAAGGATATCTTAATAAAAGAGATGAATGCAGTGACTGATAACCCTATTGTTTTTGCTAAAGAAGACCAAGTAATTAGTGCTGGAAATTTTCACGGGCAACCTGTTGCTTTAGCGATGGACTTTTTAGCGATAGCTATGAGTGAATTAGCCAATATTTCTGAAAGAAGACTCGAAAGATTAGTTAATGCCAGTTTAAGTAATGGTTTACCACCTTTCTTGGTAAAGAAACCAGGAATAAATTCTGGGTTTATGATTGTGCAGTATAGCGCAGCATCCTTAGTAAGTGAAAATAAAGTGCTTTCACACCCGGCTAGCGTAGATTCAATTCCGTCATCTGCTAATCAAGAAGATCACGTTTCTATGGGAACGATAGCTGCGAGAAAAGCTTATGAAATTGTCGAAAATGTCAATGATGTTTTAGCCATGGAACTATTCACTGGACTTCAAGCAGTCGATTTTAGAGATTCAAAAGGATTGAGTACTAAAACTAAAAAAGTTTATGAATATATAAGAAAACATATCAGCTTCATCGATGAAGACAAAATTATGTATGAAGACATCCATAAAATTAAGAATCTTATTAAAACCAAAGAATTTAGAAAATTAATAGGAGGTGAAATAAATGATTGAAATTAGCCTAAAAACAATCTTTTCTGAGCTTCCAAAACCAAAGGCTTTTGTTAATGGGATAAGGAGAGCTCCAAAAAGAGATTTTTCTCTTTCTGAAGTTGAAACTGAATTAGCATTAAAAAATGCTTTGCGTTATGTCCCTGAAGAATGGCACGAAGAATTAGCTGAAGAATTATTAGAAGAACTCTTAACCAGAGGAAAGATCTATGGTTATCGTTTTCGCCCTTTAGGCAACATTATTGGTAAACCAATTGATGAATATCAAGGTAACTGTATTGAGGGAAAAGCATTCCAGGTGATGATTGATAACAACCTCGATTTTGAAATTGCTCTTTATCCATATGAACTAATAACTTATGGCGAAACCGGTAGCGTATTACAAAATTGGATGCAATATCATTTGGTAAAAAAATATCTTTCGATTATGAATGATGAACAGACTTTAGTTGTGATGTCTGGACATCCTTTAGGTTTGTTTGTTTCTGATAAAAAATCACCAAAAGTAATAATCACTAATGGGTTGATGATTGGTGAGTTTGATAATTTAAAAGATTTTAATCGCGCTAGTTCATTAGGCGTTGCTAATTATGGACAAATGACCGCTGGTGGTTGGATGTATA
This sequence comes from Candidatus Izemoplasmatales bacterium, assembly GCA_032251215.1. GTDB lineage: Bacteria > Bacillota_I > Bacilli_A > Izemoplasmatales > Hujiaoplasmataceae > UBA2289. The sequence continues at coordinate 2,557 of JAVVFA010000056.1, forward strand.
TTGGTCCCCAAGGAATTGTCCATGGCACATATTCAACTCTTCTAAATGCTGGTAGAATGAAACTAGGAATCCCAGAAAATGAAAATCTTTCAGGTAGATTATTTGTTTCAAGTGGTTTAGGGGGAATGAGTGGAGCCCAAGGTAAGGCTGCACATATTGCTGGTGCTGTAGGCATAATAGCTGAAGTTGATTATTCTAGGATTGAAACTAGATATAATCAAGGCTGGGTTGATGATATAAGTAGTGATTTGGATGAAGTTTTTGCAATTACTAAAGAATATCTAGTAAAGAAAGAACCAAGAGCTATCGCTTATCACGGCAATATTGTTGATTTATTGGAATATGTAGTAGAAAAAGATATAAGAATAGATTTATTAAGCGATCAAACAAGTTGTCACGCTGTTTATGACGGTGGCTATTGTCCGATAGAGGTAAGTTTTGAAGAAAGAACTGAACTATTGCGTAAAGATAGTACTAAATTTAAAAAACTAGTTGATTTGACTTTAAAAAGGCATTTTGAAGTCATCAAAAAGATTACAAGCAAAGGAACGTATTTTTTTGACTACGGTAATTCTTTTATGAAAGCAATTAGCGATAGCGGAATTAAAAAAATATGCAAAAACGGTAAAAATGATCTTGATGGTTTTATATGGCCTTCTTATGTTGAAGATATCATGGGTCCAGTCTTATTTGATTATGGCTACGGACCATTTAGATGGGTTTGTTTAAATAGAAAAGATGAAGATTTAGATAAAACTGATAAAGCAGCTATGGAATGTATCGATAAAAACCGAAGATTCCAAGATTTTGATAACTACAACTGGATTAAAGACGCTAAAAAGAATCAACTAGTTGTGGGAACCAAAGCTAGAATTCTTTATCAAGATGCCTACGGAAGGGTAAAGATTGCTTTAAAATTTAATGATATGGTTAGAAATAAGGAAGTTGGGCCTATTATGCTAGGAAGAGATCACCATGATACCGGTGGAACAGATTCACCGTTTAGAGAAACATCTAATATTAAAGATGGTTCCAATATTATGGCTGATATGGCAACTCATGTTGCCTTGGGTAACAGTGCTAGAGGTATGTCTTTAGTGACGCTTCATAATGGTGGTGGAGTAGGAATTGGCAAAGTTATTAATGGTGGATATGGAATGGTTTTGGACGGTTCTGATCGCGTTGATAATATTTTAAAAACCGCTATGCTTTTTGATGTCATGGCTGGAGTTTCAAGGAGAGCTTGGGCGAGACAAGCAAATTCAATTGAAACTGTGAAAGAATATAATGAAATAGATAATAATTCATATATAACTTTACCAAATTTAACAAACGATAAAAAAATAGCGAGTTTGGTAAAAAAACATTATGTCGATGGAGGAAAATAATGGCTAAAATAGTAGAATGTGTTCCTAATTTTTCCGAAGGAAGAGATAAAGAAAAAATCACAAGAATAGTCAGTGTTTTTGCTAAATATGAAAAAGTTAAATTAATTAATTATGAAGCTGATCAGGATTATAACAGGACTGTTTGTACGTTGATTGGTGATGCTGATGCTATGATAGATGCCATTATGGATTTAGTAGCTATATGTGTTAAAGAGATTGATTTAAATAAACATACTGGTGAACATGCAAGAATGGGAGCTGTTGACGTTATCCCTTTTATTCCTGTTAGTGAAATGACAATGAAAGAATGTATTTCCTACGCCAATATTTTGGCAGAAAAAATCGCGAATACTTTTGACATACCTTGTTATATGTATGCTGAAGCAGCAAAGGAAGAAAATCGGATTTCTTTACCTAATATTCGCAAGAGTGAATTTGAAGGCATGAAAGAAAAGATAAAATTAACTGAATGGAAGCCAGATTATGGTGATTCAGAAATACATCCTACCTTTGGAGTTATAGGTGTAGGAGCAAGGAACTTTTTAATAGCTTATAATATCGACATTATAACAACAGATGAGAAAAAAACTGGTAATTTTGCCAAAGCTATTAGACAATCGAGCGGAGGCTTCCAATATGTCCAAGCTGGACCTGTTTATTTAGAAAATAGGGGCCATACTCAGGTCACAATGAACATTTTAAATTTTAAGAAAAATCCAATCTATCGAATTTTTGAGACCGTTAAGATGGAAGCTAGACGCTACCATATGGAAGTCCCAAGCGCTGAAATTGTTGGATTAGTTCCTAAAGACGCTTTAATCAGGTCCTTAAAGTATTATTATGAAGTTGAGGGAATCGATTTTCCTGAAGAAATTACCTTTTCTGAAATTGTTAAGATGAGCGAGAAATATTTAAAACTTCGTGACTTCTCAGTTGATAAAATTATCGATTATTTCTTGTAAAGTTGGTGTAATATGAAAAGTTTAGTTATATTTAATATAAAAACTTTATACACAAACAATCATCAACCTCCTGTTAAGAAGGATTTGATGAGAGATTTAATGACTATTGATGATGCTTTTATTTATGTAGAAGATGGTATTATTAAAAATATAGGATCAGGAGATTATAATAGATTAATTAACGATAATACTGAACTTTATGATGCTGAAGGATCAATTGCTATTCCTGGCTTAATTGATAGTCATACACATTTGGTTTTCGGTGGTTCAAGAGAGCATGAATTCTCACAAAAAATTTCTGGTGTTGATTATCTTGATATTCTTAAACAAGGTGGTGGGATACTAAGTACAGTTGAGCAAACTAGACAAGCAAGTTTTGAAGAGCTATATATTCAAGCTAAAAAATCTTTGGATGAAATGATTTTATTTGGAGTAACTACTATTGAAGCAAAATCAGGTTATGGTTTAGAATTAAACACTGAAATAAAAATTTTGCAAGTTTTAAAACAACTTAATGAAGATCAGCCGATAAACATTCATATTACTTATCTGGGAGCTCATGCTTTACCGGTAGAATACAAAAATCGAAGAGACGAATTCGTTGATAAAATCATTGAAGATTTAAAGACAATAAAAAAAGAATCATTAGCTGAATATGTAGATGTCTTTTGTGAAACAGGTGTTTTTGATGCTAAAGAAACGAGAAGAATTCTTGAAGAAGCAAAATCACAAGGATTTAAACTTAGGGTACATACTGACGAAATCGACTCAATTGGTGGGACAAAAGTGGCTTTAGATCTTAAGGCCAAAACAGTAGATCATTTAATTTCAATAACTGATAAAGACATTTTCGAAATTACTAAAACAAATATGATTGCAAATCTCCTGCCTTCAACATCGTTCTTCTTAAATAAGAATTACGCACAAGCAAGAAAGTTAATAGATGCTGGTGTGGCAGTCAGTGTTTCAAGTGATTATAATCCAGGGTCAACACCTTCAGAAAATTTTCAGTTAACATTACAAATCTCAGGTAATAAACTTAGGATGTTACCATCTGAGATTTTGACAGCAGCTACAATTAACCCCGCATTTAGTTTAGATATAGATAAATCAAAAGGTAGTTTAGAAGCAGGAAAAGATGCTGACATTGTTTTGTTGAATTGTAAGAATTTAGATTATTTCATCTATCACTATGGAATTAATCATACAAAGAGTGTTTTTAAAAAAGGAAATATTGTCGTTAAAGACAGAAAATTAGTTAAGGAGAATCCTTTATGAAATTAGTTGATTTGAAAGTTACCGATTTTTTAGATGAGTTAGCATCGTCTTTGCCCGCCCCGGGTGGTGGTTCTGTAAGTGCGCTGGCAGGTGCAAATGGATGTAGCTTGATTCTAATGGTTGGAAGTTTAACTATAAACAAGAAAAAATTTAAATCTCTATCTGAAACTGTAAAAGATAGTTATATAAAGACTTTAGAAGTATTTGAAAGAAATAAGAAACAATTTATCGATATGATTGATTTGGATACAGAGGCTTTCAACACGTTAATGGCAGCTTATAAATTACCAAAGGGAACTGATGAAGAAATTAATCAAAGAAATAAAGAAATTGACAAGGCTACTTTAGGTTGTATTAAAATCCCACTTAAAGTATCAGCTCTGGCACTAGAATCTTTGCGAGAGATTGAACCTTTAATTGAAAACTCAAACAAAAATACCATCTCTGATCAGGGTGTAAGTGTTTTAATGTTATATTCAGCGGCTGAAGGAGCAGCTTACAATGTTTTAATTAATTTGCCTGGTATTAATGATGAAACATTAGTCAAAGAATTTAAACAAACAATCGATGAAATTTTGCTTGAAACTGAAATGATTAAAGATAAATTGCTTGAAGAAGTAAAATATTTATTAAAATAAAGGAGAGAAAATTATGAAAATATTCGCAGATACTGCAATAATTAATGAAATTGAAGAAGTTTCAAAGTGGGGTATTATCTCAGGAGTAACAACAAACCCTTCTTTAATAGCTAAATCAGGAATCACTTTAAAAGTAGCTATTAATAAGATAACAAGTTTAGTTGACGGACCAATTAGTGCTGAAGTCGCTGAAGCAGATGCTTTATCGATGGTAGAAGAAGCTAAAATCTATGCATCTATGCATAAAAACATCGTTGTTAAGATTCCAATGACGATTGAGGGAGTAAAAGCAGTTAAAATACTTAGTGCCAATAACATTAAAACAAATGTAACCTTAGTATTTTCGATGTCGCAAGCCTTAATGGCAGCTAGTGCTGGAGCGACTTATGTGTCACCTTTTATGGGCCGTTTGGATGACTTAACCAAAACTAATGATGCTGGCTTTATACTTCTTAAAGATATAAAAGATATGTTTAAAACATATAACTTTAAAACGCAAATAATAGCCGCGTCTATAAGGCATTTAGAACACGTCGACCAAAGTATAAAAGCTGGAGCTGATATAGCCACTATTCCTTATAAAGTTTTAAAAGAAATGGTTAAACACGAATTGACTGATAAGGGACTTGCGATATTTAAAGAGGCAGCAAAGAAATAATATGATGAACGATGAGATACGTAATCTTGCTAAGCAAGCATTTAATCAAACTTGGAGTTATATCGAAAAAGATTCGGATAAAAAATACTGTATGTTGGAACTAGAAAAGATACTAAAACTTTAAATACTAAAAAATGTTGGGGATTAAACCCTGACATTTTTTTATGATTTTTTTGTGATGCCGGAGCAAATAAATTGACAACTGACAACTTGTCATATAGAATATACACGAGGTGAATAAGATGCCAAGTAACACATTTATGAATTTACCAATAGAAAAACAACATAAAATTCTTCACGCAGCTATCGAAGAGTTTTCTGATAAACCTTTTTCGGAAGTTTCTATCAATAAAATAATAAAAAACGCAGAAATTTCAAGAGGTAGTTTTTACACATATTTCACTGATAAGTACGATTTGTTAGCATATCTTTTAGAACGATTTAAAAATAAAATGCAAAATGAAATGATTAATATGAATAAAGAAGTAAAAGGTGACTTAAAAGAACTTATTTTATCAATTCATAACCATATTTACGAGATTTATCAGAATCAAACACATCAAAAATTCTTTTATAATATAATAGGCTACTTTCAGAGTCACGCTGATGAAGAATTAAAAAATCAAAGAGAGACTTTACCGTTTTTAGGAGATTGCGATGAGCTTTATGACATTATTGAAAGGGATCAATTTAAATTTGAAACTGAAAAAGAAATTAAGCAAACGATAGATATTGCTTTTGCAA
>JAVVFA010000057.1:0-8089 GCA_032251215.1 Candidatus Izemoplasmatales bacterium
GTTTTGCTTGCCTATTTTTATATTATGATTGTTTATATATTGTTAAGTTGGACCCCAATTAGAAATAGTCAATTTTACCGAATTCTTGGTAAGATAGTTGATCCATACCTAGGTATTTTTAGAGGATGGATTGTTATTTCTAACATTGACTTCACTCCAATGTTAGGGTTATTGCTTTATCAATTTATCTTAAGTATCATCGCTAGAGCTATTTAAAGTAATAAACACTTGAAAAAAAAGATAAAATTGTGTATAATCTTATAAGATAATCGAAGATTGGGACAAGATGATAAATATTTTCTTTTTTAGAGAACTTGTGGTTGGTGGAAACAAGTAAGAACTATTTATTATTATCACCTAAGAGAGAATTACTGATAATGTAAGTAATTACGTAAGTCGGCGTTAACGATATTTAAGCGCTAGTATTTATTGTACTAGAACTAAGGTGGCACCGCGGTAATACGTCCTTAATTATTGATTAAGGATTTTTTTTATTAAAGGAGAGATTTATATGGAAAAAAAGAATTTTAAAGACAGTTTGTTGATGCCAAACACTGAGTTTCCAATGCGTGGGAACTTAGGGGTTAAAGAACCATCAATCCAAGAAGAATGGGAGAAAATAGATTTATATACCAAACTTCTAGAAAAAAATGACTGTAATCCAACCTATATTCTTCATGATGGGCCACCATATGCAAACGGGTCTATTCATGCAGGACATGCTCTAAATAAAATCCTTAAAGACTTTGTAATCAGATATAAAAATATGTCTGGTTTTAAAGCCCCTTATTTACCTGGTTGGGATACCCATGGCTTACCGATTGAAAATGCCTTATCTAAAAATAAGAAAGTTAATCGTAAAGAATTAGAACTATCCGAGTTCAGAGAATTATGTATGAATTATGCTCTAGAACAAATTGACATTCAACGTGAACAATTTAAAAGATTGGGTATTTTAGGCGAATGGGATCAACCATACATTACATTAAATAAAGAATATGAGGCTTCTCAACTTCGCGTTTTTAACGAAATGGTTAAGAAAGGCTTAATCTATAAAGGTTTAAAACCTGTTTATTGGTCGCCTTCAAGTGAAACAGCATTAGCTGAAGCGGAAATTGAGTATCATGATATCGTTTCGCCTTCAATCTATGTTGCTATGCCTGCAGTCGACACATTAAATAAATTACCTAAAAACACATTCTTCTTAATTTGGACAACAACTCCATGGACAATTCCAGCTAACTTAGCAATAGCCGTTGGATCAGATATCGAATATGTTTTAATAAAAGTTAAAAATAATAATTATTTAGTTAGTAAAACTTTACTGGGAAAACTTAGTGACTTACTAGGTTGGAATAACCCTACTGAATTACAAAACATCTTTGGTTGGGAACTAGAAGGAATGACTTATAAACATCCTTTATATGAACGCATTTCACCAATTATTATCAGTGATCATGTTACTGTCGAAGATGGTTCAGGTTTAGTTCATACCGCCCCTGGACATGGGGAAGAAGACTTCGTGGTCGGACAAAAATATAATCTTGATGTTTATTGTCCAGTCGATTCAAAAGGTATTATGACTGAAGAAGCTGGCGAAAGATTTGCTGGCCTTTATGTTGATGATTGTAATGAAGAAGTTATCACAGCTCTATTTGAAGGTGGTTACCTTTTAGGTCGTTTTGATTTTTCTCACTCTTATCCACATGACTGGCGTACCCGAAAACCAGTAATCTTTAGAGCCACAAGTCAATGGTTTGCCTCAATCGAAAAATTAAAAGATGAAATCTTAAGAGAAATTCAGACAATAAAATGGTATCCTTCTTGGGGAGATATTAGACTAAGCAATATGATAAAAGATCGTGGTAGTTGGTGTATTTCCCGTCAAAGAACATGGGGTGTGCCAATCCCAGCTTTTTATACTGAAAAAGAAACTGCACTTTTAGATCCGGAAGTTATAGAATATGTCGCTGATATCTTCGAACAAGAAGGCTCTAACGCATGGTTTATTAAAGACGCAAAAGAATTATTACCACCAGGATACACTCACCCAGATTCTCCAAATGGTATCTTTAGAAAAGAAACAGACATTATGGATGTTTGGTTTGATTCTGGAACGTCTCATCATGGAGCGATGAAAGATATAGGTTATGGCTATCCTGCCGATCTTTATATGGAAGGTAGCGATCAATACCGTGGCTGGTTTAATTCCAGTTTAATCACCGGTGTAGCTACAGAAGGCAAATCACCATATAAGACGCTTGTATCACATGGGTTTGTTCTTGATGGCGATGGCCGTAAGATGTCAAAATCAGAAGGTAATGTTGTTGATCCAAATAAAATCGCTAACAGCATGGGTGCTGATATTTTCCGTTTATGGACTGCTTCAGTTGATTATCAAGCAGATGTTCGTTTATCGGATAACTTAATCAAACAAGTTTCTGAATCATATCGTAAAATCAGAAATACTATTAAATTTTTACTTGGTAATATCTTTGATTACAACGATGATGAAAACAAAATTGAATTTGCAAAGCTCAATGATGTCGATCGATATGTCTTAATAAAAAACAACAATTTAATTAAAGAAGTTCTTGAAGCATATGAAGATTTCAAATTTGACGTCGTTTACCGAAAAATAACTAATTATGTCACTTTCATATCTTCATTCTACTTAGATTTTGCCAAGGATATATTATATATCGAAAAATCTAATTCATTAGAACGTCGAAGTATTCAAACTGTAATCTACAAGATACTTGACACATTATTAAAGTTGTTGACACCAATCTTGCCACACACAACTTCTGAAGCTTATTCATATTTACCTAATAAAAAAGCGTTGAATGTCTATTTAACTGATATGCCTAAAGTCGAAGAATATGATACTGAAATTGAAGTTACCTTTAATGAGTTTATGGAATTAAGAGAAGATGTACTTAAAGCTTTAGAAAATGCTCGAAATGAAAAAGTAATTGGCAAAAGTTTAAATGCACATGTGATAATTTACCCAAAAGCTAAAATTGAAAATATCTTAAATAAAATAAATGTCAATTTAGCACAAATTTTTATCGTATCTAAGTTTGAAATCGCTAGAGATGGGTTTGGTGCTTACAAAGGCCAAGATGTTACAATCGACGTCTTTAAAGCTGAGGGCCATACATGCGAAAGATGTTGGCAAATAGTAAACGAAATCGATGATAACGGGTTATGTAACCGTTGCGTTGACATTATAAGCAAGTAATAAATAAGCCGAGTAATCGGCTTATTTCTACATGTAAGTTTAATTGACACTATCTGTAAATCATTGTATAATTGACATAAGAAAACTAGGAGGTTTAGTATGGAAATAAATAAATTAATCGATCATACTTATCTAAAAGCTTTTGGAACTAAAAAAGATATCGATAAGTTGTTACAAGAAGCAAAAGAACATAATTTTAAGAGTGTTTGCGTTAATCCCACTCATGTTAAATATTGTAGCGAACAATTACAAGGAACAGAGGTTTTAACTTGTACTGTTATTGGTTTCCCTTTAGGTGCCAATACCGTTGAAACCAAAGTTTTTGAAACTTTAAATGCTATCAGTAATGGTGCTGATGAGATTGATATGGTTATCAATATTGGCAAATTCAAAGATAAGAATTATGATTATATAGAAAATGAAATTAATCAAGTATGCAAAGCCGCAATGGGAAAAACCGTTAAGGTTATTGTAGAAATCTGTTATTTAGATGATAACGAAATAAAAAAAGTTAGCGAAATTGTTGGTAAAACCAACGCTAACTTTATTAAAACTTCAACTGGTTTTGGCACGTCAGGTGCAACAAAAGAAGCAGTTAAAATTATGAAAGATAATGTCAACGGCAAAGAAGTTAAAGCTGCTGGTGGTGTTAGAACTAAAGAAGACTTGGATATAATGGTAAATGCCGGCGCGACACGAATTGGAACATCCAATGGAGTTAGTTTGGTTAATGATCAAGAAGGTACAGGATACTAATGAATAATTTACAAGAACGAGTATTTACAGAAACGAAAAACTTAATCAAAAAATTTAATTTAATGCGTTTTGCCTTATATTTTTTTGTTTCTACTACTGTAGTAATAATAATTCTATTAATATTAAGTATGCTAGATTGGTACAACACAATCTTTGTAATTGTTCTAGCAATTCTCTATAGTTTTGTTCGTGATTTTTCTATCGCTCGATATTCTTTAAAAACTCTAGACAGATTCTACGAGTATCTAAAGGATAAAGAACCAAATATTGACTTATACATTCCAGTCTTAGAAAAGAATTATCAAGGATATTTCTTGAAAAAAACTGCACTTTACTTTAAAGGTGATGAGATGTATCTTGAAGCTTTTAAACAATCAAGTTCCAAAAAAGAAAAACAAGATAGCATAACAGTTAATTACGGACGCGATTTTACCATCTCTTTAAATCATCTTGATAAAGATGGAAAAGTCTATTTATTTGAAAGTTTTTTAATGGATACTGATTATCGTTTCTCGATTGTTAATATTCCTGAAGTAATTAACCGAATAAATCAAAGAGTAAAAGGAGAATAACTGATGCCTACACCACACATTAATGCACAAACAAATGAAATCGCTAAGACTGTCTTGATGCCAGGGGATCCATTAAGAGCTACATATATTGCTGAAACTTTCTTAGAAAATGTCAAACAATTCAATTCTGTAAGAAATATGCTCGGTTATACCGGTACTTATAAAGGACGTAAAATCTCAGTAATGGGTTCAGGAATGGGTATGCCTTCAATTGGTATCTACTCCTATGAATTATTTAAATTCTATGATGTAGACACAATTATTAGAATAGGTTCTTGCGGTGTTTATACCAAAGCATTGAAGATATATGATACTATTTTGGTTACAGAAGCCTACTCAGAATCTAGTATTGCTTTTGTTCAAGGTAAATGTCAAAAAGATACATTGCCAGCATCTCCGAAAGTTAATGAAAAACTTGAAAATATCGCTGAAGAATTAAATATTCCTTTATTTAAAGGGAAAATTCATTCAAGCGATGTATTTTACCGAGAATTTCCAGAAGAAGTACTTGCATTAGCTCAAGAAAAGAATCTCTTAGGTGTCGAAATGGAATCATTTGCATTATTCCATAACGCTAATGTTACCAACAAACACGCTGCTTGTCTCTTAACTGTTTCTGATTCTTTAGTAACAAGTGAGACTACAACACCAGAAGAAAGACAAACAGCATTTACCAATATGATGAAAATTGCTTTAGAAATGGCAGAATAAAAAGGTTTATCAAAAACCTTTTTTTTGAGGTGAAACATGAAGATAGTCAAAAGAAATGTTAATAATTTAGAGCTTTATTATATGCCTAACAATAAATTTAAAACCATTGATGTGGCTTTTGTTTTTACTAATAAACTAAATCCTCAAGAAATAAACGAAAGAAATTTCTTATCCGAAATTTTGATGGAATCAACCCATAAATATAATAATCCTGAAAAAATGAGTTTAGCGTGTGATAATTTATATGGTTTAGATAAAACTTGCAACTATCACACTGTCGGCAACGTCAGTATTACTTCTTTTATGTTTAGAACAGTAAATGATAAATATCTAGATGAATTAAACATCTTTTCTCAAAGTTTAGACCTATTACTAGAAATAATTTATCGGCCCAAATTACATAAAGGTCTTATACCAAAAAAAAGTGTTAATGAACTCATTCAACAAACTGAAGAGTTAATGTTAAGTATCAAACAAAACAAAAATGCTTATACATATTATCAATTTATGAGAGAATACACTCGAAACAATCAAGACCATATCGTAATTTTTCCAGAAATGCGTTATTTTAATCAAGTTTCTAGTATAACTGTCAGTGAATGTTACAAAAAAATGATTAATGAAGATAAGTTACAAATTTTCATTGCCGGTGATTTTGATTTTTCTCAAATGGATAACCTAATTGAAGAAAAATTAAGTTTTATTAAACCTAAAAATATACATAATTTAGACTATAAATCTCAATTTATTCCAACAGAAAACATCAATGAGGTCATCGAAAAAAGTTCTAATGGCCAAACAAGAGTTTTTATCGGTTACTATCTTAATTTTGATTACAACAAAAAAAATGCTTTAAAAATGTCACTATTCGACGAATTGTTCGGAGGGTTTGAAAAAGCTAAACTTTTCGCTAATATAAGAGAAAAACTTCAATTATCATATTACGTATATTCCAAATACAATGAGGAAAGTAATTTATTTTTTGTCAATTTAGAAACTAATAAAGATCAAACTCAAAAAGCGATAGACGAAATAGCTAAACAACTTAAAGACTGTCAAAAAGGCAATATAGATAACGAACTTTTCAATCTAGCAAAACGCAACTTAATTAAAAGATTAGACTCTGCCCTTGACTCACAGACAAAATTACTACTTCATAATATCATCGGTTATCTTAGATACAAAAGTGTTTTTGATTTAGAATTGCGTAAACAAGAAATAAGAGATATTAAAAAACAAGATATTATCAATTTAATTCAAAATATCAACATTGATACTACCTACATTTACACTAATGAAGGATAAATGATGGAAAAAAAATACATACTAACGGATGAAATTATTTATCAAGAAGAACTAGAAAATGGTTTAACTGTTTACATCCATCCTAAAATTAAATTCGTCCAAAAATTCGCCTCTTTGCAGGTGAATTTTGGCGGTAGAGATTTCAAATATAACCGAGATAATCAGCCATTAAGACTTCCACATGGCACTGCTCATTTTCTTGAACATATGTTGTTTGAAAATAACGGTAATACCCTAAGTGATTTTTTTATTAAAAATAACGCTGATATAAATGCTTATACCTCAAGAAGATTAACATCATATTATTTTTCAACTCAAGAAAACTTTACTGAATTGTTAGATAAACTTTTAGATAATTTCATCGATTACAATTTTAACGAAACATCTATTCATAAAGAACTTAAAATTATCTCTCAAGAATTATCGATGAGTGATGATTCCGATGAGATAAAAGCTTATAAATCTCTTTTGAAGTTGATGTATAAAGATGAATCTATTTATGAAGATATCGGTGGTAGTAAAAAAACTATCAAGGTAATTGATAAGAATATATTAAAACAAGCCACAGATCACTTTTATCATCCCAAAAATATGATTTTATTGATTACCGGTAATGTTGATCCTGAAGTTGTGATTGAAAACTTGAAATCTCATCAGTTTGTCACAAAAACTTGGCCTAATTACATCCCGATAGCAAGGGAAGTGAACATAACCGACAAGAAAAGACATCACCTTACAAAAATTAACAAAAAACTAGATACCAATATTATTGAAGTCGGAATTAAAATTCCGGAGTATATATTTAGTAGAACTGATTTAGAACATAATATTGTGACAAACCCTTTCTTTTCTATGATATTTAGTCCTTCTTCAAAATTATACAAAGTTTTAAAAAAGAAAAAACTTTATAATTTCAGTTTTTCTGCATCTCCGGTGATAGAAGATGATTATGGCTTCTTTAATATCTCTATAGAAACCCAAAAACCCAAATTATTTATTAAGACAATCATAGAACTTTTAGAAGATTTACCAGAACTTACTTTTGAAGAAGATATTTTTAAAGCTTATAAAAGAGCTGATGTAGGTCGCGCAATTAAAGCTTTTGATGATGTGAAACAATCACACCTATTGATAAAAAAACTTCTAAATGATAATGTCAATATCTATAGTTTTGTTGAAAGATCGAAAAACATTACTTTCGATGATTTCAAAGTTTATCAAGAAATCTTTACTAAAAATAATATTTATCTTGTCGAGTATTTGCAATAGTCTTAACAAGAAATTAAATTAATGATATAATTAATCTTAAGTTGGTGAAATATATGATTCTTAAAAGTGTGAAATTCATAACCTCTGCCGTCAAACAAGAGGATTATCCAAAAGATAACCTACCTCATGTTGTCTTTTCCGGTAGATCTAATGTTGGTAAATCATCATTCATCAACTCATTGCTAAATGTTAAAAACATTGCCAGAGTAAGCCAAACACCTGGAAAAACAAG
>JAVVFA010000058.1:0-7934 GCA_032251215.1 Candidatus Izemoplasmatales bacterium
GTCGGTTCTTTTACCTTCCACAAGAAAATGCCTAGTAAAACAAGCATTAGAATACCAACTGCAATAAATGCCGGAGCGTAATCCACATATGATAGCTTATCCAAACTGAAAACGGTCAGTATCAGGATTGCTCCGATACCACCGAAGGTTCCCATTAAATTAATAACAGCATTGGCCTTTGACCTTAAAGGTTTAATTGTGACATCAGGCATTAAGGCAACTGCTGGAGATCTAAAGGTTGCCATAAATAACAAAGCAATTAATAATGTTAAAGAGAAAACAATGAAGGTTCCTGGAGACTGACTTGTTTCGACCCAAGCTCTTTGATTTAAATGAAGATAAAAATATTCTTTTAAATCTGAATTGTCTTTTGTAGCAATCTCTCCCCCACTAACATTTAGTATTTCATTCATACCTTCTCTACGATCAGAATCGTAATCATAGCTATTGATATTTGTGGTATCATCGGCGTCAATTCCATCAATAACTCTCTCATAAAATTTATCATAGGTATCTTGAGAGATAGTTCCATCATTTAATAATACTTGCCATTGTCCAACTATATCATCACGAATTCCAATCCAAGCATTGTAATCTAAAGTTTGATCATGAACATCATTATATTGGCTTACGATTGATGTTTCAGTTTCGAGTTTTGTGGTTTGATAGTTATCGCTAAATGTCAAGCCGATAAATGCAAAAGCAGCAACGACTGTACCAATAATAATATATGGTGTTCTTTTGCCTAATTTAGAATTCTGTTTATCTGACAAGCCACCAAATAATGGTATCAAAAATAAAGCAAGAACGTTATCCAGAGCCATTACAACTCCAGACCAAGTTTGGTTTAACCCAAATTTATCTATCAGTATTTTTGTGATGACAGAATCGTAAGTTTGCCAAAATAAAGAAATTAAGAAAAAGGCAAGACCAACATAAAAGACTTTCTTGTAGTTTAACTTCATAAAACAATCACCTCATTATTTTAAACATTACAAATATTATATCATGTTAATTTATCAAAGTAAGGTGGTTTTTTAAACAAAAAGAAAAAGCTCAAGATTTTTACTCTTGAGCTTTAGACTTTAATAAAATTTGCTTGCTAAATATTTTAAAGCTAATTCATTATATTTAGTTGGTTGCAATTCTAATTTAGTGATGATGTTAAATCCGGAGCCGACTTTGAAATAAAGAACCTTCTTGACCCTAAATAGCAAAAAGAAGCCAATAATAAAAACTAATCCTAGTATTGCATAATTAATTATATACGAGTATGGGTAAACGGGTACAGTCAATAAACTTTGATAAACGCCGTAAGCCAAGATTAATGATCCTAAAATCAGGGCGAAACCCAATAATCTGAAAAAGAAAGAATTTTTTATGTATTCCAAATAATATTCCAAATGGTTGATACTCTTCAATTCAATTTCATTCATACCTCTTTTTTTAGTTTTACGATTTTTAGTTATCGTGTTGCTTTGAGTATAGATAATCAATCTTTTAGTAGTTAAAACTACTTGGCAGAAATAATTTCTACCTTTTAATTTCGGGAACTCTTTATATATTTCCTCATCATTGTTAATCATGATGTTTTGTTTAATATCGTTTTTCATCTTCGTCACCGCCAACCTTATTCTTAATTTTACTTTATATTCAGTGGTTTTTCAACAATTTAAATAAACTTACAAGGTTTTATTAACAACTTTAGTCAATTCACCAAATAACATCGGAACAAAACCAAGAGCCATTGCGATAAGTAACTCTATAAAGGTTAAAGCCTCTAAACTGAATATATCAGCGATAAATGGAACATAAATCAAGACGAATACCAACCCTACTGAGATAAAGATTGAGTAGTTTAAGAATCTATTACTGAAAGGATTATATTGGAATAAAAACTTGGTTTCTGATCTAGCTGAAAATGCACGGAATAACTCGCCAAAAACAACAGTCATGAATGCCATGGTAATTGCTTGAGTAACTGAAGCTCCTGGGATTACATGTAAGCCTAGTTTGAATGCAGTTAAACCCGCTAACATTAAGCCAGTTCCTTGAATAACTACTTTAATTAGAGTTTCTCTGTTTAATAATTTTTCTTTTGTATCTCTAGGTTTTTGATCCATGATGTTTCCTTCTGCTTTTTCCATACCTAAAGCAAAAGCCGGGAAGGAGTCTGTCATTAAATTAATCCATAACAAATGGATAGCCATTAACGGTAATAAATTACCAAAGAATGAGCTGAAAATCATTGATACTAAAATCAATAATATTTCACCAATATTACAAGATACTAAAAATATTGTAAACTTACGAATGTTGCTGTAAATAGTTCTACCTTCTTCGACAGCAGCGACTATAGATGTGAAATTATCATCTGTTAAAATCATATTTGAAGCTTCTTTAGATACTTCTGTGCCGGTAATACCCATCGCGACGCCAATATCAGCTTGTTTTAATGCCGGTGAATCATTAACGCCGTCGCCTGTCATAGCAACAACTTCACCATGTTTTTGTAATACTTCAACTATTCTAATTTTATCACTAGGCGTGCTTCTCGCAAATACGTCGCATTTTAAGATAGCGTCTTCAAACTCTTCATCAGTCATATTTCTTGTGTCTTCACCCGATAAAGCTAAACCGCCTTCTTTTAAGATATTTAATTCACTAGCAATCGCTTTAGCTGTGGTTATATGATCGCCGGTAATCATCATTACTCTAATGCCAGCATGATGACATTTTTCAATTGCTCCTTTTGCTTCTTCGCGCGGAGGATCTATCATCGCAACCATACCCACAAAAATTAAATCATTTTCTAAATCCATTGCTTTTGGAGTAGACGTCTCTTGATAAGCAAAGCCTAAAACGCGGTAAGCTTGTTCAGAGTAAACTTCATTTTGTTGTAATATTTTTTCAATATCTTTATCTGTTATTTCTCGTATTTCATTATTAATTGAAATTCGATTACATTTTTTGATTAATTGATCAGTAGCACCTTTTGTTAGAACAAGATATTTTCCATTAACTTCATTTATTGAAGACATCATTTTTCTTGTTGAATCAAAAGTGTATTCATTAAGTTGAGGATATAACTCATCTAAATCTTTAACATCAAATCCGCCTTTTACAGCTAGTACTAATAAAGCGCCTTCTGTTGGATCTCCTAGTATTTTATTATCACTTTCTAACTTAGAGTCATTACATAAAAGGGAAATTTGCAAAATCTTTTCTAGATTGTGAGATAATTTAGATTCTTTACCGGAGCTTAAGATCTTTCCTTTTGTTTCATACCCGCCGCCAGAAACCTCATATTCGTTATCTATATCATATACTCTTCTAACAGTCATTTGGTTTTGAGTCAATGTTCCAGTTTTATCGGAACAGATAACAGTAGCTTGGCCTAAAGTTTCAACTGTTGAAAGATTTTTAATAATGGCATTTCTTTTAACCATTCTTTGCATACCCAAGGCAAGAACAACGGTAATAACAGCTGTCAATCCTTCAGGAATTGCGGCTACTGCTAAAGCTACTGCTGTTAAAAATAATTCGAGTTCAAACTCAAAATTATTTTTAACAAACCCTAAAGCGAAGACGAAGAATGAAATTACAATAATTACTATGCCTAATACTTTAGCAAACTCATCAATAGTTTTTTGTAAAGGAGTTTTACCTTCTTCAACTGCATCTAACATAGTAGCAATTTTACCGATTTCGGTTTCCATGCCAATGTTGGTTACAATCCCTTTACCTTTACCGTAAGTTACCAATGTCGACATGTAAACTGAATTTTCGCGTTCAGCTAAAGCTGTATTATCACCCAGTTCAATTTCATCATCTTTAGTTACCGGAGTGGATTCTCCAGTTAAGGAGGATTCATCAGTTTTTAAATTTGTTGAATCTAAAAGACGAATATCAGCCGCAACAAAATCACCGGTTTCTAGTAAAACAATATCGCCTACAGTTAGTTGTTCAGATGATATTTCAATGGTTTTTCCGTTTCTTATTACTTTAGCATTAGGAGAACTCATCTTTTTTAAAGCTGCCAAGGCGTTATTAGCTTTTTGTTCCTGATTAACACCTAAAACTGCGTTCAATAATACAATGGCGATGATGATTATGCCATCAATAAGACCTTCTCCTTCAACAAAACCGACGACTACTGATACAATCGCCGCAACAATCAAAATGATGACCAAAAAGTCTTTAAATTGATCAATAAACATCATAAATAATGTTTTTTTCTTTGATTCCCTCAACTGATTTAAGCCATATTGTTCTTGTCTAGCAACAACCTCAGAATCACTCAAACCTTGTTTTGGATTCACATTTAACTCGTTTAAAATATCATTCTTCTTTTTGCTAAAATATTCCATATTATTTCCTTTCTGTCTAAAAAAAAAGACCTATGCACATAACAGTCGTGCATAAGTCTTGCTGTTTAAAATTAAACCAGGCATAAAGCCATGCTTGTTGATTTAACCACGCGAGCGTCAGCTACTCCCTTATGATAATAATATCATAACCCAAACTACCTTTAAAGTCAATTTGTTTAATTAATATTTTTACTGACTTTAATCTTAATTTTAACATTCTTATAATGGTTGATTAGTATTTCAAATATTAAAGCAATGATAATTAATATCAAAGTCCAAGCAAAAACATTGGCAAATTCGATATTTGTTTTTGCTAAGTAAAGATAATTACCAATCGAATTCTTAGTTTGAGCTAAATATTCAGCCATTACCAAAACTTTAATTCCCAATCCCAAAGATTGTAACAAGCTTGTCCTAATTTCAGAACTTATCAACGGAATGTAGCAGTGAGTTATTTGTGTAAATATATGATTATCTTCTAATATATAAACATCGATTAACTCTTGATCAATATTTTTTATCGCACCATATATGCCTTGATAAATTAATGGAAACAACATTAGGAAAGTTATCAAATATGGGGTTATGGAAAAACCAACAACTATAAGAACAATAACAGTAATTGATATTACCGGTACTGTTCTTAAGATAGTTACAATTGGGTTAAGATATATTGCAAAACTTGATTTAAGGCCAGAAATAATTCCTAATCCAAATCCAAATATAAACGCAATAATCAATCCTGTTAAAAGACGCATAAGCGATAAAATTATTGCTAATATTGAGTTTTTGTCGGTAATAATGCTTCCTAAAGCCTTTAAAACTTCTAATGGTTTTGGCAATAACAAAGAATTGTCGACTATTAAATCGAGCAATATCCAAACGATAAAAATTGTAAAAATTGACAATACTGTTATGCTTACTTTTTTCATATTAGCCCTCTAATTAATTTAGAGAATAATAGAAATTATCATCTGGCAATTTTTCACCAATGAGAATAGGATTTATATTGAAGATAATATTAAAATAATTTTCTAAATCAGTTTTTATATCTATCGCTTCCTGATAATTTATGTGACTGTTGGGTATGGCAGTAATAAGAACTTCTTTAGGAAAACCCATTTCTAGATCTACTGCTAAGTCAGCAGTATCTTCTATTTCTAGATTAACTTTTAAAATCGAATTTTTTAAGTCATTTAAAAACTTATCGATAATTCTTTCGCTCAAGTCTTTCCTAGCAAAAACTCCTGATTGGGGATATGAATTTTCTCCTGTAAGAGTTTGGTATTCTGCCTGCAAGTCAATAGTCTTTATTCCCGAAACTTTTGTTTGTAATACCGAAAGAGCCGGTTCTGCACTTAAAATAATTGCATTGTTATCGGCTATAAGGCTTGAATTAGCCATCTCTAAAGAGTCAACATAAGTAATGCTAGCGTTGATATTATTAGAATCTAAAATATATCTTAAAACAATATCAGATGTATTGTTCATTCCAAAACATATTATTTCTTTTCCTTCAAGACTATCTAAATTAAAATTTGTTTCTGTAACTGTCGCCAGAAAATAATTTCCAAAAGTAACTCCGGCTATAAAGATATATTCTATACCATTGTTATATAATTTAGCACCTAAGTTTGTTGGCGCAAATATAAAATCGTGCGATTTAGAACCAAAAGCAGCTACTAGAGGATCCGGTCCGTTTACAATATCAACCAAATAGTCATCATTATTTTGCAAATATATCTGTGCTAATGCTGGAGCACCCGCTGGTGCCATGATTGTTATTTGTTCCGATTGAGCGCAAGAAAACAATGAAGCTAACAATAATAAGAAAATTAAAATCAGAGTCTTTTTCAATTTTTATCTACCTCATAAAATGATCGCTTATGATAAACAGTATGCAATAATTCATGAGATTTATGCGAATTCGGTTTGCCTAAAAATTCCTTATATACTGTTTTTATAGCTGGGTTTTCATGAGATTTTCTGAATTCAGTTCCAGCATCGATATCATATAAAACTTTCGCTCTCAAAGTTCTAACATCATATTTTTCTTGATTGATAGCTGAAACAATTGGTTGCCCCCCACCATTGATACAACCTCCGGTACAACCCATAAATTCAACAAAATGGTACTGCTTGTCAGTATTTTTCATATGTTTAATAAAAGCTTTAATTCCAGTTCCACCTTGAACCACAGCTACATTTACATCAACTCCAGCCACCTTATAAGTGGCTTCTTTAATATCATCTAGACCACGAATTTCTTTAAATTCGATAGGCGTAGCCTTACCTTCCAAAATTTCTGTTACAGTTCTTAGAGCAGCTTCCATAACGCCGCCAGTGGCGCCAAAAATTGATGCTGCTCCAGTATATTTTGCTAAATCTCCAAATGGTTGCATCGGTTCTAAATCTCTGAATGGTATCCCACGATGTCTAATCATCCTAGCTACTTCTCTTGTAGTTAAAACGCAATCGACATCTCTATATCCATTTCTACCAAATTCAGGTCTTGTTGCCTCAGCTTTTTTGGCAACACAAGGCATAATTGATAATGAAAAAATGTTTTTTGGATCTATCCCCAATTTATCTGCATAGTAAGTTTTTATTAAAGTTCCTGCCATTTGTTGAGGTGATTTACAACTTGAGAGATTAGGAATTAATTCCGGATAATAAATTTCAAGATAATTAATCCATCCTGGTGAACATGATGTAAACATCGGTAAAACACCGCCATTTTGAAAACGATTAATAAACTCGTGGCCTTCTTCGATAATTGTTAAATCGGCGGCAAAGTTAGTATCTATTATTTCATTTATACCTAATTTGTTTAACGCCGCGAACATCTGGCCTTCAACATTTGTGCCAATCGGATATCCAAATTCTTCTCCTAACGTTGCTCTAACTGCCGGAGCGACTTGGCAGATAATAACTTTTTCTTTATCTCTTAATGCTCTTTCTAAAAATTTAATACTATCTTGCGCTCTTATAGTCCCAGTTGGGCATGCTTGAATACATTTGCCGCAATAAATACAGCCAGCATCTTCTAAATTATGGAATAAAGCAGGACCAACATAAGTTTCAGAACCACGATGATTGAAGTTAAGTATACCTAAACCAGATTGCTTTTCGCAGGCTGATACACATCTACCGCAGAGTACGCATTTGCTGGTATCAATGACCATAGCGTCACTGGTTTTATTCATTTTAATCTCTTTAGGAACAAACAAATCCAAATTTGAAAAATCATTATCAACATTAAATCTTCTTAACAGATCTAAAAATTCGCAAGAATTTTCTCTTGAACATTTCCAACACTCAAATTTATGATTTCCAGCTAATAATTCTAAGTTGAAACATACATTTTCATAGGTCTCTTTATTATCAGTCTCTACTACCATACCTTCTTGGACTTTGGTCGAGCAAGAGGTTTTAAGACCATTTTGATCTTCGATTTTCACTATGCATAACCGGCAATTTGATTCTTCATGAATTCCTTTTAGGAAACATAGTCTTGGAACACTTATACCAATACTGTCGGCTGCTTGCATTATTGTAAAATCT
>JAVVFA010000059.1:0-7587 GCA_032251215.1 Candidatus Izemoplasmatales bacterium
AATGATTATACCAAAACTCAAGATTTTTCTAAATAAGATGTTCAATTAATCTTTATTTAGTGTTACAATAAATTATATAAAAAAAGTAAAAAGGCGTGAAATTGATGAATACAATTAAAATCGATAAATATTTCAGGGGAATGGTAGCTAATAATGGTCTTAGCGGCATCGAAACAGAGAACACGATTTTTTCTTTTTTAGCTGCGGCTAATCGTTCCTATTATGGCATAAGTTGTGAACTATCAATCTCCAAAGATAACAAATATATTGTTACTGGTTGTAATAGTTTATTAAAATATGGAATGTTAAACTTAGATATCCCAAGTTTTTCTTACAACGAACTTAAAAAATTTGCATTAGTGGATCGCAAAACTGGAGATTTAAACGAATTTGTTTTTATACCAAGACTTGAAGATTATCTTTCTATTTGTAAGGCGTATCGCAAATTTATATTTATCAAAATTAAAGACACATTAGAAACTGATATGGTTGCTAAATTGGATCAATATCTCAAGGAACATGATGTTGAAGATAATTTTAGCTTGATAGCTGAAAACAAAAAACACTTGCAAGTTCTTAAAAAAGTTTTTCCTAGCAGTGTTTTATACTATCATGCCCGATTGGTCGACGATGAAACCTTGGATTATTGTCAAAAACACGGGATAAATCTTTATCTTGAGCACCATAAGTTAAAACGCGAATATATTAAAAATTTACACCTAGTAGGGTTAAAAGTAATTACAGGTGTCGTCAATGAAAAAGAAACTGCTGAAAAAATGATTAAATATGATGTAGACTTTTTATTTACTAATATCTTAGAGTAGTATAAAATATTTTTGATAAGACATTCTAACTTTTAGGAGGTAAAAGATGAACAGTACAATTGAAACAATTTTAAGTAGAAGAAGTATAAGATCTTATCTAGATAAGCCAATCCCTGAAAATGACTTGCAAAAAATTATCGAATGTGGAATTTATGCGCCTAGTTCAAGAAACAAACAAGATTGGCATTTAACCGTCATCACCAATAAGGAACAGATTGATGAAATTAATAAAATGGCAATTGAGGGAATGATGAGATTTGGAATTGAAGTTGAAAAAGGAGCCCATATTTTCTATCACGCTCCAGCAGTTATTGTTTTAAGTTCGAAAATTGCTGGATTTTCAGAAATAAATATTGGCTGCGTAATTGAAAATATTGCTTTAGCAGCTAAATCTTTAGGTTATGGTTCATGTATTATCGGTCAAACAAGATATTTATATCATAAGGCTGACAAGATAGATGTTAATCGTCTTTTAAAAATCCCAGAAGGTTATGAACATGATTTAGCAATATGTTTGGGATATCCAAAAGGAAAAGAGCCGGAAGTTAAACCTAGAAGAGAAAAAGTTGTAGATTATATTTACTAAAGCAGGGGGTTGTTATGTGGAGAACTGAATTTGAAAAATGGATTAATAATCCGGACTTAGATCTTGATTTGAAAAAAGAATTATTAAGTAAAAACGATAAAGAATTAGAGGATATGTTTTATACTACTCTTTCTTTTGGTACTGGGGGAATGCGCGGTATTCTCGGAGCTGGAATAAATCGTTTAAATATTTATACTATTAGAAGGGCTAACAACGGTTTAGCCCAATATTTAATAAATACATATGAAGAATCGGACCTTTCAAGAGGCGTTGTAATTGCACATGACAATCGACATATGTCAAAAGAATTCGCAAAAGAAAGTGCAAAAGTATTAGGTGCTTATGGCATCAAAAGTTTCCTTTTTACGGATCTTAGACCAACACCTGAATTATCTTTTGCAGTGAGGAGGTTACACGCACTAGCTGGAATAGTTGTTACAGCCAGTCACAATCCACCTAATTATAACGGTTATAAAATCTATGATGAATACGGATGTCAATATACGCCAAGATATGCTAATACGATAATTGAATATGTGAACAAAACCGAAGATATATTCTCTATTAAAACTAAGGCTCTTGTCGAACTGGAAGCTTCAAACTTAATAGAATACATCGATGAAGAAATTGATAAAGCTTATTTGGATTTAGTAAAATCTATTACAATAAACAAAGATATGCCAAAACCAATAAAAGTTGTATTTACACCACTCCATGGCACTAGTGGATATTTAGGAAAAAGACTTTTAGAAGAAGAAGAATATACAGTATACCCTGTTGAAGAACAAATGGTTACCGATCCTAATTTCTCAACCGTAGAACTGCCTAATCCAGAAGAGGCTAGTGCATATGATCTAGCGATAAAGTTAGGAAAGAAACTAAATGCCGAATTATTAATCGCAACCGATCCAGATGCTGATAGACTAGGTATCGCAGTTTTACATAATAATGATTATTTGCTGTTAAACGGTAATCAAACTGGAGCTTTATTGATATATTATATCTTAACTCAAAAACTTAAAAATGGTTTATTACCTGATAAAGGTGTAGTGTTTAATACCATTGTAACCAGTGATTTAGGAGCTCAAATAGCTCGTTCTTTTGGTTTAGATGTTATCTCAACTTTAACCGGATTTAAATTCATCGGTGAACAAGCAAGATATTTAGAATCAGAAGATCGAGAGTTTGTTTTTGGCTACGAAGAATCATATGGATATGTTATTGACGATGGGGTAAGAGATAAAGATTCCTTGCAGGCAATTCTAATGATTTCTGAAGCTGCTAACTATTATTTGGTATCAGAAGAAAAAACTCTTTATGATAAACTTATCGAAATCTATGATGAGTACGGTTATTATCTTGAAGGATTGAAGAATGTTCATTTGCTTGGTAAAGAAGGTCAAGAAAGAATTGAAAGAATTATGGAATATTTGCGTCAAAATCCGCTTGAAGAAATTAAAAACCACAAAATAACAAAAATCGAGGATTTTCTTTTATCTGAGAGATATATAAATAAAAAGGTAGAATCAATTGACTTAGACAAGTCAAATGTATTAAAATACTACTTGAATGATGAATCTTGGTTCGTTCTAAGACCATCTGGTACGGAACCTAAACTCAAAATTTATGCAGGAGTTATAGGTAACAGTTTAGAAAACTCAAAAATTTTGGTAGAAGAACTACTTGAAAGTGTAAATGAGTTTGTAGAGAAGGTTGAATAAATTGGAATACATAATCGCTATAGTAATTATTTTAATAATTGTTGGCTTATATGTTTGGTCATATACGCTTAACGAAAAAACAGAAAAGCCTGAAGGCTGTGAAGATATCAGTTGCTCAGGCTGCAAGGTCGATAACTGTGCAAGTAAAAAATAAGTTATTTAACAATGACTGGGATTTTTATTTGCAAGAAGAAACTCAAAAACCATATTTTATAAAGCTATTGAAAATAATCGAGAAAGAGTATGACTCTTATACCTGTTATCCTCCTAAAGATTTGATATTCAATGCTTTTTGTTTGACTTCATATGAGAATACTAAGGTTTTAATTCTTGGACAAGATCCTTATCATAACCCTGGCCAAGCAATGGGACTAGCATTTTCAGTTCCAGGCGGAACTTTATTACCGCCATCGCTCGTAAATATTTTTAAAGAATTGGAATCGGACCTAGATTTTAAAACTACTAACTTTGGAGATTTAACTGACTGGGCTAAATCTGGAGTTTTGTTATTAAATGCTATTCTTTCAGTCAAAAAGAATCAACCGCTTTCTCATTCTAAAATAGGTTGGGAAACATTCACGGATAAGGTTATAGAAATACTTAATCAAAAAGAAGAACCGATGATTTTTGTATTATGGGGTTCTTATGCAAGAACGAAAAAGAATTTAATAACAAACAATCGACATTTTATCATTGAAAATGTTCATCCATCACCCCTTTCAGCTTACCGGGGTTTCTTCGGTTCAAAACCTTTCAGCAAAATTAATGCATTTTTAAAACTAACCAATCAAACAATGATTGATTTTAAACTAAGAGGAAAAAATGAAAAATAGAAATTTACAAAGAATAATATTTACTGGATTGATGGTAGCGATAGGAGTTGTTCTCTCAAGCGTTGTTTCTATATCATATCCGCCCAACTCAACGATTATTAGATTTGGTATTGGTTATTTACCGTTAATTATTGTATCTATCATCCTTGGACCAAAAATCGGTATTACAGCCGCGATTATTCAAGACGTGTTAGGGTATTTTGTTTATATTTGGGTATTTGGCGTTCCTTCAGGACCATTTTTTCCTGGTTTCACCTTAAACTCAGTGCTTTATGGAGTTGTTCCGGGAATAATCTATAACTTAAAGATAAACAAACATAATCTGTTTATGATTTTTAATTTCGCGCTTTTAATAATCTTGATGATTTTTGGAATATATGGATTCTTTAATATCACAGAAATAATTGCGATTATCGAAAATCGCCTTAGCGCAGACATGAGTTTTCAACCATGGGTAATTTATTTAATGCTGGCACTTGGAGAAATCGGTATTATTTCCACACTGTATTTTCTCTATAAAAAAAGAACTGAGGACGATAGTGCACAAAGAATTATCTTTTCAGTTATTATCTTACAATTAATCGTTTCGCTAATATTAACACCGTTATGGGTAATGATTCTTTATAAGATATCTTTTGCCCCGCAATTACCTCTAAGAATTATTAAAACACCGATAGAAATCTTTATTTATTCGATTCTTTTAATTAGAATAATCAAAGTTTTTAAAAATTATACAATATAAAAAACTCGAGCAAGGAAATCTTGCTCGGTTTTATTTTTAAAATTCGATAATTTTAACTTCTCCAGCACCTAATTGGAAATAAACTTTGCCATCAGGTGAAAAATCATGATAGTCTCTACCAAACTTATAACTTGAATAAAGCATTTTGCCAAAATTATTAAAGTTTTTTGCTCTAGCACGCAATTTATTAATGTCAGAGTGACATTGAATATCACTATAAACGTTAGTATTAGCTACTACTAATAAACAACTGCCCGTCTCTTGATTGAAATATGAAACGCCAATAGCTGGTGAATCAAATTCGTTGAAATAAATTGGCTCATAAGCTTTCAGATCTGTGATTTGGTTTAACCAATTATTACGGATATTTTTTACTCCTTCTAAATGATCGGCTAGTTCCCAGCGGTCAGGATTTAAATAATGGATAGCATATTTATCAAACAATGCAAGCTTACCAAAGAACAAATCATTTGCTGGTAATTTGAACTTATCTTCATTAGTATAATCGACCCCAGTATTCATCGGTTGAATCTCATATACTTCTTGACCACTGTTGATAAAAGGTACTAAATTAGGTAATAACATGTTTAATATAGTTGTCATTCTCGCTAAAGTTCTACCGCCATCTCTTCCAGCGATTCTCGCTGTATCATGAGTTTCTGCGCAAGCAAACATTGGTAATGCTATATCTTTAGCTCCATAAACAAATTTATGTAATTTCTTTTCCCAAATTCTCGGTTCCATCCAAAAACCATTACCGATTATGATATTATATCCAGCCTCTTTAGCTTTTTTGGCATTATCTGGATTCAATTCTTCGGCGATAAAAGCAAAATCTTTATCAATGATTCTAGCTTCTTTAATGATCATAGCCAATAATTCTTTTGGTAAAGCATGCCCCATGTCAATTCTTGCACCATCAATTCCGTAAGTTTCTTGATAATAAGGAATAATGTTTTTTAAAGTATCCCATAATTCAGAGTTAGGTTTATCACCTGGGAAAAGATTAGCTTTGATTGTATCAAAGAGAATGTATGGTGGAGTTTTAGGGTCATCGAGATATTTTCTCGTTTCTTTAGGATGATCCATGAACATTCTAAAGAAAGTAACGTCAGTCCATGGTGGTTGAACGTCATTTATATGGTCAGAAAAAGCAGGTGCGATTTTTAAATTAAAATGTTTCTCAATATCTTCTAAAAGATTCTTCGAAGATAATTTAATCTTTTCAAACAATTCTTTATTCTGTGTTTTTGGGTCAAATTGAAACATTTTTATATGACGCTTTACATCTTCACAAGCGTACACTTGATCCATATATTTAGGATCAGGCGCAATTGTATTTTCCAATCCTTTTACATAAGGTACTCTAAAACTATGTGCCTCGTCAGCTTTAATCCAATAAAACCAGTCGGGATGGTCTTTAATTAAATCATTTTCAACTGCGTTAGTTCTCGGTATAATATCGATAATGACTCTCATATCTAGCATATGACAAGCTTCGACTAATGCTTGAAATTCCTCTTCAAGGCTCATGGCTTTGCCAGTCATCGGGTCTTTAAGATTAGGGTCTAAATCAAAGAAATTAGCGACGCCGTAAGGAGAGCCTAAATCACCCTTCTTATCCTTTAAAGAAAATCTTGAAAGTGGTAAAAGATAAAGTGTATCAACTCCCATTTTCTTTAAAAGTGGAAGAAGCACAAGCATTTTAACGAAAGTACCAGTTTCTTTAAGTTCATCAAAATTTTCGATATCTAAGGAAAAAGAACGATCGTGATCCCAAGCAGAACTGGTCCTAATCATCGTCGAATAAAGCACTGATTTTCTGACCCAATCTCCACCGACTTCAGTTTTATTTAGTTTTCTTTTATTGATTTGCGATAACGATTTTAAATAATTCTTATTTTCTGCTTTATTCGGTAAAATATATTTGTCGATAACATTCGCATAAAAACGATATGGATTCACCAATAACTCTTGACTAGGAATTTTACGCATCTCTTCACCTTGATAGTCCCAAGCATTCCAAAGGTCTGGAATAGCGTAATTAATCCTACCTTGATCGATTTTGCGAATTAAAATATTTCTTAATTTTTCAATTTTCGATAATGGCATATTATCACCTCGCTTCTATTATACCAAAATACTTGTTTTTAGTTTTATCTTTTTAAAAGATGTAAGTGTTTACAATTCAGTCATATGACTTTAAAAAAAACCTAATATATAGTATAATACAGATGGTTAAAATTTAACAGAGGTGAATAAAATGAAAAAGCCAGTTGTATTAATTATTATGGACGGAATCGGGATGACTGATAGTGGTCCTGGTAACGCATATAGTTTAGCAAAAAAGCCTAATTTAGATAAATTGTTCACAAAGTACCCTCATACACTTCTTGAAGCTTCAGGAGAAGCAGTAGGTTTACCTGAAGGTCAAATGGGTAATTCGGAAGTCGGTCACATGAATATTGGCGCTGGTAGAGTAGTTTATCAATCTTTGACAAGAGTAAACAAAGCCGCTAAAGAAAGAATGTTCAAAACAAATCATGCCTATTTAGCTGCTTTTAAACATACCATGAAATTCGATTCAAAACTACACCTGTTTGGTTTGTTATCAGACGGTGGAGTTCATTCTCATATTCTTCATTTCAAAGAAATGTTACAGACTGCTAAAGATGTTGGTGTCGAAGAAACCTATATCCATGCTTTCCTTGATGGCAGAGATGTTGGACCGCAATCAGCTGTAGGATTTATTGATGATTTAGAAAATTATATGAAAGAGATTAATTACGGTAAAATTGCGACTGTATCTGGTAGATATTACGCAATGGATCGTGATAAAAACTGGGATCGAATTCAAAAAGCTTACGATTCAATGACTTTT
>JAVVFA010000060.1:0-7556 GCA_032251215.1 Candidatus Izemoplasmatales bacterium
CATCTTTCTCTAGTTCCATCTCTTCAAAGATTGAATCAATCATCTCTTTATGGAAAGCATCATGTTCGTTAAGAACTTCTACTGCTTTAGGCAGTAAGCCAACCACCACTTTACGGCGATCTTCTGAATCTCGCTCTCTTGAAACATAACCTTTTTGAAAAAGAGTGTTGATAGCTGTGGTTAAAGAGCCTATCGTAATCCCCAATCTTTTAGAAATATTGGACATTGTTGGTTCATCAGATAATTCAATAGCTTCAAGAACATGAACCTCACTCATTGATAGTTTAATACCTTTATCTTTTAAATTTTGACCTTCTATCGCTAAAATACGATTGAAAATTTCAACTAATAATTCGTTGATTATTTCTCTCGCCTCTTGTCGATTATACTTTTTCAATATATCCTACCCCCATAGTTCCTGGACCGGCATGACAACCTACAACTGGTGTTAGTGGAATTAATAAAACGTCATCCAATCCATGAGTTTCTAATTCATCTTTTAAATCAAGCATTTCTTCCATATTATTGGTATACACGATAAAAGGAATTACGTTTTTATCTTTAACTTCACTTAAAAATCTTCGTTTAAGTTCCTCTCTAGCTTTTTCAGTTGTTCTGATTTTGGCAACTGTGTCTACCTTTCCTTCTTTGCTTAAATGCAATAAAGGTCTAAGCTTTAGCAATGATCCTAAAGCGCCAGCAACACCAGATAATCTTCCGTTTTTAATAAGATATTTTAAAGTGTTAACTGTAATATAAACATGATTATTGTCTTTAATTTTATCTAATTGTTCGATAATTTCATCAATTGGTTTATTTTCATCCGCCATTATCTTAGCAGTCATAGCCATTAATGCTTCAATGTATGTTAATGAATAAGAATCGTAAACAACAACATCAATGTCAATCATTTTAGCAGCTAATACTGCGTTTTGATATGTGCCGCTTAATTGTTTTGAGATTGTTATAACTAGTAATTTATTATAACCAGCCTCTTTCATTTCTTCATACATTTCTAAGATTTTACCGGTAGAAGTTTGTGATGTAGAAATATCCAAATCTGGATTTTTCTCTAAACGGCTATAAAAATCATCACTGTTAATTTCAACAAAATCTTCATATTCTTGATTTCCAATTTTTAATAAAGATCTAAATTTTCTAATTCCTTTATCATGAACTAAATAATCAATTCCTGAATTTCCACATACAGCAACACCAATTTTATCCATTATGCTCTCCTAAAATATAATTTTAAATTCAAATAGTTTGAACTTCAAATAATATATTAACATTAAATAACTGAAAATACAAGCAAAAAAAAGAGTTAAAATTTCAACTCTTTTAATATGTTTGATAAGGATTTGTATTAACTTCCGATTTAATGAATTCTATGTCTTTAAATTGATTAGAAAGGGTATTGATTATAGCATCGACAAATATCTTTTCGGCATGATGTCCAATGTCAATTATGGTAAGCCCTAAACTGATTGCATCTAGAGCTGTATGATAAGTTACATCGCCAGTTAAATAAACATCACAGCCCTTCATCTTCGCTTGGTACATATGTTTTGATCCAGAGCCACCGGAAATACCAACTTTGCTAATTTGTTTATCAGTATTGCCAATTACATTAACTGTATCAAGTTGTAATTTTGTTTTGATAATTTCCAGAAATTTTGAAAAATCAACTGGTTCAATATAACCGAAACGTCCTATTCCATCAATTTCATCAAGTAACCCAACATTTTCTAGGTTTAAAATTTTTGCAAATTCATCATTCATACCACCTTCGGCGGTATCATAATTGGTGTGTGCAGAATAAACTGTAATATTATGCTTAATTAAGTTTTTAATTATCCAACCTCTTGGAGTATCAAAAATTATTTTGTCTAAAGGATTAAATAATAAAGGATGATGAGAAATAATCATATTAACTTTTTTCTCAATCGCTTCTTTAACAACCTCTTTTGTTATGTCTAATGTCACCAATATTTTCTTAGCAACAATATTTAAGGTTCCGACTTGAATCCCGACGTTATCCCATTCATAGGCTAATTCTTTAGGGTATTTAATTTCAAAATATCTAATAATATCAACTAAATTCATGAAATAACCTCCTTAAGTAAATGTAAACGTACCTCGATTTTTAAAATAACATCAGTTGACTTAGCATGTTGTTTTGCCTTTAATAGTTTCTTGATATTTTTATCAATCATTTCTACGAATGCTTCTGATTTTTCTTTTATAATTAAAGGTCCAAACTCTTTTTCAATTTCTGATAAATTCATACTTCCTTTTGAAAGTACCATTAATTGATAATATTTGCCCTTTTCTTTTATTAATTCCTCAATATCAATTTTCCAATTATTTTTTTCTAAATAATCTCGCAGAATAAAATTCTCGGAATTCGCAATTAAAATTAATCGTTTGACGTCTTTAAGATCAGCTTGTTCAAGGATTGTTTGTATTAATCTTCCACCCATTCCTAAAATGCTAACGACATCAATTTCAGAAATCAAATAGCCTAAACCATCTGCTAAAACTGGAAATACTTTTCCTTCGAGATTAACTGCATTAATGCTCTTAATAGCATTTTCTAAAGGACCGATTTTATTATCGGATGCATAGGCTTTTTTAACAAAATTATTTTCAACACAATAAATGGGCAATTTGGCGTGATCAGTTCCACAGTCGGCTAAACAATTATAGCCTATAACGTATTTGCTGGCAGCTAAAAGCCTGATTGATTTCATTGATTGGATCCGTGATGGAAATCCTTTAATTTTTTGGAGCGATTTGGACTTCTTAATTTTCTAATTGCTTTTGCTTCGATTTGTCTAATTCTTTCTCTGGTAACGTTGAATTCTTTTCCAACTTCTTCCAGAGTCCGGCTCTTGCCATCAAGTAAGCCAAATCTCATTCTTAAAACTTTTTCTTCTCTGTCTGTTAATGTTTCCAAAGCCGCATCAAGTTCTCTTTTGAGCATTTCTTTGGAAGTAAACTCATAAGGTGTTAACGTATCATGATCAGCAATAAAATCACCTAAACTTGAATCTTCTTCTTCACCAACTGGTGATTCTAAAGAAATAGGTTCCTGCGCTGTTTTTTGGATGCTTTGAACTCTTTCTACTGTGATTTCCATTCTTTCCGCGACTTCTTCTGGAGTCGGCTCACGTTCTAATTCTTGAGTTAGAGTTCTTTGAGTTCTAACCATTTTGTTGATAGTTTCAACCATATGAACTGGAATTCTAATGGTTCTTGCTTGATCAGCGATAGCTCTAGTGATTGCCTGTCTAATCCACCAAGTTGCATAGGTAGAAAATTTATAACCTTTGGTATAGTCAAATTTACCGACAGCTTTCATCAAACCCATGTTTCCTTCTTGAATCAAATCTAAAAATTGTAACCCTCTGGATACATAACGTTTAGCAATCGAAACAACCAATCTTAAATTTGCTTCCACTAGTTTTTTGCTTGAAAATTCACCTTTTTTAAAGATGTCTTCATATTCCGCTAATTCTTCAGGAGAAATAACATCACCAATCTTTAAGCGATAGTCATATTCTTCTCTAACTTTTTTGGCGCGGTCGATTAATGTAGCGAGTTCATATTCTTCTTCCCCTGTCAATAAATCTACTCTTCCAATTTCCTTAAGGTACATTCTTACAGGATCGTCAACTTTGATTGAAACTGAAGAATCAAAGACTTTTTCTTTCATTAATTCTTCTTCGATTTCTTTTGAATAGTCTCTCATCATGTCAATATCAGTCGGTTTTATATCCTCTTCGTTTAAATCATCTAAGGATATATGATCGCCTTTTCCTTCTTCGTTTTTGATAAAATCGAAAATTTCATCGGGAAGGATACCTTTATTAGCTAATTCACTAATCACATCATCAAATGCAGGATCATTTTTTCTGATGTTTTTAAAGACATCTTGAACTGTTAACTTGCTGTTTTCTTCGTAAACTGCTAATAATTTCTCAATTGCCTGTTTTTTTGACATTTCTTTTCCCCCTTATGGATTGGATGTTGTTGCGTAATTCTATCATTTTAATTATTATTTCATTCGCTTCTTCACGCGTATTAACTTCATTCGATAATTTTTCTTGAAGGCTAATAAACTCATATTCAAACTTGTTTTCCATCAAAGTATCTAAACAGTCCAATAATTCCTGTTCATTATAACTTGAATTAGTTCCTTTGCGAAAAAGTTTAATTTCATCTTCAGAAATGTCAGAAAAATCTTTTTTAATTTGCATTTCATTGATAATGACATCACCTCGATATAACGCTGTTAATGTCATAAGGAAGGCTAGGTAACGATTATTATCAATCTTAATACTGTCTAACCGACTATTTATCAAATTGCGAGATTCTTCAAAAACAGAGTAATAATTGATAACTTTTTTAGTAGCAGATTCAACTGCTTTTTTTGATAAGCATTGTTGACTGCTAGCTTTGGTAATGGCATTCTGTCTTTGTCTAATGTTATTCAATCTAGCGTTTTCCATTTGAAAGTGATGGTAATCCGCTAACACATCTTCATAATTCACTCTGGTATCATTGCTGAATTTTTTTAAATATATTTCCCTAATCGTTGAACTAGCCGCTTTGTTTAAATACTCAAACAAAGCTAGTTTAGCCTTCTCAATTTCTGATGGTTTTGATAAGTCTTTTTTATTTACAATTATTTCATATACAAAATCGTATTGATCAAGCAAATTATTTTTCAAGATGTTCCTAAAGCTTTCTTTGGAGTTATTTTTAATATAATCATCTGGATCTAACCCATCTGGTAAAAGTGCGACTTTAACATCCAACCCAACTTGACCTAAAAGAATCAAGGCTTTATAAGCAGCTCTTACTCCGGCATCATCACCATCATAACAAACAACAACTGTATCAGTATATTTTTTAATTAGTTTAGCTTGACTTAAAGTTAGCGCCGTACCCATAGAACAAACCGCTTCTTTTATATCAGCTGTATAAGCGCTTATGACGTCAAAGAATCCTTCCATAAGTACTAACCGATTACTTTGATTAATAAAAGGAATCGCTTTATCCAAGTTATATAAGACATCAGATTTAGTAAAAATATCCGTTTGAGTTGAGTTCACATACTTTGCAACATTCACTTCCTTATTGAAAATTCTGCCACTGAACCCAACTGTTTTTCCTAAATCGTTGTTTATCGGAAACATAATTTTATTTCTAAAAACATCATAATACTCATTTTGATTCTTAGCTACTAAGCCAACTTCTAAGAGTTCATAATCATGAAAATCTTTTGCTAGGCTCTCCCAAAGTAGGTTTCCGCTTTTTGGAGCAAAACCAATGTCAAAATAGTTTAATGTTTGCTCATCAAATCCACGTTTTTTTAGATAATTCAACGCATCATTTCCAATTTCTAAATTTAATAGTTGTAAAGAAAAAAACTGCTTTGCAAGTTCATTAATTCTAAAATACCTTACAGAATTATCGTTTCTTTTGATGTCTTCTTTATAATCAGCTTCAATACCATATTTGTCAGCTAAAAACTTTACCGCTTCCCAATATTCTAAATGCTTATATTTAGATATAAATTGAATAACATTGCCTTTTTCACCGCAACCGAAACAATTAAATAATTGTCGATCTTTACTGACAAAAAATGAAGGGGTTTTTTCATTATGAAAAGGGCAAAGACCTTTCATGCTTTTGCCCGCTTGTTGCAAGGATACAAATTCAGATATTACATCAACAATATCAGCTGTTCTCGTAACTTCTTCTACTTTTTTCTGACTGTATCTGGCCATTATTTACCTTTCTTATTATTCTTTATCAAATTCTTTTTGTAAATGCGTTTTTAATTCTGAGATTTTGACTCTAATTTGTTCCATTGAGTCTCTTTCTCTAATTGTAACAGTGTCATCTTCTAGCGTTTGATTGTCGATTGTCACGCAATATGGTGTCCCAATCGCGTCTGCTCTTCGATATCTTCTTCCGATATTACCTGCATCATCATAGAATGCCACAAAGTTTTTCATTAGAATTTCATAAACTTCTTCAGACTTTTCTGTGTGATATTTCTTTAATAAAGGTAAGACGTTAACTTGATATGGTGCTAAATCTTTATTAATTTTAAGTAATGTTCTGGTTTCTCCACCACTTAATACTTCTTCTTCTAAATTATCTAGTAAAACAGCTAAAAATAATCTTTCTACACCTAAAGACGGTTCGATTACATAAGGTAAGTAGCTTTCGTTGGTATTAGGATCAAGGTATTCAAGATTTTCTCCAGAATATACTTGGTGTTGTCTTAAATCATAATCCGTTCTTGAAGCAATTCCCCATAACTCATCAAAACCCCAAGGAAAATTATATAAAACATCAGTAGTAGCGTTTGAATAAAATGATAATTTTTCTTTTGCATGATCGTAAAACTTGATGCTTTCAGTTTTTAAACCAACTTCTTCAAGAAATTTTTTAGCAAAATTCTTCCAATATTCAAACCATTTAATTTCTGTCCCTGGAACACAAAAAAATTCAAGTTCCATCTGTTCGAATTCGCGAGTACGAAAAACAAAATTTCCAGGAGTAATCTCATTTCTAAATGATTTCCCGATTTGTCCAATACCGAATGGAACTTTTTTTCTTGATGTTCTTACAACATTTTTGAAATTCAAAAATATTCCTTGGGCTGTCTCAGGACGAAGGTAAATCTCATTATTACTTTCTGAAGTAACACCTTGCGAGGTTTTAAACATTAGATTAAATTCTCTAATTTCTGTAAAATCATGACTGCCGCAATTTGGACATTTAATTTTATGTTCAATAATATAATCATACATTTTTTTATAGTCCCACCCATCAGCGTCCACTTGATTTTTAGTTGATTGAGAAATTAAATTATCAGCTCTATATCTTGATTTACATACTTTACAATCCATTAACGGATCTTTAAAGCCGCTCACATGACCAGTAGCTTCCCAAGTTTTCGGGTTTAGAAGAATAGAAGAATCGATTCCGACATTATATTTATTTTGGGAAACGAAACGTTTCCACCAAAGTTGTTTAATATTGTTTTTTAAACTTACTCCCAAAGGACCATAGTCCCAAGTGTTTGCGAGACCGCCATAGATCTCAGATCCTTGATAAACGAAACCATAACGCTTAGCATAAGCGTTTAACTGTTCAATAGTATATTTCAAAGCAATTTCCTCCATTTTTTTCGCATACTAACTCATTCTAATTATACTCTTTTTTAGCCCTTAAGTCAAACCGATTAAGAACATAAAAAAGAAAAAGAACTCATCAATAGCCAATAAGTCCCTTTAACATTTTTCGCGTTTTTGAGTGGTAATTCAGATGGTAGTCATAATACTCATCAATAACGTTTCTAATGTCTCTTAGTAAAGATACATCAATATCAAGTTGTTGTTCTTTATTGAGATCAAAATAATAAAGTTTCTGAATCGCGATTAAAACTTTATTACTGTAATAATAATCAGGTAAATGATTAGAACAGAATACCCCGCCTTCTTTAACAGAAAAAACCAAAATTATCGTCTTCT
>JAVVFA010000061.1:0-7464 GCA_032251215.1 Candidatus Izemoplasmatales bacterium
AGGCCAATCAAAAATTTTGAAAAAATGTTCATTACCTTTAACTGCTTCACATCAAGCTAATTTAATAGTCACAGAAATGGCCGTTTTAAGTGTTGAAGCAGATGGGTTGCATTTATTGGAAATACATCCAAATTATACAATTGATGATGTGGCAAAAGCCACAGATGCTAATTTAATTATTAATAAAGTTGAAAGAATGAAAGGTGTTTAAAATGAAAACAACATTTAAGGTTAGAATGTCTAGTCAAGACGCTCATTATGGGGGTAATTTAGTCGATGGAGCTAAGATACTAGCATTATTCGGTGATGCTGCTACGGAACTTTTAATTAGGCTTGACGGAGATGAAGGCTTATTTAGAGCTTATGAGTCCGTAGATTTTTTAGCGCCAATTTATGCTGGTGACTTTTTAGAGATAGAAGCTGAAATTGTTGAAGCTGGAAATACATCTAGGAAGATGGAATTTTATTGTTACAAAATAATAGCCTCTAGACCAGAAATATCTCCTAGTGCTGGTGATGCGCTTGAAGAAAGAATCTTGACAACTAAAGCAGTTGGAACTTGTATAGTCCCTAAGGATTTGCAAAGATATGAAGGATAAACTTATAATTACATGCGCTATTTCAGGTGCTGAGGTTACTAAAGAACATAATCCCGGAGTTCCTTATACAGTTGATGAAATGGTTGATGCTGCACATCAAGCTTATTTAGCTGGCGCTTCCATAATCCATCTTCACGCAAGAGAAGATGATGGGAAACCGACTCAAAAAAAAGAAAGATATTTGGAAATCTATCGAGCTATAAAGAAAAAATGTCCAGAGCTAATAATTCAAGTTTCAACTGGTGGAGCAGTGGGAATGTCAAGAGAAGAACGTTCCGATGTATTAAATATAGCTCCTGAAATGGCAACTTTAGATTGTGGAACCCTTAATTTTGGCGGAGATGAAATATTTATAAACACTGAAAATGATATTATATATTTCGCAAATAAGATGAACCATTTAAATGTCATGTATGAAATGGAATGCTTTGAAAAAGGACATATTGATACGACAAAAAGATTAATCAAAAAGGAAGTTATAAAAGGTCATTTACATTATAGTTTTGTTTTAGGTGTTAATGGCGGTATGACAGGTGAAGAAAGAGATTTTATCTTTTTAAAAGACAGTATACCTGAAGAAGCTACTTATAGCGTGGCTGGAATCGGCAAATATGAATTTCCTTTAGCTGAGCTATCGATTATTTATGGTGGCCATGTAAGAGTAGGTTTGGAAGATAATATTTACCTTAAAAAAGGTGTTTTAGCAAAGTCTAATAAAGAATTAGTTGAAAAAGTAGTTGAATTAGCGAAAAAATATAATCGTGAAATAGCTAATCCTGAAGAAACAAGAAAAATATTACAAATGGGAGAGAGAAAATGAATAATTTATGTAAATACGGAACACACAGAGTAATTTTTCCGCAAGGAACATTACCTCAAACAGCAGAGAAAATTAATAATGAAATGGTATGCCAAGATAATGAGATATTAGTAGATGTCAATACTCTTAATATTGACTCAGCTTCTTTCACACAAATAAAAAATGCTTGTGAAAATAATATCGATAAGATGAAAGAAATGATTAAAAATATCGTAAACAATAAGGGTAAGATGCAAAATCCAGTAACCGGTAGTGGTGGTATGTTTTTGGGAAGAATAAAAGAAATTGGTAAAAGTCTTAAAGTCAATGTTAAACCAGGAGATAAAATTACTTCATTAGTTTCTCTTTCTTTGACACCTTTAAAAATAGAAAAAATTTTAGGTATTGATTTATCAAAAGATCAAGTTAACATTATTGGCCAAGCAATTCTATTTGAAACAGGAATCTATGCAAAAATACCTTCTGATTTACCTGCTAATATTGTTTTATCAGCCTTAGATGTTGCGGGAGCAGCTGCACAAATTGAAAAGTTAGTGAAAAAAGATGACAATGTTTTAATTTTAGGCGCTGGAGGAAAATCAGGAATTCTTTGTGCTTATCAAGCTAAAAAAAGTGCTGGAAAGAACGGTAAAGTTATAGCTTTAATTCATTCCAATAGACATCGTGAAGATTTGGAAAAATTAGGTGTTTGTGATCATATTATTGTTGGAGATGCTACAAAACCGATGGATATCTATAATTTAGTCAAAGAAGTTATTCCTGAATTAGTTGATGTTACTATTAATGTTGTCAACGTGCCAAATACAGAAATGACTTCAATTTTGCCAACAAAAAGTACTGGTACTATCTATTTCTTTTCTATGGCGACATCTTTTACTAAAGCTGCTTTAGGGGCTGAAGGTATTGCTTCGGAAGCGTTAATGATTATTGGTAACGGATATACAAAAGACCATGCTGATTTTACATTAAATCTTTTAAGAGAATCTAAAGTTTTATATGAAATTTTTAAAGAAAGATATGGAAGTGATCAAGTATGAAAATAACTAATGATAGTTATTTGATTAGAAAAGCGAAATATTTTCCCGATGTGAAGGATAACGATTGGTCAGATTGGCATTGGCAAGTAAGAAACAGAATTAAAACGGTAAATGAATTGGCAAAGTATATCAATCTTACAGAAAAAGAAATGAATGATATATCTAGTGTTTTATCAAAATTCAGGATGGCAATAACACCTTATTATTTGTGTCTTATAGATCCTGACAATGTTGACTGTCCTATTAGAAAACAAGCTATTCCTAGTTTATACGAGATGAATATAGGCAAAAATGACATGTTGGATCCTCTAGCTGAAGATACTGATTCACCAGTTCCGGGTTTAACACATCGTTACCCAGATCGGGTTTTATTCTTGATTACCGACATGTGTTCTATGTATTGCAGACATTGTACAAGAAGAAGATTTGCTGGTCAACATGATCAAAAAATGCCACGGGAACGAATTGATTTAGCTATAGAATACATTAGAAAACACAAAGAAATAAGGGATGTTTTATTATCTGGTGGCGATGCTTTATTAGTCAGTGATGAAATTCTTGAAGATATAATTAAAAGATTAAGAGAAATCGATCATGTAGAAGTTATTAGATTAGGGACTAGAACCCCTGTTGTTCTTCCGCAAAGAATAACTCAAGAATTTGTTGATATGTTAAAAAAATATCATCCTATTTGGCTAAATACTCACTTTAACCATTACGATGAAATAACACTAGAATCAAAACAAGCAATTGACCGCATAGCTGATGCTGGTATTCCGCTTGGAAACCAATCAGTTCTTTTGCGAGGAATAAATGATTCTGTGGAAACAATGAGAATTTTAGTTCAAAGATTAGCATACATAAGAGTTAGGCCTTATTACATTTATCAATGTGATTTGTCTTTAGGTATTGAACATTTTCGAACTCCGGTTTCAAAGGGAATTGAAATCATAGAAGGTTTAAGGGGCCATACGTCTGGATATTGTGTACCTACTTTTGTAATTGATGCTCCTGGAGGTGGAGGGAAAATACCTGTTATGCCGAATTATGTTATATCTCAAGCACCAGGAAAAATTGTGTTAAGAAATTATGAGGGCGTTATTTCAACTTACTCAGAGCCTACAAGTTACGAAAACAAAGACAATTATAAAGAGGCTAATGGTGTTAGTGGCCTTTTGGCTGGTAAAAAAGTTTCTTTGGAACCAAAAGATTTAGAAAGAAGGAAAAGAACATTAAAAGATTAAATGATATTTTGGGCGATTATAAGGTAATAAGTTTTATTGGTAACGTTAAGAATGCCGGTAAAACAACAGTCATGAATTCCTATCTAAAATATTTGGATAGTGACGTTGCTATTACATCTATTGGTT
This sequence comes from Candidatus Izemoplasmatales bacterium, assembly GCA_032251215.1. Taxonomy (GTDB): domain Bacteria; phylum Bacillota_I; class Bacilli_A; order Izemoplasmatales; family Hujiaoplasmataceae; genus UBA2289. The sequence continues at coordinate 3,827 of JAVVFA010000061.1, forward strand.
TAGATGGCGAAGAGATTGACCAAGTTACTTTATTAGAAAAACCGCAAATATTTGTAAAACAAGGCAATTATATAGCTACTGCAATAGAAACATTAGCAAATTTCACTTGTAAATATGAAGTATTAAAAGAAACGAATATTAATACTTCTATTGGCAAGGTAGTAATAGTCAAAGTTTTATCTGAAGGAAAAGCTTTAGTTGCTGGCCCAGCAAAAGTTAATGAGATGGTTGAACTTATCAATCATTTAAATAGCTATCAATTATCTAAGATTTTAATTGATGGCGCTTTTTCACGCCAAGTATTTGTGAAGATAAGCCAAGCTGTTGTTTTGGTTATTGGGGCTAATTATTCACGAAATATTGATTTGGTAGTTAAAGATGCTAGTTTAATTAGTCGCAAATTGAGTTTGCAAGTAAATTTTGATTATAAATTTTATTCAACAGATAAGATTAGCTTGATCGATTTTAATGGAAAAAATACAAATTTAAGATATTCTAGTATTATTGGAAATGTAGAGGATTTCTTTTCTAACTCTTTCGATAATATTAAAACTGTTTGTTTTCCAAAATCTTTAACAAATTTATTTGTTGAAAAACTAATCTCTGAAAGGAAAAGATGTAAATTCAATATAACTATTGATTCAGCAGTTAATATACAAATTAGAGATGATCTTCTAGAAAAATTATTTAAATTAGAGAATAAAATATACGTAGTTAATCCAATTAACTTAGCTGTAATTTGTTATAACCCATTTTCACCAAAAGGATATGAATTTAACGATGAAGAATTTAAAGATAAACTAGAATTGGCTTTAAATAGAGAAGTGATTAATGTTTTAAAGGATGGTTCAAAATGAATAAATTAAACTTAAGTCAAACGCAAATACAATCGTGCAGAAAATATGCTAATATAATTGCGAATGATGTTCAGGAATTTATAAACAAACATACAACTGTTAGTGTAGAAAGAACGGTTTTAAGATTATTAGGTGTGGATGGGGTAGATGAATTTTCAGTACCTATTCCCAATAGATTAGTAGATGATGTAATTAAGAACGGTGACATAAGTTTGGGGATTAGCGTATACATTGCAAGTGCATTATTTTTCACGAATTTAAGCTTGAATAAGTTTCTTGATTACTATTCAAAAAACGACTTTAGTATCTGTGATTATGATTTGGTTGATAAAGCTCAGACATTTAAGATTCTTAAACCTTATTATGAAGCAAACTTAAATAAAATTAGAGATAACAAAAATATTAGAAAAAATTATATAAAAAAATATCCTCGTGAAAAAACTGATATTTATGTTATTGTGGCTACGGGTAATATTGATGAAGATGTTATACAAGCTGTTTCTGCAGCTAAAGCTGGAGCGGACATTATAGCTGTGATAAGATCTACAGGTCAGTCTTTACTAGATTATGTTCCTTTTGGTAAAACGACTGAAGGGTTTGGTGGTACGTTTGCTACGCAAGAAAATTTTAGAATTATGCGGTCAGCTTTAGATAAAGTTAGTGAAGAAGAGAAAAGATATATTTATTTAGTAAACTACGCTTCTGGTTTATGCATGCCTGAAATTGCATGTATGGGAGCCTTGGAACGACTAGATGTTCTTTTGAATGACAGTATGTATGGAATTATATTTAGAGATATTAATATGCAAAGAACTTTTGTCGATCAATACTTTTCACGACTAATTAATGCTTATTCTGGTATTATTATTAATACTGGTGAAGATAACTATTTAACAACAGCTGATGCTGTTGAAGAAGCTCATACTGTGACAGCTTCACAATTTATCAACGAGGCTTTTGCTAAACTTGCTCATTTGCCTAATAAATTGATGGGTTTAGGTCATGCGTTTGAAATAGATCCTGAAGTTGAAGATAGTTTTGTAATGGAATTAGCGCAAGCTCAATTAGCTAGAGAAATTTTCCCAGAGGCACCATTAAAATATATGCCTCCTACAAAGCATATTAATGGTAATATTTTTAGAGCTTATCAACAGAATGCAATGTTTAATATGGTTACTACAATGACAAATCAATCAATTCACTTATTAGGAATGATGACAGAAGCAATTCACACTCCTTATATGTCGGACCGTTATTTAGCAATTAAGAATGCAAAAATGATACAGCGTTCTATGAAATCTTTGGGAGATGAAATTCTCTATAAAGAAAATGGTAGAATTCAAAATCGAGCTAAGGAAGTCCTGAATAATGCTGAAAAACTTCTAAAACAAATAGCTTATGAAGGAATGTTCAATAGTTTAGCAAAGGGTGTCTTTGCTCAAACAAAAAGAACTATGACTGGCGGAAAAGGTTTGGACGGAGTTTTTAAAAAGAGTGATAAATACATAAATGTCGTCTTGTATAAGATGGAGGAATCGTTCAATGAAGATTAAACCATACGGAGATACTTTTAATGACGGTAAAGTTCAACTTAGTTTCACTTTGCCTGTATCAAAGTCAGCCAAAGGGATTGCTACTGCAAAAGAAATCGCAAAAGGTATGGGTTTGATTAATCCTGCAATCGTGCACGCTGAGGGTATTGGTGATGAATTTAGTTTTTATATTGTATACGGAAGCACAAAAACTGTAATTGATTTTGAAAATATCAAAGTTGAGGAAATAACTAGCGAAGCACTTTCGAGAGAAGAAATAGAAGCTTTGATTAAAAAAGAATTTGGAAGGAATATCGTTTTTGTCGGGGCATCTACAGGAACTGATGCACATACAGTTGGTATTGATGCTATAATGAATATGAAGGGTTTTGCTGGACATTATGGGTTGGAAAGATATCATGGTATTACTGCTTACAACCTAGGATCACAAGTAACTAATGAAGATTTTGTTAAATTTGCTAGAGAGAAAAATGCTGATGTCTTATTAGTGTCGCAAACTGTAACTCAAAAAGAAGTGCATTTAAAAAACATGATTGATCTAGTAGAATTATTAGAAACTGAAGGATTAAGAGACCATATTGTATTAGTGGCTGGTGGTGCTAGAATTTCACATTCATTAGCTAAGGAACTAGGTTATGATGCTGGATTCGGTCCGGGCAACTATGCAGAAGATGTTGCCACATTTGCGATAAATACTTTGATAAATAAAAGAGGTGAAAAATAAATGCCAATAGATAAATTAAAACACATAGCAACAAAATATGGAGATTCCGGCTTGTCAAAAAATTTTGAAAATAAGAGTTTTAAAAAAACTCACATTTTATTTGAAACATTGGGAACAATGGATGAACTCAGTTCATATTTAGGATTATGTTTTCATTATTGTAAATTAGATTTTTTAAAGACAATCCAAATTAATATTCAAAATATAAATTCCTTAATAGCTAGCGAATATAATTCTGATTTATATAATATAATTACTCAAATAAAAGATGAGGATGTTATAATTTTAGAGGATATGATACAAGTGCATTTAGATTCAAAGCCTTTGGAAGCTAGATTTTATTTACCCGGAAGTGAAAAAACAGAAGCTGGCGCTTATGTTGATATAGCAAGAACTTTTGCGAGAAAAGCTGAAAGAAAGATTAATGCTTTTGTTGAACATGAACAAAGAGAAGATTTGGAAACTGCAAAAAAGTACTTGAATAGGTTAAGTGATTATCTTTTT
>JAVVFA010000062.1:0-7256 GCA_032251215.1 Candidatus Izemoplasmatales bacterium
GAAGTTTAAGTATTTTAAAAGAGTTGGTGCTAAGCCGGTAATTATTGCTTTTTTAGAATCTTTTATTGCAGTTGTATTAGTTTTCATCGGTTTGATTTTATATTTTCTGATTATCAATCAACTAAATGTTGAAAATATCAGATTTGCTTTAGTGTTATCGGCAATCGCAGCAGCGACTGCACCTGCCGCTACTTTAATGGTTATCAGACAATATCGTGCTAAAGGACATTTAACTGAAACTTTAATGAGTGTCGTTGCGATTGATGACTCAGTTGCGGTATTATTGTTTGGTATTCTTGTAGCAGTTGCTAATGCTCTGGATCCAACGATTAGTCATGGTTCTGTCTTTATGCAAATTATGCATCCGATTTTTGAAATTTTGATATCATTAGGTATTGGAGCTTTGATCGGGGGAATATTAGTTCTTGGTTGTATCTGGTTTACAGGTAGAGGAAATAGAATTTCACTTACGGTTACCTCAATAATTTTAACGGTATATCTAGCGCATTTACTAGGGGGTTCTTCAATATTAGCATCGATGGTTTTAGGTCTTATATTTACTAACTTCTCGAGTAAACAAGAAAAAGTTAATGAACTCATCTATTTCTTCACACCACCAATTTACATTATGTTCTTTGTTTTAAGTGGTGTAGAGTTAAAACTTTCAGTTCTAATTACAGTAGGTGTTCTAGGAATAATTTATGTAATAACGAGAGTTTTAGGAAAAATAGGTGGAGCTTACTTAGGCGCTATCGTTACAAAAAGTGAAAAGAAGGTTGCTAAATATTTAGGGTTTGCTTTAATTCCTCAAGCTGGGGTAGCTATTGGTTTGAGTTTAATTGCGTCAACTGTACTAAATCCAGAATTGGGAGCACAAATAAGAGCAATTGTTTTATCAGCTACTGTAATATATGAACTGGTTGGTCCATTAGTTACAAAAACTGTTTTGAAAAAAGCTAGAGAAATACCTGCTTTGATATAAAAAAGAAGGAGAAATCCTTCTTTTTTGATGTATTAATTTAGATAAATGTTATAATATAAATACAAAAATGATTTTTGTAAGGGGAACGTTTTATGGATTATCTAAAAGTTGGAACTATCAGCGCTATGAGAGGGCTAAAGGGCGAAGTTAAAGTGAAATCTTTCACAAATATGCAAGCTGAGAGATTTATCGTTGGCAACAAACTATATGTCCTCGAAAATAATAAATATATTCCTTTTGAAATAGAAAGTTACCGAGTTATCAAAAATAGCGATTTTTTAAGTTTCAAAGGATATGAAGACATAAATAAAATTGAAAAATATCAAGGTTATGACTTATATATGGAATCTGATTATTATATCGATTTGGAAGAAAACGAATTTTTTGTTGACGAATTGATTGGTTTAAAAGTTTATCAGTTTAATCAACATAAAGGTATAGTGAAAGATATTGTAACTTATCCTCAAGGTGACTATTTAATAATAGAAACTGAAGATGGAGCGCGTTTGGTACCTTTTAGAGATGAATTTATCGAAGAACAAAGCGACGAGAAAATTGTCATCGTAGATATGGAGGGTTTACTATGAAAATCACCATTCTAACTTTATTCCCAGAAATGATTGTACCAATCATTAATGCTTCAATTTTAAAAAGAGCAAAGGAAAACAATTTGATTGAATTTCAAATTGTTAATTTCCGTGATTTTTCGACAAATAAACATAAAACTGTTGATGATACTCCTTATGGTGGGGGTAGTGGAATGGTTTTGGCGGTTGAACCAATATATCTTGCTTTAAAATCACTAATTAACACTACACATAAAATATTATTGACACCTCAAGGAAAAACATTTAATCAGAAAAAAGCAAAAGAATTGCTAAAAGAAAAACATTTAGTGTTTGTCTGCGGGCATTATGAAGGCTTTGACGAAAGGGTAAGAGAATTTGTAGATGAAGAGTTGTCTCTTGGAGATTTCGTTATGACAGGCGGAGAAATAGCTGCTATGGCGATGATTGATGCTGTCGTAAGAATGATACCAGGAGTTTTAGGGTCTCAAGAATCTTTTGAAAAAGATTCGTTTTACAATAACGTTTTGGATTATCCGCAATACACAAAACCAAGAGAATTTAATGGTTTAGTAGTACCTGAGGTACTGTTATCAGGTGACCATGCAAAAATTGAAAAATGGCGTAAGGAAATGCAAGAAAAAAAAACAAAGGAAAGAAGACCAGATTTAATTAAAAACAAATAAATTTTACGAAAAAAATATTTGCTTTATATGTGAGCATATGTTATAATACTTATCGCTGAAAAGAATATATCTAGACCTTTGTTCCGCTGGTTAACTATGAACAACAGGCAAAAAAAAGAAGGAGTTGACCATAATGTCGCAGCAATTAATTAAAGATGTCACGCAAGAATTTATCAGAAATGACATCCCTGAATTCCGTCCAGGAGATAAACTAGAAGTTGGTATCAAGATTACGGAAGGAAACAGAGAGAGAATCCAAATTTTCGAAGGTCTTTGCATCAAAAGACAAGGTGGAGGGGTAGGCGAAACATTTACTGTAAGAAAAATTTCTTATGGTGTAGGTGTTGAAAAAACTTTTCTTGTACATTCACCAGTTATTGACAAAATCACTGTCAAACGTCGTGGTAAAGTAAGAAGAGCTCACCTTGGATACATTCGTGGATTATCTGCTAAACAATCAAGAATCAAAGAAAAAAGATAGTTTTACTATAAAAAGATGGATAATTTCCATCTTTTTTTCTTTTTCTTGTATTTGTTAATGAAAAATTTTCATAAAAGCGATTGCACTCACTTAAATATATGATAAAATATATTCAATCAATACTTTTAAACAGAAAGGGGATTTATATTATGAGCAAAGCTACAATTTATAATGTTGCAATTAAAGCAGGAGTTTCATTAGCCACGGTTTCCAGAACATTAAATAATCCTGAAAAAGTTAAACCTGAAACAAGAGATAGAGTATTAGGCGTAATCAAAGAATTAGGATATAAACCTAATGCCTATGCTAAAGGTCTTGCGAGTAGAAAATCAACCTCTGTTGCGATTATTGTTCCAGATATGTCAAGATCGTCTGTCGCGGAAATGGTTAATGGCATTGCTGTTGAAGCGAAAAAATACAATTATACTTTGATTCTTTATGTTTTAAAAGATAAGTATGTTGATGAAACAGAAATGTTACAAGAGGTTGTCGCTTCTCAAGCTGACGGTATTTTATATATGAATGACGAAATCAATGAACAACAATATAAAACCTTGACATTGATTAAAGAAGAGTACGGCGTCCCTGTTGTTTTAGCCAATACAGTTTATCCTTACGATGATTTTTTGACTACTGTCTCAATTGATTATTTCCAAGCTGGGTATGAAGTTACAAAGAAGTTAATTGAAGAGGGTAGAAAAAATATCTATATGCTAACAACTGCAAGGAAGTATATGGTTAATGATTTAAAAGAAGCTGGATATCAAAAAGCTATTGAAGAATCTGGACTGGAAATGAACATCTTTAGAACTAGTGGTGATATCACTGTTAACACCGTTCATTTCAACGAATTATATAAAGATCAAAGCAAGAAAATAGATGGAGTAGTAGCTGTTAGAGATTCAATAGCTGTATCATTTATCAATAGTATGATTGAAAAAGGTAAAAAAATACCTAAAGATATCTCAGTTTTCGGTTTTCAAAACACAAAATATGCTTCACTATCAAGACCAAAACTTTCTTGTGTAGATATTCCAATCATTGATATCGGTGTTAAAGCTATGTATTTATTAAAGAAAGAAATTGATGGTAATCACATTGAACAAAAATTCAATGAATTACCTCATGATATTATTTTAAGAGAAACAACTAAATAGACTGTGAATAAGCGAGAGTAAGCTAAATGTCGTTTGCAGAGAACCAGTGGTTGGTGAAAACTGGTCGATATTGTTTATTCATTACACTTATGAGTCTTGCCAATAAAGGCACGGTAAAACCGTTATCTTTTCAAGTGCACTTTTTAAAGTGAAATAAGGTGGTACCGCGGTATAATAATCGTCCTTTTATAGGGGGCGATTTTTAATTTGAGGAGGAATAAAATATGAACTTATATGAAGATTTGAAATGGCGTGGATTGTTATATCAACAAACAGATGAAGAATTAAGTGAAAAATTGAATAATGAAAAGTTGACTTTTTATCTAGGAGCCGATCCGACTGCAGACAGTTTGCATATCGGTCATCTTTTAGCATATTTAGTGGCTAAAAGATTAGAAGATTATGGACATAAACCGATTCTTGTCATTGGTGGAGGTACTGGACTTATTGGCGATCCTAGTTTTAAAAGCCAAGAAAGAAAACTTTTAAGTATTGAAGAATCATTAAAAAACGCAGAAGGAATTGCAAGACAGGCTAAACATATACTTCCTGAAGCTATCATTGTAAATAATTATGATTGGTTGTCATCACTTAATGCAATCGAGTTTTTAAGAGACATAGGCAAGCATTTTAACGTGGCGTATATGATGAGTAAAGATTCTGTAAAATCAAGGATTGAAAACGGAATCTCCTTTACTGAGTTTTCTTACCAAATAATTCAAGCTTGGGACTTTGAACATCTGTACCGCAATTACAATTGTACCTTACAAATAGGCGGTCAAGATCAATGGGGGAATATTACCGCGGGAATGGAATTAATAAGAAAAATTCACTCTATTGAAGCAAAGGTCTATGGGATTACTTTTCCACTAGTAACCAAATCTGATGGCACTAAGTTCGGTAAAACAGAATCTGGCGCTATATGGCTAGACAAAAATAAAACTTCAGTTTATAAATTTTATCAATATTGGATAAATACTGCCGATCAAGATGTGATTAATCGTTTAAAACAATTCACTTTTTTATCTAAATTAGAAATTGACCAATTAGAAAAATCCTTACAAACCGAACCGGAAAAAAGATTAGCACAAAAGACTTTGGCTGAAGAAATTACTAAATTAGTCCATGGAGATAATGAATTAAAAAAAGCTATAGGGGTTACTGAGGCATTATTTAGTGGAGAAGTTAGCGATTTGGATTTGGAAGAAATAGCAATGGGATTCAGTAATTTGGACTCGATAGAGATTGCTGAAACAAAAAGCTTAATCGACTGTTTGGTTAATCTTAATTTAGCAAGTTCAAAACGACAAGCTAGAGAATTGATTTCAGGAAACGCTATTACAGTCAATGGCAACAAAGAAAGCGACACTTACTATGAAATATCAAAAGAAAAAGCTTTACATAATAGATATACGATAATTCGCAAGGGTAAGAAAAAATACGCAGTTATCAAACATAAATAGACCATATCTTAAAAATGAAAACCAGCACTTAAATTATCTAGTGATGGTTTTTTCTTTCGTCAACAAATTTTTTGTATTTTATTATTGTTTAAAGATACTAATGCCGTTTCACTAACCGCAAAAAAGCCTTAATCAGGATTAATATCAAAAATCAGTACCAGTATATATATCTTCCACTTTTATCACCTTTATTTAATTACACAATATTTTTATTACTTTAAAAAAATGATAAAACCAAAATTAGGCTTTATCATTTAGATATTTTTTCTGATAAATAACTCTTAAAGCATTTAAAACACAAAGAATCGCTACCCCGACGTCCGCAAAGATAGATAACCACATCCACATAAAGCCAACTGCAGACATTCCTAAAAAGATAATTTTTACAGCAAGTGAAAATACAATATTTTCAGCAGATAATCTTCTGGTTTTCTTTGCAATCTTGATTGCTTTGTCTAGTAGTCTGATATCATTATTGATAATTATGACGTCACTTACTTCAATTGCTAGATCAGTAGCGCTACCCAAAGATACCCCAATATCAGCATTTTTAAGTAAAGGCGCATCATTGATACCATCACCAACAAACAGCGAAACTGAATTAGTTCTAATATCATTGAATTTAGCTAATTTTTCTTCTGGCAAAAGTTCAGAATAATATTCAATACCGCCGAGTTGTAGAGCGATATCTCTAGCAGAATTTTCATTGTCTCCCGTTAACATAACGGTATCGTATTCCTTGGTAAAATCTCTTACTGTTTGCATTGAAGTTTCTTTTAGTTCATCTCTAACAACGATATAACCGATATATTGATTGTCCAAAGCAACGAATGTATAGGAACCTAAAGGTAATTTTTCAGCGTCTATTTCGATACTATTTTTCTCGAAATATTTTTTACTTCCGGCTATAAGTACTTTTCCGTCTACTTCACCAGTTATTCCGTAACCTGGAATCTCCTTAACATTTGTTACTTGATAAATCGGGTAATTATTATGATCAACAATTGCTTTAGCGATCGGATGGTTGGAATATCTTTCAATTGAAGCTGCAAGCATTAAAGTTTCCATATTGCTATATTCTTTAACGAAAAAATCTCCATGTGTCAAAGTTCCCGTTTTATCTAAAGCAATTAGTTCAACCTCGGTTATTGCATGAAGATATTGTGAACCTTTAAATAAAATACCATGTTTAGCTGCTGTGCCAATTCCTGCATAATATGATAGAGGTACTGATAAAACCAAGGAACAAGGGCAAGATATTACCAAAAATATAGCTGCTCGGTAGATATAATCTTCAATATTAGCAATATTAAAGATTAGGCCATAAACAATTAATAAGCCAGCTAAACCGACAACAATAGGTGTATATACTTTAGCGAATTTGGTTATAAACATTTCGCGTTTTGACTTTTTGTTTGTGGCGTTCTCTATTAAATCAATGATTTTTGCTAAAGTTGAATTTTCATATTCTTGAGTAACATCAATATGGATAACATCACCCACATTGATGTTACCTGATAAAACTTTATCGTCGACATGAACAGTTTTTAGTTTTGCTTCTCCGGTTAACTCAGATGTATTTAAGGAAGTAGAACCTAGAACGATTGTACCATCCATGGGAATTCTTTCACCATTTTTCACAACAATAACATCGCCGATTTTCACTTGCATTGGATCTTTAATGACAACTTTGCTGTCAATTAAAACATTAGCATAATCAACTTTAAGATCGATTAAGGATGAAATTTCGTTTTTTGACTTTTGAACAGCTCGGTTTTGTAAATATTCTCCAAATGAATATAAAATTACAACTGCTATACTTTCTTCATACTTACCAATCCACATTGCCGCAAAAGTAGCGATAATCATTAAAGTGTTTTCATTAAAAATATTAAAGTTCTTAATTCCTCTAATTTGTAAT
>JAVVFA010000063.1:0-7250 GCA_032251215.1 Candidatus Izemoplasmatales bacterium
ATCCTGAGCCAGGATCAAACTCTCCATATTTTTCTATATGAATTATTCTTTTTAGCTCATATTTTTGTTACTCGTTTTTTTGGTCTGTTGTTTCTTTCTTCATATGTTTAGTTTTCAAAGATCTAAAGCAGTACTTACTGCTAACGCGTTATCTTGACGCGCTTATATATTTTATCACACTGAAAAATTATTGTCAATAATTATTTCTCGGAAATTAAGACAATTCCTGATAAAAATAAAAGATAGCCAATAACTGCTATTTTTGGCTATCAAGTATCTTAAAATATAAGTTAAAATCATTATAAATTCAAACGTAAATTATCAGTTTTTTCTAAGTTTTTTTAGATGCCAATTAATCTTAAAATATCGTTATATGTAACATAAAGCATTAGGGCTATTAAAAGGAAGAATACAATAGTGTGTAACCAGTTCTCTAGCTTTTGGTTTGGTTTCTTTTTTGTTATGGCTTCATAACCGATAAAAACTAGTCTTCCACCGTCTAATGCAGGGATTGGTAAGAGGTTGATTATTCCTAAGTTAACGGATAATAACCCAACAAAACTAAGTAAAGAGATAATACCTGCAGCAGCGGCATTGGAAGTCATTGAAAAGATTCCTACAAATCCACTTAAATCAGAAATGCCAATCAGATTAGAAGTGAATAACAAGCCTAAAGTGCCAAAGATTGAAAAGGCTGCATCCTTTAATAAAACAAAACCGTTGCCAATTGCGCCAAAGAAACTGAATTTGGTCGTGCCTCCTATACCTATACGACTGCTAAAAGGAGTTGCGTTCATAGCTTTAAGGATTTTTTCACCGTAAAGAATATATTCAAAATCATAATTACCGCCACCGCCTAAAGCTGTGTCTTTTTCTACCATATCTCCAACATGTACAAGTAGATCTTCAGATTCGCTAATGGTATAAATTACTGGGTCTGATTGACCGCTTGCACTTATTCTTACATTATAGAATCCATCTACAAGAGTAATATTGGTAATTAACCCGGCATGTTCAGATATTGTTTGGCGATAAACTGTAATTTTATAAAGATCTTCTTTATCACTTGAACCTTCGACGTTGTTTTCCGCAAAATCAATTACATCTTGCCAAGTGGTCATTGGAATATCATTAAAACTGATTATTTGATCTCCTGATTTTAATTCTGTTTTTAAATAAAGTGGCATATCGATAATTAAATCATCATTGACTGCATAAGAAGTAAAACCTAAACCGTAAAAGATTAATTGCGGTTGTATTTCTTCTAGTGTAATTAATTCCCCATCTCTTTCAACCACAATTACATAACCATCAATTGTTTTTGCAAGTTCACTGGATATTGAATTCCCTTCATCATTCCAGCTATCAACAGTTACTCCATTAATCGATATTATCTTATCTCCTGGAAGAATGATGTCTGCAGCTGGAGCATTATCGCTGACTTCACCAATCACAGTACTAGATGAATTTGGTACGCCTACTGAAAAAGCAATAATTAAGAAGATAACAAGAGCTAAAACAAAATTCATCATCGGTCCGCCAAATGTCGTTAAAAATCTTTGCCATTTGGTCTTATCGGAAAATCTTCTGTTTGTCGGAGCTATCTGCATTTCTTTTTTATCAAAAATATACATTGCATCTTCTTTAACTTGATATTGATTGATAAAAAGGTTTTTGCTATTTCTTAAGTCGATATTTTCAACTGTCACTGCTAACAAATCTTGGTATTTATGGTTTTTTTCATTTAATATGATATTTTTAACCATATTAAATTCATCAAATTCTAAACGAACTCTATCTCCAACCTTGATTAACTCTTCCTCTAGTTCTTCTCCTGACATGGAGGCGAAACCTCCAAAAGGAATTGCGCGAATCGAATAGACAGTTTCCCCCTTTTTTATACTAAACAATCTTGGTCCCATACCAAAAGCGAACTCATGGCATAAGATCCCTGCTTTTTTAGCAAAAAATAAATGACCAAGTTCATGAATACAGATTACTAAACCTAAAACCAAAAGAAATAATATTATATTCCAAATGGTTAGAAAAATATTTAAAGTCATTAACATAATTTATCAAGCTCCTTCATGCAGTTTTAATACTCTTTGTTTTATTTCTTGATCGATTTGATAGATTTCTTCTAGTGATGGATAAGGAATAACTTTATGATTATCCATTTCACTTTTTATTATTTTTTCAATGTCTAAAAAGTCTATTTTTCCATCGATAAATAGTTTTACAGCTACTTCATTCGCTGCATTTAGTACAGTTCTCATACTTCCGCCTTTGGCAAAGGCTTCCTTGGCATAAGTTAAACAAGGGTATCGTGATTCATCAATTTTGGAAAAATGGAGGTTATTTAATCTTAACAAGTCCATCTTGTTAGCGATGGAAGGTTTTCTTCTTGGATAATACATCGCATAACTAATTGGCAAACGCATATCATGATCAGCTATTTGTGCCATAATTGATCCATCATTAAATTCAATCATCGAATGGATTATACTTTCTTTATGAAGTATCGCTTCAATCTTATTGATATCAATATCAAATAGATAAGCTGCTTCAATAATTTCAAAGCCTTTATTAATCATTGTCGCTGAGTCAACAGTAATCTTTTTTCCCATTGACCAGTTAGGATGATTAAGTGCTTCTTCTAAAGTAACATTTTTTAATTCATCTCTCGTTTTATCTCTAAAAGCGCCACCACTTGCGGTAATAATCAGTCGTTTAACAGCTTGATTTTCCTCACCGTTTAAAGCTTGCCATAAAGCGCTATGCTCAGAATCTATTGGATAGATTGCTGCTTTTGAAGAAAGCAGTTTATCTCTGATAAGATGACCGCCTACCACCAATGTTTCTTTATTAGCAAGCAAAATTGTTCGATTTACTTCGATAGCTCTTAAAGTTGGTTTTAACCCAACCATACCAACAAGAGCGTTGATTATAGTAATTTCTTGATTAGGATTAAAACTGGCTAAAGTAGTTAATCCCTCTTCACCATAAACGACTTGTAAATTAGGAAAAGCACTTTTAAGTTCATCAGCTTGTTCTTTTGTTTTGACAGAAACAATGTCAAGATTAAATTCCCTGACTAAATCTTTAACTAAAGAAAAATTGCTATAACCGGATATACCTTTGAGTTCAAAGTCTTCGGTATTAGCTCTTATTATTTCAATTGTCTGTTGACCAACGGAACCAGTAGCTCCTAATAAATAAAAAATTTTCACTCAAATCACCACACCATTACTAATATCATCAAAAAGATAGCTGCGAACATACTGGAATCAAAACGGTCTAAAACACCGCCATGTCCTGGAAATATTTGAGAATAATCTTTAATGTCGGCTTCTCTTTTAAATTTAGACGCTACCAAATCACCGATTTGCGAAATGATTGACAAGCTAAATGATATCAGCAATAAATATACTAGATTGTAATCCATAAAACCTACTAAATAAGCATATAAGGCGGCAAGTGTTCCACCAATCAAAAAGCCGGCAATAGCACCTTCAATACTTTTTTTAGGAGATATTTTAATAGCTAAACGATGCTTTCCAAACTTTATGCCAAATAGATAAGCAAAGACATCTGTCAGCATCGCTACTAGTAATAAATAAATTATTAAATGAATTGATAGGATTCTTAAATATGCGAACGCAATAAATCCTAAACTAGTATAGAAAACTGTTAGGATTTGCCCAGAAAAATCCGAAAATGTGAATTTATCATAAAAGATATAGAGAAGCGCATAAACCAAAAGCATTGAAACAATAAATAAGAAAAATATCAAATAATATAAATCCGCTTGTCTAAACCATATTACATTTATAAATGTAAAACTAAAAGTGAATAGAACTGCTAAATAATTAAAAGGTGAAAATGGTTTATCCTTATTCAACATCCTTGAAAATTCCCATGATGCGATTGTCGCTAATAAAACGCAGAGACCAGAAAAAAGAAATTCAAGTGGTCCTTCACCAAAATAAATTAACAATCCCAAGACTATCACTAATAAACTTCCAGTAATGATTCTTTGTTTCATAATCTATCCTTTTAAACCTCCGAATCTACGTTCTCGTTTATTAAAGTCGATAATCGCTTCTTCTAAATTTTTTTTAGAAAAAGCTGGCCAATATGTCTTGCAAAAATAAAGTTCAGCGTAAGCGGCTTGCCATAACAAAAAGTTAGATAATCTAACTTCACCGCTAGGTCTAATTAAAAGATCTAGTTTTGGTAAATCTTTTGTATAAAGTAGATTTTCTATTGTTTGCTCTGTTATATCACTAGGTTTTAGTTTTTTGTTTGAAACATTTTCAGCTATTTGTTTAACAACTTCAGTTATTTCAGCTCTTGAACCATAGTCAAAACAAATATTTAAAATTAAACCAGAGCGATCTTTAGTATTAGAAGTTATTCTTTCCAGTATTTCTAAATTATCTTGATTAAGGTGTGTTTTTCTTCCGGAAAACATGACTTTAATATCGTGTTTTTGGAAATCGTCTTTAAATTTTTTTTCAAATTCCCTAGGTAACTTCATCAAGAATTCAACTTCGTCTTTAGGCCTTGCCCAATTTTCAGTTGAGAAGGCATAAACGCTGAGTGCTTTAACACCCATTTCCGAAGCTGCTAAAGCTATTGAACGGATATTTTCGACTCCTTTTTGATGTCCATAAGTTCTTGGCATGTGTCTTTTTTTCGCCCATCTACCATTGCCGTCAAGAATAATCGCAATATGTTGAGGAATATTCAGTTCTTCTTTAATCATTGCTTTTCTCATATTTATCAAATCCTTCTCTAACAATAGATTATACTATATTTTATGTGATTATTCTATGATTTTTATCTGTTATAAAGATAAAAATCAGAAAGAGAACAAAAGTAATCTAAGATTAGTCTTTTAAAACGATAACTAACCAAATAGGTAAGTTCGCTTTGGCGTGTTCCAACCTTTAAACCCTGTCCCTAAGGCATTGGGCTTACTTTTTCTTATTATATTTAATGTGGCATTCAAATCAGCATTGATGAGGATGCCTTTTTTACTTTTATATAATCCTCTTTTTATTCTTTTACCTGAAAAAACTTGTCTCTTAAAATCATCATTATCTATAAAAGATGCAATAGACGTATAAGCTTCATTAATCACTTGATAATCTATTTGATTTTCTTCTGCCAATCTTATGATCCTATCCCTTAGTCTAGCTATAGGTATAGCCTTAAACCACTGGTAGTTTTCTTTGTTAGTTTATTGGATATAACTTCAAAATCTTTAGATAATCTCTTGATAAAGTTTCCTCTTGGTAAGTTATACTCATTTTTATTTGGTTTGTATACCATTCGATCAATCAATGGGTAATATCCATCTTCACCTAAACATCTGGGTAATTTGACTTTCTTTGTTTTCTTTGTTTTCTTTGATTTTATTGAACCAAAGAATGCTTTCATGGCTTCATCAACTTTTCTTATCACTGATTGGGCTAAAGAAGTTGATAAAGTCCTATAATGCATACTATCTTTAGATAATAATTTATAATTATCTAGATAAGATAGATACTTTCCGGTTTCAAAATAATGTTGTCTAACATTATATAGGGCTTGGTTATATAAGTCCTTAGCTTCATGCATTAAATATAATAAGAACTTCTTTTCATTTTCATTTAAATACAACTTAGTTTTAATGGCTTTATATGTCATATGTTTTTCTCCTTTCACACTTGATTTGTATACTAATATTTTACAATATTTTACTGCTAAAGCAGGTCGTTATTTGTTAATTATCAAATACAATTTCCTATTAAATAAAAAAGTTGTAAATTTCAAAAAAGCGAAATTTACAACCAAATTATGTGTTTATATATGCATGATATCCTTTTCTTTTTCTTTAAAGTATTCATCAATTTTTCCAATAAATTTGTCAGTAAGTTTTTGGGTTTCATCTTGATAATATTGTAAATCATCTTCAGTAATAGCGGAATCTTTTTCCATTTTTTTGAAATGTGTAATTGCATCTCTTCTAATGTTTCTAATAGCTACTTTGCTGTCTTCAGCCATCTTATGGATTATTTTTACTGAATTACGACGATTTTCTTCAGTCATCGGTGGCAAGACTATTCTTACACCTATTCCATCATTAGATGGAGTGACACCAAGGTTAGCTCCAAATATTGCTTTTTCAATTTCGCTTACCAAAGTTTTGTCATAAGGTTTAATATAAATTTGATTTCCTTCTGGAACAGAGATATTAGCTACTTGATTAATCGGAGTTTCAACTCCATAATAACTAATATGAACTTTTTCGAGCATCTTTGGGTTTGCTCTGCCACTTCTCACTGTTGAGAAATCACGGTGTAACACTTCTAAAGTGTGCTCCATCCGCTCTTCCGCTTCTAAAAGAATTTTTTCTGGCATTTTAAATTCCTCCCTTACCATTTCTAATCATAGTACCAATATTTTCACCAAGAATTGCTCTTTTAATGTTTCCCGGTACATTCATATCAAAAACATAAATATCTATATTATTGTCATAACATAAAGCTGCAGCTGTTGAATCCATCACGTTAAGGTTTTTATGTAAGACTTCTTGATGAGTTAAATAAGTGTATTTAACCGGATCATCATGTTTACGAGGATCTTTATCGTAAACACCATCTGTTCCGTTTTTCGCCATATAAACTATCGAAGCCCCTAATTCAGCTGCTCTCAAAGCTGCAGTTGTATCAGTAGAGAAATATGGATTTCCAGTTCCACCACCGAAAATTACAATGCGATCTTTTTCGAAATGTGAAATTGCTTTACGTCTAATGTATGGTTCGGCTACCTCAGGAATATTGATTGAAGTCATTACCCTTGTTTCAACACCCATGGCTTCCAAAGAGTTCTGCAAAGCTAAGGCATTTACTATAGTTCCAATCATACCCATATAATCAGCGCTTGACCTTTCAATGCCCATGGCTTCTGCAAGTTTTCCTCGAAAAATATTTCCTCCGCCAACAATAACCCCGATTTCACAATCGCAAGCTATATAGGCTGCTTTAATCTCTTCAGCAATACGCTTGACTGTTAATGGATCAACTCCAACACCGCTTTTTCCAGCTAAAGCTTCTCCACTAAGTTTAATCATAACTCTTTTTTTCGGCATAATTTCCCTCCTAAATATTTTAAAAAAAGGACAAAGATTTGTCCTTTAATTACCCGATTTGTCTCATAACTTCGTCAGCAAAATTTTCTTCTTTTTTCTCTACGCCTTCGCC
>JAVVFA010000064.1:0-7169 GCA_032251215.1 Candidatus Izemoplasmatales bacterium
ATTGTATCAAATAATAAGTAATCAAAAAAGAGTCCACGGACTCTTTAGTTGAAAAACTTGTTTTTCATTTTTTTATACTCTGATATAGGTTAAACATATGTTTCTCATGACCGGATTTGAACTTTTTCCAAAAATGGCTGTTTTTTTTAGGTCGCTATCGGATTTGAACTAATGACAAAATGCAATAAAAAGACCACCTCTCGGTGGCCTTAAGGAAGGGGATGTGTGTGTAAATACACAAATGCTATGTAAGGGAGATAAGTTGCGACTATGTCGCTCTTATAATATATCCCAGTTTTCTTATTGATCCAAGACCAAATATAGATTTTATTGTTGACAAGACATGTTTTTGCTATTAATATGTCAGTTGATGACATTAGATTTACATGTTATAATGAATACATTATATATGATGAAGTAGAACAATTTGTCTATGACTATTTTCATCTTAAGTCTACTTGGGTTGGGGCTAAAATAAGAGACATAGAAAAATTATATGACATTAACGATGATGTATTAGGTTGGATTTTTTTGGATTTACAACAAAAACCAACAACAAGGTTATGTTATATATATGGTTAACAATGGAATTACTGTTGCTAAATTTACCGGGGAAGATATGGCGAAGACCATAAAAGGCAAGGTGTATTATATCTCTCCAAATGGATTTATGACAAAACAAGCGCTAATGAAAAATTATGATGCGCTCATAAATAGTCAAAATTATGAAACAGATAAGACTACAAGTGGCACTGGCACAAATGTGACTCAAGTTAATTATGATGAAAATGATGATGCAGTTACATATAATTATAATGACATAACATTTTATATTAATACTTCTCACGTTCCTAATTTATCTTCAAATACAGAATCATATAGTATCACATATTATTCTGAACTAAGGATAAATAATATTCCAAGTTATCTTAACGATTTAGATAATATATGGGGAAGTTGTGCTCCAACTGCTGGATCTATGTTAGTTGCATATTATGATAACGAGTTATGGGATAACTTGAGTGTTTATGATGGCGCTTCTGATTTTCCTTTATTACATGAAAATAATCTTAGCGCAGTTAATAGTCTTATTTTTGAACTAGCTGGTTACTATCGCACATGCAAAAATATGGATGGCGACTTATCGAGCGATGATAATTGTGTAGGATCAACACCTTCAGAAATTACTTTAGGAACCAAGAATTACTTAAATGATCATAATCATTCTGCATATATCGCCCTTAAAGCATCTATGACGAACGATTATGATAATTACACAGGCTTAATTGCTTTAGGAAATCCTGCTATCTTAACGATATATAATTCTACGTATGGTAATCATAGCGTATTAGGTTTAGGGTTTTATACAGCATACGGAGGTGTTCATGGCATCTTGATTTATGATGATTGGGATCATGGCGATGTTTGGATCAGCCCTTCAATAGTGACTAATTACATCTTTATTTATGATATATAGGAGATGATCATTTTGAAAAAGATAATTACAGCTTTATTATTCTTTTCACTTATTTTTGTGTTATTATCCTGCGCTCAAACTCAGGAAACCGAAGTGACAACCTATAGCATTGGTTAACAGACAGTAAATTGGACACTAAAAGTTGGACATTTACTATTTAGATAGAAAGAAGACCGTCAGTTTTGACGGTTTTCTTTTGCCTTAATTAAGCCATCTTTATCAAATTCTTCTGGAGTACGATTACTAAGTGATCCATGTGGACGAACTGTATTATAAAACACAATGTATTCGTCAATAGCTTTTTCAAGATGATCAAAACTATTATATACGTGTCTATAGATTTCTTCTTTTTTTAAACTAGCAAAGAAACTTTCTGCGACTGAATTATCATATGGACATCCTTTCTTAGAAAAGGACTGAGTGATTTTATGTTTTTTAAGATAATTCTTATAAATTTTCAATGTATATTGTAATCCTTGATCGCTATGGAAAATTAAACTTTCAGGCTTCTTCCTTACTCTATAGGATGATTTCATTAATTCAACTAGTTCAGTAGCTTCTAATGACTCTGATAGTTTATAACCTATTACTTTTCTCGAATATAAATCAATGATTACAAATAAATAATAATGCTCTTTTCTTACTCTAATATAGGTAATATCACTTACCCATATCTTATTTGGTTCTGGATAATGTTCAGAATTATATATAGATTATTTTAACAATCACAGAGTAGCTTATAGGTTAGATTACTTAACACCAGTAGAATATAGAACAATACAAGGATTCAATTAATCTATTCAAGCATAATTATTTATGATAAAATAGAAGTAACAAAGGAAAGTTGCATGTCGCTATTTTTATGTCTAGGGTGGTACCCATGTGTCCTAGAAAATCATAGCAGTACATTTACACTAAGTACAGGTTTTTGGTATCAGTTCAAGTTTTGTATGCAGAACCAGGGGCGAATATTTGATGTTTAATATGAACA
Organism: Candidatus Izemoplasmatales bacterium; assembly: GCA_032251215.1. Lineage (GTDB taxonomy): Bacteria > Bacillota_I > Bacilli_A > Izemoplasmatales > Hujiaoplasmataceae > UBA2289. The sequence continues at coordinate 2,469 of JAVVFA010000064.1, forward strand.
AAATCATCGGTTTTCTTTGATACCATATAAAACACTACTTAAGATACTAAATAGATTAGAAGATGAACAAATCGTTTCAAGTATTGCAAAAGGGATATATGTTGTCAAATCTGCTCAAGATATTGAAATTGATAAAGCAATCAAAGAATATTATGTGGATCATTTTAGCGGTATGATGGTTGGCAAAGTCATGTATAACTATCATGATATCGGAGATCAAGATGATGATACTATTCAGATCTTTACGAACAAGATAATATCTAACAACAAATCAATTGACAAATATCACCTCATCAAGTTTAATTCATTTTTTTATGATGAAGTAGTAAGTCTAATTACTGCCTTGGAGTTAATAGAAAAAGTAAGTTCTATAAAAGATATCGATTATATTCGCTATAATGAAGAAAAAGACTCTGGGATAAAATCATATTCTGATAAGATTTTCAAAGAGATTATTACTCATCATCCGTATAAATATTCGACAATAGCTACTCTTGATGAATTATTAAATAGATATTCAATTAAGAACAATCTTCTCATAAGCATCTATAAAGAAAACTACAAAAATTGACAAAATATCATCGATGGCACACTTGTTTATTTGTCTTTAGTAGACGAGTGGTTGAATGCCTATATTGCTATGGATATAAAAGAAAAAATTAAAGATATACAAAAGTATTATAAACATAAATGACTTTATTAATTTTTACACAAAAAAATTCTTCAATCGAAGAATCTTTTTTTTGCTTTATCAAATATTTTAAATGAGAATTTTATTGCTTTTTATAAATTAGTGTATATAAACAAATAACTGATCCGAAAACTGCAAAAACTCCTGATATAATCAATCCATATGATAACGACCAATCAACTTGAATCTCTGTTACTGTATTTATGATTGTGATTGTTGTTTTTGTATATGCCGGTAAAGTAAACAACAAGATTGCGCTAACAGTAAATAGGATAAAAGAGATTAGAGCATATTTTTTAGTGAACACAGTAATTAAACCAGCTGAAAGAGGAGCTAAGTAAGCAATAATAGCTAATGGGCTCCAAATAATTTGACCGGAAGCAAAAGTACCTAAATTTACAAATTCACTTCCAAACATAACTTCATAACCTAAAAAAGCAGAGCTTGCGTCGGATGAAGTTATAGAAGGCAGAAAGATCATGATTGAAACAATTAAACCGAAAATTAGTGTTAATAAAGCTAATGAGTTATACTTAATGTTTTTCATACTTCATTTCTCCTTTAGATGAAATGGATTTATCTTATTTCATCTATTTTTTAAGATCTTAATTTTAAAAATTAACGGCGTCTCTTGACTTTAAAAAGACCAATTATCCACAAGAAGATGACAGCTCCCAAAATCGCAAAGACAAAACTCCAAAAGCTAAAAATTTCTAGTGAAGCAATATTCAACAATGAAGCTATCCAGCTACCGATAGCAGCACCAATCAATCCAACAACAATATTGGCTATTAAACCCATTTTCGCGTTGTTATGACTGATAATACTTGCTATCCAACCAATAATTGCTCCAAATACTATCCACAATAATATATACATTATTTTTCCTCCTTTCAGAAAGCGACTAATATACTGTACTTTGTTAAAAATCGATCCAGTACATATATAACATACCATTAACTTGGTCAAAACACAAGACAATATATGAAAATAATGATAATAAAAAGAAAATAAAGAAATATAAATGAAAATAAAGTTGCTATTATGAAAATAATGATGTATAATGAGGTTGTCTTGGTACAGATTTATAAGTTGAGCCCAAGGAAAAAAGGGAACAAATAATGATTAAAAAGAGAAGTTTTACTATATTAAAAGTACTAACGTTTATATTTTTTGTAGGAATGGTTTTTACTCTAGCGGCATGTAACACGGCTACTAGTAATACAAGCGCTACTACAAATCCAAATGTGACAACAGATTCGGATGGAAACACTAATCCGGTTACAACAACAGGAGTCACTACGACAGAACCTGTTAATATGGATGCAACATTAACTGATTTAACAGTTAACGGAAAAACAGTAATGGGATTTAACCCATCAACAATTTCTTATGTTATGGTTTTATCTTCTGGAGCTACAGTTACGCCAGTTGTTGAAGCGGTAAAATATGATGTTGATTCCTCAGTCGTTATAGATGACGCAGTAGATGTAACTTCAACTGTAATAGCTGAACGTACAACTACAGTTACTGTAACTACAGCGGATGAATTGAATGTTATGACTTATACTATCTTATTTGAGTCAAGCATTGCCCCAGTTAATTTAGGGACAGCCGATGATTTTGTGATTTTAGCAGAATCAGGAATTTCCACTGAAACAAGTTCAGTGATTACTGGTAACATTGGAGTCAGCCCAGCTGCAGCAACTTACATAACAGGATTTTCATTGATTTTGGACAGTACTGGTACTTTTTCAACCTCAAGTCAAATAGTTGGACAAGTCTATGCAAGTGATTATACATCACCGACCCCAAGCAATCTAACAACAGCGATATCAGATATGCGAACAGCTTATACAGATGCTGCTGGAAGATCAGCTAATTACACAGAATTATATAGCGGAGATTTAAGTGGCAAAACATTAACCACAGGAGTGTATAAGTTTGGAACAGGAGTCTTGATCAATACAGACCTTACTTTAGACGGTAATGCTACAGACGTTTGGATTTTCCAAATAGACGGATCATTAACACAAGCTGCTGGAGTAAATATTATTTTAACAGGCGGAGCCCTTGCACAAAACATTATTTGGCAAGTTGCTGATACAGTTTCAGTAGGAACCGGTGCTCATTTTGAAGGAACAATTCTCGCAATGACAAACATTTCTTTTGGAACAAATTCTTCAATTAATGGATGTTTATATGCTCAAACAGCAGTAACTTTGGATGCAACTACAGTTACAAAGCCATAGAATATGATAGTAAACTCATAAACTAATTATTTCAATAATATTGTAAATTTAGGAAAATAGTATTTGTTATTGTTGTTTTCTGTAAGATGTGATAGAATGAAATGAATTAAAATTGAGTATAGAGTTTTCTAGGAGGTGTTTGTAATTACAAACTTTAAGTTATACACAATAGAAGAGATATCTGATATATTAAAGGTTACACCAAGAACGATTTATAATTATATTAAAAGCGGGAATTTAAAAGCCGTAAAAATCGGAAAATATTGGCGTGTAACAGATTCAGCGCTTCAAGAATTTATCGAAAACGGAACAACTAAATAAAAGTTTGGATCTTATATTTTTTTAAAACAGACGCATTATGCGTTTGCTTTTTTTATATTTCACTTTACATTTATAATGCAGTGTTATAAAATAGTATTATAAACAAATGTTTCATATTAAACAAAAGTAATGGTGAGAAAATGAAAATTAATAATAATGAAGAAAAGGTATTAAAAATCCTTGAAAAAGATCCTTTCGTTAGTCAAAAATTTATAGCTGAGCAATTATCATTATCGAGACCAGCTGTAGCTAATTTAATTTCCGGCTTACAGGACAAAGGATATATCTTAGGCAAACCTTACCTATTGAGAACTGAAGAATACATCACTTGTGTTGGAGGAGCTAATTTAGATTATACTTTTAGGCTTACAGATGAAATTATCTTGGGTACTTCAAACCCAGTGAATTCCTCTGTTTCTTATGGTGGAGTCGTTCGAAACATAGCTGAAAACCTTGCCCGTCTGAATCACAAAGTATCTTTAATGTCAGTTGTGGGAGATGACAATGCTGGAAATGATTTGCTTTCATTCTCAAAAAAAATAATGGAAGTAATCGCAGTGGATAAACTTACAAAAAAGAAGACTGGCAGTTATTACTCTGTTATTGATAAAGAAGGCAATATGCAAGTGGGTTTTGCTGATATGTCAATTAATTCTGCGATGAATTTAACGTGGATACTTGAACACAAAAGACATTTAAACCTTAGTTCTTGGATAATTGCTGATACTAATATCACAAAAGATGCTCTAGAGTCTTTAGTTGACTTTTCACGAATTGAAGAAAAGAAATTAGTTATTATCGGTGTATCGGGTCCGAAAATGAAAAGTGTCCCGGATGATTTAAATGATATTGAAGCAATAATCTGCAATGTAGATGAAACGCAAAGTTACTTTAATACGCTAAACGATAAGTTAGATCAATTATGTCAACTATGGCTTAATAAAGGAATAAAAAAAGTTATTGTGACTGCTGGAAAAAATGGTTGTGTTTATGGGGAAAATGAAAAAATAAATTATCAAAAAGCCATTTTAGTTCCAAGCCATTTGGTTATTGATGTCACAGGTGCTGGCGATGCTTTTAGTGCTGGGGTTTTACATGGTTTGATTTCAAATGAATCTTTAGAGTCTGCTGTAAAATATGGTGTTATTAGTTCAAGTTTAACGATTCAAGAAAATAACGCAGTAAATCAAAAATTGTCGATTAATTTAATAAAGAAGGAGTTAGAAAAAAATGAAAAATTATGATATGTTTTTAGAAATCAAAGAAGAAGTTAAAGAAGCGCTAGCAAACAATTTACCGGTAGTTGCATTAGAATCAACAATTATATCACATGGTATGCCATATCCAGAAAATGTTAAAATGGCTAAGAAAGTTGAGTCAATAATTAGAAGTGAAGGTGCAGTACCCGCTACAGTTGCGATTATGAATGGCAAAATA
>JAVVFA010000065.1:0-7115 GCA_032251215.1 Candidatus Izemoplasmatales bacterium
GGGATCCATAAGCATAATAAATTATAAAACGGTTTAATAGTTTTTTTTAGGTTTTTTAACCTGATTGTTTTAATTAAAATAAATAAAGAAATTTTTCTTTTAATAGTGTAAAAATAAACACTTGATTAAATATAAAGGGGAGCATCTGGCTACTCTTGAGATGAGAACCCATGGAGTTTGGTACTTAAAAGGCATGCCAGGGGCATCTAAAATTAAAACACAAATTGTTAATTCGAAAAGCGTACAAGAAATTAAAGATATAATTGAAGACTATTTTAACAGTTTAAATTAAAAATCATCTCGAGATGATTTTTTAATTAAGATATTTTTTGTACTTATGATAATAATAATCGCTAATTTCAGCTTTTACATGTATTCCATCTTCTAGATAACTAGTTTTGATGATTTTAGAATTTTCTTTTAAGTTAGAAAAAACATCGCTGTTTTTAAAAGGAATTATCATGTTTACAGGAAAACTCTTATAAAGTTCTTTACCGGTGAGTAAAATTAGTTTATCAATGTTAATATCATCTTTGGCAGAAACAAAAATTGAATTCTCTCTTGTAATGATGGGAAAGTCGTTTAATAAATCAATCTTGTTGAAAACATAGATTACCGGTATATCTTTTATACCTATTTCAGACAGCACATTTTCAACAGCTTGAATTTGATACTCATAATTTGGATTTGCGGTATCGATGACATGCAAAATTAATGAAGCTTCATTAATTTCTTCTAAAGTAGATTTAAAAGCTTCTACCAAGTCATGAGGTAATTTTCTAATAAATCCGACTGTATCGGTTAATAAAAAATTATTATTGTTTTCCAAATCGATTAGCCTTGTTTTAGTTTCTAGTGTTGCAAACAACATATCTTTAGCAAAAGTTGGAGTTTTTTCAGGGTGGGTCGTGTGATTGATTATTGCATTCATAATCGATGATTTACCCGAATTTGTATAACCGGCTAAAGCGACAGTTTTCACTAAACTAGTCAATCTTTTTTCTCTTTGAGTTCTTCTAATTTGGACAAGATCTTTTAAATCTCTTTTTAATTTTGTTATTTTTCCTCTCAGTAGACGGCGATCTAATTCTAGTTGTTGCTCTCCTGGACCTTTTGAACCCGTACCTGATTTTTGCCTTGATAATGATTTATACATACCAACAACTCTGGGAAGCATATACTCTGATTGAGCTAATTCGACCTGAAGCATTGCTTCTTTTGTTTTAGCCCTTCTCGCAAAAATATCAAGGATTAAAACGGTTCTATCGATAACTTTTATTTCTAATTTTTCCTCTAAATTTCTAATATGACTAGGGCTTAACTCGTCGTTAAAAATTACGACATTAGCATCGTGTAAAACAACAAGGCTTTTTAATTCATCTACTTTCCCTTTACCAATAAGAAAATTGGGTGTGGAAGCTTCCTTTCTTTGAATCATTGTGTCTAGCACTTCAACATTGCAAGCTATTGCTAAATTGCTAAGTTCTTCCATAGTTTCATCAAAGAATTCATCATTGCCCAAATCTAATCCAATCAAAATTGCTTTTTCCATAATGTACCTCATAGATATTATATAGAACATTCATACCATTTGCAATGAAACTCGAAATAATTACTATATTATCATCTAAAATTATGTTATAATATTTTATCAATATATTTTTGAGTGTAGGAGTAAAAATGGCGACTTTAAGACGGAAAATATTCCATTTACAAGAACTATTTGCAAATTATTTTTCATCTTGTTTTTTAAGCAGAAGAAAAACGTTTAAGTTGATTGCTTTATTTATTTTTTCAGCATTGTTTATAATTCAAGTGGGAATAATTCTAATTAACAATAGTTTTTACACCAATTTTTCTGATGATATACTTCAGTATTATACAATTATGGTTGATTTTATTGCTTCGATAAAGGGAGGAACTTTATCGGTTTTTAACTTAAATAACTATTTCGGGGCTTCATTTTTCTCTGATATTTATTATATACCTTTAGATATTTTCACCTTTATTACTTTTGGTTTGAGTTATATAATGCCAACAGAAATTGCATATTCCATAACTGAATTGTTGAAAATATTCATGGGCGTTATGGCTTTGGCATATTATTTTCACCTTAAAGGTATGAAGAATCGAACAATTTTCTGGATGAGTATATTTTATTTTGTAAGTGGCGGAATGGTCAGTTTTATGGCATTCCCAGTTTTCTTATCTATCATATTTTATATGCCATTATCACTTGTAGTTATTCACTTTTTCTTTAATAAGAAAAGATGGATGGTTCCTGTTTTCGCGCTTTTGATTGTGTTTTATGATTTTTATTTGGCATATATGTTATTAGCTTTTTTATCTTTCGCATTCATCATTGAATATTTTAAAAGAGAAGGATTTAGATTGCTTACTTTTTTGAAAGACGGAATTATTTTCCTTTCTCTTCTGATATTAGGAGTGATGATGGCTGGGGTGATACTGTTACCATCAATTGCCTTTATTCTTGAAGAAACTTATCGTTCCCAAGCTACATTTAACGCTTGGATAGTAAATATCGGTTCTTATGAACTGAAGTTATTTCAACCAGAGATATACATTAGATATTTGGCTAAAATTGTCGCGGAACAAAAACCGATTGGTTTTTACGGTTTTGAGGACGATTATGGTTTAGAACATATTTCTTTGTACATAACAGTGATTGGGTTTGTATATATGTGTAATATTTTCTTTATGAAAGACCGTATTAGTCGAGTATATAAAATTAGTTTTTTAATTGCTTTAATATTTATGATTTTTCCACTATTTTCTTATGTTTTTTCGGGAACATTTGATAAACCTTATACTAGATGGATAAATTTATTACCGATGATTCAAGTAATGGCCTTAGCACATGTTTTTGATCAATATGGTTTTGAAAAAGTTAAAATGAAACATATGACGATTACAATATCACTTTTACTTTTATTAGTGGGATTCTTGTTATATTTCTATATAACTAAGTTGAGTATAGATGTAAGGTATGCCGGCAGGGATACCTTGACAGCTGATGCGGTCTTAATTGGTGTTTCTGCCATTTATTTAGTAATTTTATTGATTTTTGGTTGGCTGAAGAAGTTTACAGTTATTAAGTGGTTTATATGGATTGAAGTAATTATTGCAATAGGATATGTTTATTCTGGACCTTTTTCGATTAGAAATAAGATTGATACTTTTGAAACAATGCATAATATAAACGATTTTCTAGAAGAAAATCTAGAAAAAGATGAGTTTTACAGAGTTTATGTCGACTTGAGTAGATTCGACGTTGAAAAAACTAACTTCAACAGAATAACAGTTTTTGCTACAAATACATATATATTTCATTCTTGGACTGATGCTGAAACCAATGCAATTAGTAAAATGCTTTTCAATAGCAACGAGTATCAATCTAAACAAAAAATGGATTATTTCGGCTATTACATAAATCATTTTTTAGGATATAAATATGTCTTGGTTAATAGCGAAGATAACTTTGTTTTTGACGATGAGTATTTTACTTTTATTGCTTCTGAAGATATTTTTAGTTTATATGAAATCAATTATTCTTCAAGTTTTAGAGTCTTTGATTCCTATTTCAATGATACTGACAGCGATGGTGTCTATGGCAATAGTTTAAGTGATTTGAATTCTGCTTTGATTAGACAAAAAACCTTTTTGATGGCGGCAATTATTGATGATGACAAAGACTACGATATGTCACAATATGATCTTGATTATCTAGATAACCCAGATAATAGAACTTCAACTTCACTATCACCTTACAAAAAAATTTCTTCTATCACAACTGAAAGCACGACCGGTATATATGATGATATACAAAGAATTTTCTATGTTTATGATGAAGAAACATTGGATATTAACTTTACTGCCGGAGCTATGTATTTAAAGTTTGATGATTCTCTTACTAAAATAGATGATTTGGACGAAGTATACATGGAATTCGGCGATGGAACCAAACAAATTTGTCAGATATATAATTCAGGATTGGATGAAACAGAAACAAATGCACCATACAATGTTAAATGTGAATTTTGGAAAAGACCTGTAAAAATATATTTAGAAGATACAGATAATATAGATTCTGGTCCAGTATTCAAAATGAGAACTGAAAGAGCGATTGATTTTGCGGCTTATCTGGAGTACGATTTGTCTAATATTAATCTTCCAAGTGAAGAAGGTATGATTTTGTTTGACATGACAATTGACAAAGGTTTTGACAAATTGTTTGTGGTTGATGAAAACGGTAATGTTTTTGAATGTTTAGATGGATATTATTACTATAACAGTAAGCCTGATAAAATTTATATTTTTAAAACTAATAGCATGTATAATTACTATGATTTATATAATTTACGATTGAGATATTTTGTTGAGGATAATATTGATATTGATAATATTTTGAATCAAGATAATATATCCAGTAAGTATTTGCAAATAAAAAAAGGTAAAATTAATTTAAGCTACGTTAATGTAATTCCTAGCGATAGTGACCAAGTTGTTGTTATACCAATTGCTTATTCGGATGATTGGGAATTCACATCAAGCGAAACTTATGATACAATTAGTGTAAGTGGTGGTTTTTTGGGAATCGTTGTTCCTAAAGGAGCTACTAGTATTGATATCAATATGGAATTTGTTCCTAAATATTTAGATTTAGGTTTTTATATCACTTTAGGAGCTACTTCCATTTATGCATTAATATTCTTGATACCAATATTTGTTAGAAAGAAAAAACGAGGATGATAACTATGAAAAAAGCTAGATTAATCGTTCCTGCATTTAATGAAGAAGAAAATGTCGCTCTATTTTATGATGAAGCAATTAAATATTTAAATTATGACGATATTGAATTTGATATCTTATTTATTAATGACGGATCTAAAGATAATACTTTAGCGGAAATTATTAAGTTGAATAAAAAAGATAAATCAGTCAAATATATTTCATTATCAAGAAATTTTGGTAAAGAAGCGGCTATGCATGCTGGATTAGAAAGTTCTAAAGGCAAAGATTTTATTATAATTATTGACTGTGATCTTCAACAGCCACCACAATTAATAACACAAATGATTGAATATTATCGTGAAGGATATAAGATTATTTATACTAAGAGTAAATCAAGAAAAGGTGAACCTAAATTAAGAACATTTTTTGCGAATTTATTTTATAAAATCTATAACGCTTATACTGAAAGACCTTTGGATAATGGAGCTAAGGACTATCAACTTATGGATAAAATTGTGGTTGATGCCTTCCTTAAAATCAAAGATAATCACCGTTTTATAAAAGGAATATTTTCATGGGTTGGTTATCCAAGAAAATGTATAGAATATAATTTTATTCCCAGAAAACATGGAAAAAGTTCTTGGAGTTTTCGTTCATTAATTAAATATGCTTTTAATGGTATGAACCAGTTTTCAACAATACTTTTGGTTCTTCCAGTTTTATTCTTTTTCTTAGGAATAGGACTTCTGGCGTTGGACTTAGTTTTATATTTTACCAATATAATCGATTTAACTAGTCTAGTTTTAGGTTTACATATGACTTTAATTGTTCTTGTAATGAGTATTTCTGCTTATGTGGTTATTTATTTGCTTTATTCAAATCGTAAACAAGTTATGAATCGTCCTATTTACTTGGTAGAAGAGACATCGGAGGATATACAGATTGACTAGATTTTGGGATTTTATCAGAAACAATTTTTTAACAAAAAAGTTTCTAACATTTGGTATTATCGGTGTCCTAAATACTTTAATCCATTTGTTGGTTTACAATTCAATTTATAATGAAAATATTGACAAATTTATTTCAGGAGCTTTTTTTTCAAATGCTGTAGCTTTTATAGTGGCATCAGTTTTTTCTTATTTCGCTAATGCATATTTCACTTTTAAACCAAAGAATAAATCAACGATGCAGTTTTTAATTGTCATTTTGGTATTTTTATCTAGATTATTGATTAGTAGTTCGCTAGCTGAACTGTTTGATTATATTGTAATTAATTTGATAGGTATAGATTATTCTGTTTATCCAATAGCTAAATCGATTGCACCTTTCTTTGCCTCAGCTCTTTTGATACCGATAGCATATTTTGCACTTGATATGGTGTTTAAAAAGACTGATATTTCAAAATAGTATTTATTTAACCATGTAATTGTTTTATAATCTATATGTAGGAGTAAAATTATGGGTAATTTTAGTTTATTAATTGTAATTACATATCTATATGCTGTTTTTGTTTTGTTATTGGAAACTAAAGTAACTTTCATTAGAGCCGGCATATCAAAAATCATTTTTTTAATATTGTCTGGATTAAGTCTGTATTTTTTATTTACCGAAAAGACATTAGAATTAGATTTATGGTTAAAAATATTAATATATTTACCAGTTATATATCTATTAATTATGACTTTTACTGAAGATATTGTAGGTTTGTTCAAAAAAACTGGAATTAAAGCCTCACGCGATAAAGCTATAGGTGTAAATAATGATTTAGCAGATCACTTATATCAAGCAGTCGAATATTTATCTAGAAATAGAATTGGAGCTCTAATTACAATTGAAAGAAATGTTGATTTATCAAAAATTATTAATAAAGCACTAATGCTTAATGCCGACGTATCAAAAGAATTGTTGACATCTATTTTTATTCCTAACACACCACTTCATGATGGAGCTGTTATTATTAGGGGTAATAAAATTTTATGCGCTAAAGCATATTATCCTTCTTCTAAAAGAACTGATTTACCTATGCATTTAGGTACAAGACATCGAGCGGCGATTGGTATAAGTGAACAAAGTGATGCTTTTACAATTGTTGTTTCTGAAGAAACTGGGAATGTTAGCATAACGGTAAATAAGGAGATTGAGTATAATATCAGTCGCGAAACATTGAACTTATACTTTGAAAAATTTTTAAAAGTTAATTAAGGCGCTTTCGGCGCTTTATTTTTTTCGCACAATAGAAATATCAATTGCTTTGTGATATAATTTGTTTAAGTATAAAGGTGGTGAAATCTTGAAGGAATTTGATTGTGTAGTAGTGGGTCAAGACTTATACGCATTGACAGTTGCTTTATTCTTATCTCGAA
>JAVVFA010000066.1:0-7101 GCA_032251215.1 Candidatus Izemoplasmatales bacterium
CAAGAGATTGCTAAAGTAGTTAATTACAGTGAAACTGCTTTTGTATTGAAGAGTGATAAAGCTGATTTTAAGGTCAGATTTTTTACACCAACGAGTGAAGTTAATTTGTGTGGGCATGCTACGATTGCGACTTTTAATTTGTTAAGGGATTTAGACTTCATTAAACCAGGAATATATAAACAAGAAACAAAGGCGGGAATTCTTAGCCTCGATGTTAGAGAAGATTTTGTTTTCATGGAGCAAGTTAAGCCTGAATTTAGTGATTTTGTTGATATTGAAGAAATTAGAAAATGTTTTAAAGAAGTATTTTTTAGCAAAAGATTAAAACCTCAGATTGTATCGACTGGGATTAGAGAAATATTTTTACCGGTAAAGAGCTTAGAAGCCTTGAATAATTTAGAACCTCATTTTGATGAAATGATTGGTTTAGCCAATAAGTATAATACTATTGGTATTCATGCATTCGCACTTGGTGATGATTGCGACGCTTACGGAAGAAACTTCGCTCCTGTTGTTGGCGTAAATGAAGAAAGTGCTACAGGAACTTCTAACGGGGCTTTAGCTTGTTATTTATATAAGCATCAAACGAAAAAAGAAAACTTTGTTTTAAGGCAAGGTTACAGTATGAACCAACCATCAGAAATTATTGTGAATTTAAAATTACTTAATAATGATATTGATAAAGTTTGGGTTGGTGGCAAAGCAGAGATAATTTAAGATAATGAATAAGGACATCTTTTAAATTTTATTAAAAATGTCCTTTTATTTGCCTTTTTATGGTTGTTTTTTTTGATTATTGTATATTATAACTTTCTATGATGTGTTAAAATATTTTTGTTAGAATCTAGGAGTTTACCGATATGTTAAGACTAGAAAGGGTAAGTAAATATTATTTTACTGGAAATAATGTTGTACAGGCTCTAAGAAGAATTAACCTCGATTTTAAAGTTGGCGAGTTTGTTGCTATAACCTGTGTAAGTGGAAGTGGGAAGAGCACTTTATTAAATGTTTTAAGTGGGTTGGATACCTATGAAGAGGGAAAAGTATATTTTAATGAAACTGATATTTCTAATTATACTATTGAAGAATTAGAACATTATCGTAAGGATTATATTGGTTATATTTTTCAGGATTACAATATTATCAACAGTTATACTGTCTATCAAAATATTGAATTAGCCTTGATTATCCAAGGATATTCGAAAGATCGAATTAAAGATAGAGTAAAAGAGTTAATAACTCAAGTGGGATTAACTCATGTTACTAATCAAAAATGCAGTAAATTAAGTGGCGGCGAAAAACAAAGAACCATTATTGCTAGAACCTTAGCTAAAGATTATCAGATTCTAGTTTGTGATGAACCTACTGGTAATTTAAATAAAGAAGCAGCAAAAGGTATTTTTGAATTGTTGCAAAATGTTAGCAAGGACAAACTAGTAATAGTAGTTACTCATGACATTTCATTATTACAAAATTATGTGACCAGAAAAATAAGGTTATATGATGGCGAAATTATGGAAGATGTTCAGTTAAAAACGGAAGTTATTGAAGACAGAGCACTAGTGCCTAGGTTATCAAATACTAAATTTTTAGGAGCCTTTAAAATCGGTTTAATGAATTTTTTGTCTGTGCCAAAAAAATCGTTTTTTTCTTTCTTTACTTTTTTGTTTATATTACTGGTGGTTTTCTTCTCTTATAGCGCGGGGTTGTATGAGATAAATCAGCCCCTTGAGGTGGTTAATTCTGAATTCACCAATACTACTCCTAGTAGAATAATTTTAACTAAAGATGATTTTTCTCAGTTTAGTGAAAATGAAATTGCTAAAATCAGTAGTTTAAAATATGTCAGAGGAGTTTTTGAAAGAGATGTTGTATTTGACACTGTACTTGTTTCTAAAGATACGAGTATTTTGGTGGAGAACGGACTGGTTTATTTTAAACCTTTAGCTTCGATAATATTAGAGGAATATGAGTTAGTTTCAGGAAGATTGCCAAATGGAGATGATGAGGTTGTCGTTGGTGATAATGGGCTATTTCAAATAGGAGACAGTATCGATGTGGCTAATAGTCATTTAATGATACTTGATGGATCGACTAAGACTGATCAGTTTTCATTTACAGTGGTAGGACTAGCCAAAGAACCAGATATACTGAAAGATAAATTACATTATTTTTATTTATCCTTGGAAGGTCTTGATTTGATTTCTACTTCTAGCGTTTACGAAAATGCTGATGTGGAGATGAAGATTGAAGGAACTAAAAAATATGATATGTTAACAAGTCAATGGATTACTCCTGAAGACGATGATACTGTTGATATAGGAATTAGTACTTATGGCATTTCTTATCCTACTTGGATAGGCTTTGATGAAGAGTTGGAAGATAATCAAATATTGGTTTTTAATATGATGTTTTTTGATATCTGTAGAGAATTCGGTTATAAGAAAGAAATAGTCGATGATTTAGATGCCGGTTTATGTTATGTGCCTAAATTTATTGAAAGCCATGATTTTAGTTTTAGAGTGTCTACTAGCATGATTAATGATACGATTTTTGAAGAAGTTGATTTAGTCACATACCTAACTATTGATGATTTTCTTTATGGCAATCCATTAAGTTCTGTTTTTATTCCTGAAGGTAACAATAATCCTATTCTGTATATGAATGAGTTTACATATAATCAATATTTTGGCGAAACAAATTATCAATTATCAGTTCTAGTCAAGGATTATTATGATGGGATAAGAGTGATTGAGGATTTAGAAGAAATGGGTTATAGTTACTTCTATCCGGCTGAAATGTTCAGTGCATCTCAATCTAAACAAATGGTAATTAATAGTTTGGTAACAAGATTATTGGTAGGAGTAATTATTTTCGTAGTTGCATTTGTCGGTTATTTTATTTTGAGAAATTTAGTTTTTAGTAAACTTAAAGATTATTTGATTGTAAGATCAATTGGGACGAGTAAAAAAGCGATTAAACAAATAATTAAATCAGAATTACTAATTTTAACCTTTATATCAGCCATCGTAATTTTTGTTTTAGTTTTAATTACAGAAATATATATATATTCACTTCCGCCGCTTGTAAGATATTTCTCTTGGGTTGATTACTTAGTTTTATTAGGGATTGTCTTATTGATTGTTCAAGCAATGGCTTTTAGATTTACTAAGTTAATTTTTAAAGCTAGTGTTGTTTCATCTCTTAAGGGGGTGGAACAATGATTAAGTTAGAGCATATCTATAAAATCTACAATAAAAACAAAGCTAATGAAATAGTTGTGTGTAATGATATCAATATAACTTTTCCTGGCAGTGGTTTAATTACCATTTTAGGTGCCAGTGGTAGCGGTAAAACTACACTACTTAACGTTATCAGTGGCATGGATGATTTTGATAAAGGCACATTGATTTTTGATGATGTATCTATCAGCAAATACAATCATAAGAAATGGGATTTAATCCGTAAAGAAAAAATTGGTTATGTTTACCAAGATTATAATTTATTAAAAGAGTTAACGGTTTATGAAAATATTGAGCCGGTTTTAAGAATGCAAGGAATTGATGATAAAGATGATATTTTAGCTAAAGTTAAATACTTGTTGAAGTCTGTTGGTTTAGATAATTATGAAGACAGATTGGTTAAACAATTATCCGGTGGTCAGCAACAAAGAGTTGGCTTTGCTAGAGCTTTGGCTAATAACCCTGAGGTTATGTTGGCGGATGAACCGACAGGAAATTTAGATGGTAAAACAACGATAGAGTTAATGAATATCATAAAGGAAATATCTAAAACAAGATTGGTTATTTTGGTAACTCATGAACAAGTTTTATGTGATTATTACGCAGATCGAATCATTGAAATTGAAAGTGGAAAAATTATAAAGGATTACATTAATGAAGAACACAAAACTTTGGATTATTTGCAGGAACACATTATTAATTTGCATGATTTTAACAAAACTTCAATGGAAAATGAACAATTTAATATTTCTAGATATACTAATGAAAAAGGTTCAGAAAAACTTGATATTGATTTAATTGAAAGAAACCGAACTTTATATATTAAAGTCAATTCAAAAACGCTTAAAAGAACGAAATATCTTGACGATAACAGTGAAATTATTATTCACAACAATGGTAAGTTCGACGAACAATCGCAAAATGATTTTAATTTAATCAATCTTTTCCCTGAAGAAAAAACTCTTTTAAAAACCAAAGCGTTTAATTGGAAAGAAATTTTTGAATATGCTTTAAATAAATTAAAAAAATTAAATATTTCTGGAAAAATGTTGTATCTAGCTATGTTTATGTTAGGGTTGATAATTAGTGTAAGTATTGGTTTATTGGGCGAAATTTATCATGTAGAGAAAACTTATAATGAGTTACATGAAAATTATATAACCGTAGAAATGGATCGAGATCAATATGACAGTTATTTGGAACTTGAAAACGTTTCTGGTGTCGACCAATTAATGCTTGTGACAAACCCGATTAATTTTAGTGTTACACCACCAGATTATTATCAATCAAGCGGTGCAATTGATGTTTCAGCTCAACCTATTGATATCAAATTCTTTGATGAAAACACACTTATTTATGGAAAATTACCAGCGGATTATGAGATTGTAATTGACCAAAGTGTTGCTGATAAAATGATTGACGATTATGCTTCTATTGGCATAAAAACTTATGAGGATGTTTTAAAGTGTGAGTTTAAAATTCGTACTAGTGGTTTAAATTCTTCAAAATCAATAGAGTCGAGTCTTAGATTCAAGATTAGCGGAATTGCAAAAACTAAATCGCTAAGCGTATGGATGAATGAAGAATTGATTTATAGCTTTGTTACTCCGGTTTTAGTTGATTATCGAATAATGGGAGATAACTTCAAAATTATTTCTGGTGTTATGCCAACAGCACGTTTATACTTACTTATCAACGATCAGTACCCATCAATTTTAGAAGGCAATACTCCTAATAATATCGGTATAGCTACTGGCCATTATGAAATATCAGGTATTTACCAATATGAAGTAGATGGTAGATCTTACAATTTTGAAAAAGTATTTGTTTCAAGTATGGAGTTTATGAAAGAGAAGTATTTCCGTTTCAGTAACTACCGTCATCAAGATTTTGAACTATTGGTTTATGCTACTGATGTCGAACAAACATTACTTAGTTTAAGTGAAGCTGGTTATGAAGCAAAAGCAAACCTTTATGACTCTGATATTGCTCAGGAACTTAAGTTAGAGGAAAACCAAACGTTCTATATTCTGGCTTTATCAGGTATTGTTATCTCAGCTTTATGCATTTTCTTGATAATGCGATCAAATTTAATTTCAAGAATGTACGAAGTCAGTGTTTACCGTAGTATTGGCGTATCAAGAAAAGAAATAAAACGTATTTTTCTTGTTGAGATTTTGTTGGCTTCAACAATTAGTAGTGTTTTTGGATTTTTATTGATGACATTCCTTTTAATCCAAGGTCAAACTACCGTGCTTTCTACTATTATCGCTAGATTCAACTTTATTACAATTGTAATTGTAGTAATTGGAATCTATCTGATAAATACAGTATTTGGTTTATTGCCTATTAATCTGTTGTTAAGGAAGACCCCTTCAAACATTATGAAACAAAATGACTTGTAAATTTTAAACAAAAAAATTAAACAAAAAAGAAAAACCATCGACTGATGGTTTTTTTCATTTATTAATATTCATTGATAATTTCCATTAGAACATCTGGATAATCGGTGATTATACCGTCGCAACCCAATTCGATTAATCGTCGCATTTCATTAGGATCATTTATCGTCCAATAGTGAACTGCCATATTATGTCTATGCAAAGTATCAACTAAAAGCTTTGTTGATAAATTCAGTGTATTGATAACTGGTAGATTAAAACTAGTAGGAATCTGAACTGAAGAATATTGATCTGGTGTATAAAACACACTTAAAAAAGTATAAGCTGGAATAATAATCTTTTGCGCTTCTGCTTGTGAAGTCGATAGAGTTATGTCCGGATAGTTATTTACGATATATTTAGAAATATCGTCAAAGGCTGTAGCAACCAAAGTTTCTTCAATTAAATCATATTCATCTAAAAGTTCATATAATGCATCGGCCGTTTCTGTTCTTGGAGCATCACTGTCAGCTTTTATTTCAATATTATATAGAATACTATCTCCAAAAGTTACAAATAACTCTTCTAACGTAGTTAAATAGACTCCTGCTTCAATCCATTCTTCTTTTGTTAAATCGCGGTAAGGATAATTTCCGTCTTGATCTTGATAATTATACCCAAAATTACATGTTTCATATAAGTCTTGATAATTTTCTTTCCAAATAACGGTATCACAATTGCTCATTTTTCTAATATTGCCAGTGTTGTTTTCTCCGTGTCTTAAGACTAGTATTCCATCTAGAGTCATCTGCACATCCATCTCTAAAACATCAACACCTAAGTTATAACTATTGGTAAAAGCGCTTATTGTATTTGAAGGATAGTATCCTTGACCGCCACCATGCGCCATCACTAAAACTTTATTGTCATTAGCTTCTTTTCGCCAAATGTTGTTTTCTTGATATTTTGGTTTTGGTATAGCATACATAAGTAAAATAAGTATTAGTATTGTCGATAAGATAATCCCTATTTTTTTAAGTCTTTTCATTTTTTCCCCTTTTTGTCTTTACAAATCAATGTAAATAGAATCTTTTTCAATTATGGTTTTATATGTTGTTACATTTAGTGAATATTTATCTAATTTTAAAAATTCTGCTTTTTTAACATTAGTAACTTCACCGGTTTCAACTGATATTGGTAAGCCGTGGTATTTACATGTTATTATACCATCAATTAAAGTCCCGCTAGATAACGGCGAACCCATATGAGGGCATTTATCTCTGATAGCAAACACACCTTTATTAGTGTAAGCCAACAAAATAGGTCTATTGTTTATTACTAGACCTAACTTCATCTTTTCTTTAAGAGTTGATAACTTCGTAGCGAAAAACTTCATTTTTTCTCCTTCCTTTCAATAATTTATTACTTAAATTATAACATTTTATAAAACGCTATTAAACCCTATATATTATATGTTT
>JAVVFA010000067.1:0-6979 GCA_032251215.1 Candidatus Izemoplasmatales bacterium
AATCAAATCAATTTTTTAGGAGTTAAAACAATCGCTGATTTTTGCGCACTAAACAATATCTTTTTAATCTACACCTCTTCGGTCGATTGCATTACCAGCAATGATTACCTAATTAAAGAACCTGAGAATATTTTCACAGATCATTTAGAAGGTTATTATCAATTGTCAAAAGCCTTAGCCACAAATTACCTTCTTAATTTGCAAAATGAAAATAAGATTAAAGCTTTAATCCTGTATCCAACCGCGGTTTTAGGAATCAACGACTTTAAGCCTTCAGCTATTGGTAAAGAAATTAAAAGAACTTTTAAAAGAACAATCTGCGTTTATTTCCACGGTGGTTATAACTTCGTCGACGTTAGAGATGTAACGAAAGCTATCATCAATGGCTATCAAAATAATATCAACTCTTCTTTTATTATCAGCGGTGAATATATCAGCTTATATCAAATGTATAAAATGATTTATAAACAACTAGACAAAAAAGTATTGATGATTAAAATCCCTGTTTATTTAATCAAATTTGCCAGTTTAATTTTGCCTAAATATAAAGTGATGATTAAAGCACTATTAACTGAGCATAATTTCGCAAACCAAAAAATGATCGATCAGCTTAAAGTCAAGCCAACACCGATAAACTTAACTTTACAAAATACCATTACTTGGTTCAAGGAGAACAAAGAAAATGCATGATTCCGTGAAAAAATATTACCTCGAAAAAAATTATAATTGTGCGGAGACAATTTTACGAATTAGCAATGAGGAATTTCATCTTGATTTAGATGAATCTGTTTTAAAAATAATGGCGGGATTTGGTGGCGGAATGTACCAAGAGAGCACATGTGGCGTCGTTACTGGCGGAATAGCGGTATTATCACTAGTCTTTCCAAACAAACTTGATTTAGAACAGGTTGTTATAAACTATCAAAATCAAGTAAAACAAATATTTAATTCAATTGAATGCATAAATATTAAACCGCTACATCGTGAAGAATTAAATCGCTGCTCAATCGTCATTGACAAAGCTTATATAGCACTAACAAAAATTATCATAAATGCAAAAGAAAAGACTGAGTAAGATTCAGTCTTTTCTAACTTTATAAAGTGATTTTTAATTGGTACCGGTAGTCGGACTCGAACCGACACGCTTTTAAGGGCAATGGATTTTGAGTCCATCGTGTCTACCTATTTCACCATACCGGCGTAGCAATATTTATTATACATTTATTTTGTAAAAAAGAAAAGAAAAAATTTCTCAATTTTTTCTCTCATATATCAGTTTATTATTTTTATAGACCTTCAAAACTATTATATCCTTAATCGTTTGGTATTTTACTCTAAAGATATCTTGATCGATTTCAATATAGTCTTGATGGGCTTTGCTATAAACATATGGCAAGTTATTTTTGGTATAAGCTTTTATCGCTTCTTCAATAGAAAAGCTTTCACTAGGTAAGAACGGTTCGTATTCCGGAAAATCAATTGACTTTCTAGCAATAGCTGTGTAGATATTATGCATTGGATTTACCGTTTCCACCGGACTATCGGTTGAAAACCCTAAACGCAATTTATCATACATTGTTTTAAATAAGTATGATTCTTCACTTCTTTTTCCTAGTCTCTCTTTGGCGACCTTTATATCAGTGTTAATAAAGATCGGTTGAACAATCGCGCCAATACCTGCCTTAGACATTAAATCTATTTGTTTTTTATTTGTTACTTGTGCGTGGATAATCGCGTTATGAACAGCTTTTCTAGGATATTTATCCTGTGCTTCCTTGATAACTTTAATCGCTTGATCAACAGCTCTATCGCCAATCGCATGGATTACTGTATCCATATTATTTTGACTAGCTAGTTCAACTAATTCACTTAGTTCATTATCTGTATAAGTTAAGATTCCGATGTTCAACGGGTCATCATCATACGGTTTATTTAAAGCTGCGGTTCTTCCGCCTATACTACCGTCACCTAATATTTTTAAAGGCCCCATTTTAAAATTCTTATATACTTTTCTAGCATAACCTTTATTGATAAAATCTCTTAGTTCTTCTATCGGTAAATTAACCTGTTCGGTAATTTCAACATCCAACAATCCTGCTTCATCAACTTCATTGATGGCTTCTATCACCACTTCATATGGAACACCAAAACTCGAAAAATCATCGCTCGCAACTTTTGTAATACCATTTTCGATTAATTTTTTATTAGCTTTAATTAAATATCTTTTCAAATCTTCTTTATTAGGTTTTGGCATCGCTTGATAGATTAAACTGAGGCTCTTCTCTTGAAATAAACCACTATCTATATCAAAACTACCGCCGCTTACTTGTTTTGTCGAAACATCAATTCCAAGTAAGTCCAACATCCTTTGATTAACTACAGCGACAT
Organism: Candidatus Izemoplasmatales bacterium; assembly: GCA_032251215.1. Classification (GTDB taxonomy): domain Bacteria; phylum Bacillota_I; class Bacilli_A; order Izemoplasmatales; family Hujiaoplasmataceae; genus UBA2289. The sequence goes on from JAVVFA010000067.1 coordinate 2,389, forward strand.
GTCCACAAATTCTAAATAAAACCAACGGCTTTTCAATACTAGAAAAGTCATTTTTATTTGGCATTCTTTTCTCTATCAAATTTTCTTGATTAAAACCTCTGGCAATAATTATATCTCTTTCGCTTTTAAGCAACAAACTCTTAATTTCATCTATCGATTTTGCCTTAACTAAATTAATAATTTCATCATAATACCCAATACCCAACATATGAAGATGGGAATCAATAAATGCAGGAATTCTCATAGCTCATCACCTCAGGAATAATTATATCATTAAAAAAGATAAACCTGCAATTTTTTGCAGGTTTATCTAATTGAAAGTTCCAACATCTCTTCAGAATATTGATTTGTATAGAGTTTATAATAAGCCCCTTCTTTTTTAATCAATTCTCTATGAGTACCAGATTCAATGATTTCTCCGCCTTCAAGAACTAATATCACATCACTATGAACAATCGTCGATAAACGGTGAGCGACAATAAAGGAAGTTCTTCCTTTTAACAATTTGTTAATCGCATTTTGAATAAGCTGTTCGGTCTCAGTATCAACACTAGAAGTCGCTTCATCTAATATTAAAATCTTCGGATCAGCAAGAATCGCTCTAGCAAAAGAAACCAATTGTTTTTGTCCAACTGAAAGTCTTGATCCACCTTCACCGCACTCTGTATTATAGCCTTCTTCAAATTTAACGATAAAACTATGAGCTTCTACTGCTTTAGCCGCAGCGATTACTTCTTCATCAGTAGCGTTTAATTTACCGTACCTGATATTTTCCATAACGCTACCGCTAAATAAATGCGGTGTTTGCAATACATAACCTAAGTTTGAATGTAACCAACCGAGCGATCTTTCACGGTAATCAACTCCATCAATTAATATCTCGCCTTTAGTTGGTTCATAAAACCTTGAAATAAGATTAATAATTGTCGTTTTTCCCGCTCCAGTATGTCCTACTAAAGCTATCGATTGACCGGCCTTAGCCTTTAAATTAAAATCAGTCAAAACCTGTTCGCCGACATTGTATTTAAAATCGACATTCTTGAATTCAATTTCACCAATCAACGGTTCAAAGTTTTCTAATTTATAATCAAAAATTGTTCCATATTGTTCAATGACATCTTCACGATCAACAATATCAGCCTTAGTTTCAATTAATGAAACAATTCTTTCCGCTGAAGCTTGTGCTTGTTGGAAACGAGCATAAAAGTTTGCAATATTATTAACTGGATCAAAAAACTGCCAAACATAGTTAGTAAACAAATATAGCGTTCCAACACTAATAGCCGCATTTAATACCATGTTCCCACCGACATTAAAGACTAAAGCCATACCTATAAAGATAATAAACAACATTATCGGGAAATAGATTCCTTGTAACATATGAGCCCTAATTGATTGGCGTTTCATATCAAAAGTCAAATGGTCAAATTCCTGAAAGTTCTGTTCTTCTAAAACTAAAGTCTTCGAAGTAATAGATCCGGTTATATCTTCATTATAAGCACCGGTAATCTTCGAGTTAACCTTTCTGATTGAACGGTAGGCTTTTAAAATATACTTTCTAAAGAACATTGAAACAGCTGTTAATACCGGAACAACCGCTAAGATAACTAAAGCTAACTCCCAATTAACGATAAACATGAAAATAGTTAGGAAAACCATTAAAAAGATTCCCCATGCAAGATCGATTAAACCCCATGACAATATTTCACTTAAATTTCTTGAATCGGAAGTCATTCTCGCCATAATCCAACCAACTCTAGTCCTATCATAATAAGAAAAAGGCAGTTCTTGTAAATGATTAAATGCTTTTTCTCTAATTCTGAAAGCTAGTTCAGTTTGAACCTTACCAGCAAAAATAATAAATAAATAAACCATTGTTGCTTGCACAACCATGAAAGTCACAAAATAAGTTATCAAAAGTGGTAATTTCGTAAAATCCACCACACCGCTATCGCGATTCGGTTTAATGATATCATCAATCGCAAAAGCCGAGATATAAGGATATAAAATATCCGTCAAAGCTAAAACAATAATCGCAAACATTCCTAAAATCACATATTTCTTCAGCGGTTTCATAAATGCAAATATTTTCTTCCATACTAACCAATCAAATTTCTGGGATGTGAACTCTTCTTCATCGTGTAAATAATCACTCATTGTCCTCACCATCCTCTTCTAATTGGAAATTGATCTGAGATTGAATCTCCCAAATATTTTTATATAAACCATTACGTTTAATTAATTCTCCATGCTTACCACTTTCTTTAATTCTTCCATCCTCAATTACTAAAATCTTATCAGCTTCAGAAGCTGTGGTAATTCTATGAGTTATGATAAAAACAGTGGAACTCTTCCATTCTTGATTTAAAGCTCTTCTGATTTGAATATCAGTATCAGTATCAACCGCCGATAAACTATCATCGAAAACTAAGATCGGTTTCGGTTTTAAAAGCATTCTCGCAATTGCAACTCTTTGTTTCTGTCCACCAGATAAAGTAACGCCACGTTCACCAACCAAAGTATCATAACCTTTTTCAAAGTTCATGATATCGTTATGAACCTGAGCAATCTTCGCAACGTTAGAAACCCTAGCATTATCAGAACTAATGTCAGAAATTTTAATATTATCTTCAACTGATTTTGAAAACAAGAAAGGCTCTTGCAAAATCACACCAACATTCTTTCTTAAATGATGTTTTTCAATATCTTTTATTTCAATACCATCAATTAAAATCTGGCCTTTTTGGTAATCCAACAATCTAATCAACAAATTCATCAAAGTACTCTTACCAGAACCGGTTTTACCGATAATCGCAATTGTTTTTCCTTGTTTAACATCAAAGTTAATATCGATGATTTGATCTTCTTTGGAATCAGCAAACTTAAATGATACATTCTTAAATTCCACATTACCTTTAATCTTAGGCTTAAATTTATTCTCTTCATCAACATACTCACCAGGATTAGAAATAATATGATCGAGTCTTGAAATAGAAACAACAGTTTTAGAGAAATCACCGACTAATCTTCCAAGTTGTCGCATCGGCCAAATAATATTTCCGGCATAAGCTAAAAATGCAGTGTATACCCCAATCGTAATAATTCCTCTTGAAGCATAGACAATCCCTATCAAAGCGATGATAAAAAACTGTACGAAGGAAATAAAATCAGTCGAACTCCAGAAAATCGCCATCTTCTTAACTAAACTAAAATCAGAATCAGTAAAATTACGATTTAAATTCTTAAATTTTTTAACTTCATATGCTTCATTCGCAAAAGCTTTTACCACTCTTGCGCCACTAACATTCTCTTGAACATGAGTCGTCATAATCGCTTCATTCTTTTCAATCTTGTTAAACATCTTTTCAACCTTATTGAAATAGAAAGCCGCACTTGTTAAAAGCACTGGCGCAATAAGCAATGAAACCCACATAATAGTCATGTTAAGTCTTGACATCTGATAAATAGAAAGACCGACTAAAAGAATCAATCTCGCTACTTCAATACTTTGTTCGGAGATAAAACGCTTATACATCTCAACGTCAGTCGTACAACGTTGAATGATATCTCCTGTTTCTGAATGCGAATGAAAATAATAATCCGCATCCCTTAATTTCTTATATAAATTATTTCTTAAATTATATGCAGTCTTTTCAGCAAAAACCCCTGATATAGCTCTTTGAACAAAGATAAGCAAAGCTCTGATCAATGCTAACGCGATAATTAAAGCCGATGCCAGCAACAACTGTTTTGGAAAAGTATCGGCTAATAATAGATTCGCAAAGAAACTTGGTAACTTTGAACCCTCATCACTAAAGCCTAAAATTACATCGATAATATGTTGCCCAAAAAGCGGTGTTAACGTTCTTAAATATGATACTATAAACAATGATACTAAAGCAGGAACTAATAACCATGAGTTAGGACCCATCCATTTAAACATCAAACCAAGATGTTTTACAAGATTCCGCTTTGGTTTATTTATTTCTTTTATGTCTTCCAAAGTCTTTTACCTCCTTAACACAAAGCAAGTTACATTTTTCTAATCACTTGCATCCCCAGTAAATTCATGCCTTCGTCAAGAATATTTCTAATGATAGAAATCAAACAAAGTTTGGTATTTCTTTCTAAAGAGTCATTAACCATAATCTTTTCTTTAGCATAAAAACTATTAAAATAACTAGCTAATCCAAGCAAATACTTCGCCAGTACTGAAGGCGAATATTCACTCTTAGCTTTTATTAAAATTTCTTGATATTGAGCAATCGCTTTGATAAGTTCAAAACTATGGTCGCTCGTAAATAAACGATAATCAATTTCTTCACAATTAAAATTGTTTTCTTCTAAAACTGAAGATATTCTTACAGAAGTATACTGTAAATATGGACCTGTTTGTCCCACAAAATTAACCATGTCGGCTAAATTGAATTCAACGTCGTTTGTCCGGTAATTCTTTAAATCATTAAAGATAATCGCTGATACCCCAATCTTTTGCGCAATTACATTTTTATTTGCTAAATCAGGATTTTTTTCATTGATATATTCTAAGGAAAGATTTGTCGCTTCCATAAGTACGTCTTCTAATTTGACA
>JAVVFA010000068.1:0-6862 GCA_032251215.1 Candidatus Izemoplasmatales bacterium
ATTATTTAAATGCTATCATTGAAGAGAATGATGCTTCAAATGAAGAAAAATTAATAAACGAGATTAATACCGGGATTTACATCATTAAAAATAAATTTTTGGTTCCAGCATTAAAGAAAATCAAAAATAATAATGCAAAAAAAGAGTATTACTTGACGGATATTGTCAAGATTATGAAAAAAGAAAAATGTCTTGTTGGAACATATTTGCTGCAAAAATCATATAAAGCTATGGGTATTAATGATTTATATACTTTGAGTAAAGCTGAAACTATACTTAGACATAACATCAATAAAGAATTAATGAGATTAGGTGTAGCAATGATTAATCCTAACACTGTTACTATCGGTCAAAATGTTCGCATTGAAGAGAATGTAGTAATTTATCCTAATACCTATATTACAGGTAATTCAATTATCCATAAAGGTGCTCAAATAGGACCGAATACCGAAATTCATAATTCGGACATCGGCGAAAATGTTATTTGTAAACATTCCCTTGTTTATAATTCACAAGTTATGAATAATTCAACTGTCGGACCTTTCGCTCATTTGCGGGATGGCTCTATTATTGGCGAAAATAACCGAATTGGTAATTTTGTGGAAATCAAAAAATCAACTACTGGCGAATCATTTAAAGCATCTCATTTAGCATATATTGGTGATGCTGAAATAGGTAAAAACGTTAACTTTGGTTGTGGCTCTATTACGGTTAATTATGATGGTTTCAATAAGTATAAAACTATTATTGGCGATGAAGTTTTTGTGGGATGTAATTCTAATTTAATCGCTCCGATTAAAATCGAAGATAATTCGGTGATAGCTGCTGGTTCGACTTTAGATAAAAATGTTCCTAAAGGGTCATTAGCAATAGCGAGAGCTTATCAAGTAAATAAGGAAAATTATATTCGTAATAAGAAGAAAAAATACTGAGAAATAATAGTTGACAAAAACTGTTAAATATATTATAATCATTACGGTTAAAAAATAGAAAGTAGAAGTACCCACTTCTCACCTGATTGATCAATCAATAGGTCTATGCTAGATAAATATTATTTTATTTGACATAAGTGGGTACCTATTGGTACTCATTTTTTTATACCTTGGAGGTGTTTTAATATTTTATACAACAATCAAAAACCGGTAAAGAAAGATACTAATTTAATTAACGAAGAAATTCGTTATAAGACAGTTTTAGTAATCGGGGCGGATGGTTTTCAGTACGGAGAAAAAACTACAACTGAAGCTAATAAAATCGCTAAAGAGCAAGGTTATGACCTTGTTTTAGTAGCGCCTAACGCTAGGCCACCTGTCTGTAAATTAATGGATTATAGCAAGTTCCGTTATGAGCAACAAAGAAAAGCGCGTGAAGCTAAGAAGCATCAAAAAGTCGTTGAACTCAAAGAGATAAGAATGACAGCTGTTATTGACACACATGACTTTGAAACAAAGCTTAAAAACGCGACCAAGTTCCTTTCTAAAGGAAATAAGCTTAAAGTATCTGTACGTTTACCATACCGTGCTGGAGCAGCACTGATTGAGCAGGGTAAGAATGTTTTGACTCGTTTTGCGGAAGGTTTAGTTGAAGTTGGCGAGTTACAAAATAAAATTTCCCGTGATGGAAGATTTCTGTCAATGCATTTAACACCATTAAAAAAATAAGACTAAAGGAGAGAATTAATTATGCCAAAAATGAAATCACATTCAGGAACAAAGAAAAGATTAAAAAGAACTGGTACTGGTAAATTATCAAGACCATCCTCTTTTCAGGGCCATTTGATGAGCCATAAATCACCAAAACAAAATCGTCAATCACGAAATACGGAAATCGTGTCTAAATCAGACGAAAAAAGAATCAAACATATGGTTCCATACTTATAGGATTGGGGAGGTTGAGGACAAATGCCAAGAGTTAAAGGGAGTTTCGTAACAAGAAACCGTCGTAAAAAAATTATTAAATTAGCAAAGGGTTATTTCGGCGCTAAGCATATTTTATTCAAGACAGCTAAAGAACAAGTTATGCATTCATTCAAATATGCATATAGAGATCGCCGTAGAAGAAAAAGAGATTTTCGTAAATTATGGATTACCAGAATCAATGCGGCTGCTAGAATTAACGATATGAGTTACTCAAGATTAATCAGCGGATTAAAAGTTGCTAATATTGAAGTGAACCGTAAAATGTTAGCTGATATAGCAGTTACTGATCCAAGTGGATTTGCTAATCTTTGCAAACAAGCTCAAAAAGCTTTAAATAAGTAAAATAAAGTCTAGAAATAGACTTTTTTTTATTGTTTATTTGTTTTGTCTTTAAAAAGAGAGGGTTTTTTGGTAAGATAATAGTATCAAAAATATTTTCAAAAGAAGAGGATGAATGATGCAAGCACAAGTAAGAGTTGAAAATATATCAAAAGCATTTGTTTTATCAAAGAAACAGATGAAAATTGATAACACTAAGAATAAACATAAGGTCGCAGTTAATGATTTGTCATTTACTGCATTTTCTGGTGAAATATATGGTTTACTTGGGCCTAATGGTGCTGGAAAAACAACTACTTTAAGATGCATATCTACTCTTATTAAGCCAGATAAGGGCGATATTTTTATCGATGATCATAGCGTTGTTAATGAACCTCACATCGTTAGAAGCAAGATTGGTTTTTTAACAAGTGAGTTAAAACTAGAAGATTTCTTTACTCCTAATTATTTGTTTGATTTTTTTGCTAAACTGCATAATATTCCTGTAGAGAAATCAAGAGAGAGAAAAGAAGATTTGTTCAAGAAATTTGGCATCGATGATTTCAAAGAGGTCAAAGTTGCGGGATTGTCTTCAGGAATGCGACAAAAGGTTCAGATTGTTATATCGATTGTTCATGATCCTGATATTATTATTTTTGATGAACCTACTAACGGTTTGGATGTTTTGACAGCTAAGGTTGTTACCGATTTTTTATTAGAGCTTAGGAATCAAGGCAAAACGATAATTGTTTCCACACATATTTTCTCATTAGTTGAGAAGATTTGTGATCGAGTAGGAATTATTTTGGACGGGAAGTTAAAACTTGCGGATACTGTTGAGAACTTATTAAAAGAAAATTCCTTAGAAGATACTTTCTTCAACTTGGTTAATGAAGAGGGATTATTATGAAAAATATCTTGACGATTTTTAAAAAAGAGTGGGATAGAGTTATAAAGGATAGACGGTTAGTAATCATGGTAATTTTGATGCCTGGTTTATTAATATACTTAATCTATAGTTTTATGGGGTTTGCGATTAATAATGGTGAAGAGCAAGTTGCTGATGTTGCAATTGTCAATTTAACAAGCAGTTTCGAAGATATTTATGAAAGTCATGAAGATATTGATAACTTGAATATTGTTGAGATTGAAATTGACGATATCAACCATTACCTTGATTTAATTGACGCTGAAGATTGGACGCTTGTAATTGTCTTTCCTGAAGATTTTGCAAGTTATAATGGTACAGGTGAAAAACCTGGGGTAATGATTTACTCTAATCCTAATGTGCTTTTTTCTAGTAATATATCAACCCGTTTCGTTAATTATTTAATCGATTATCAAAGAATATTGAGTTATGATTTGTTTGGCGATACCAATTACTTCTCATTGACGCAAGCTTCAACTCCGGTTGATGAAAGTCAAATATTGGGGACACTTTTAGGGCAGTTAATGCCAATGCTTGTAATCATGTTTTTGTTTTCAGGAGCGATGAGTATTGGTCCGGAAGCAATTGCCGGAGAGAAAGAAAGAGGCACGATTGCGACGATTTTAATTACTCCTATAAAAAGAAGAGAATTGGCATTAGGTAAAATCCTTAGTTTATCGGTTTTATCCATGCTTTCAGCGATTTCCTCTTTTACAGGTATCATTCTTTCTTTACCAAAATTAATTAATTATGGTGAAGCGGATATTGCGATTTATAGCCTTAGTGATTATATGATGATTTTGTTGGTTTTATTTTCTACCATCTTTGTGATTATTGGCATTATCTCGATTGTGTCTGCTTATGCCAAGTCTGTTAAAGAAGCTGGATCATATATTACGCCAATCTATATTTTAACCATCATCATTTCAATAGGAACATCTTTTAGTATTAATACTGACCCAAGTATTGTCAGATTCATATTACCAATATATAATAGTGTTGAAAGTTTAAGAGCGATAATGATATTTTCCGATAAAGCTTTCCTTTATACGATTGTGACCGTGATAGCGAATTTAGTATATTTAACTTTGTTCGTGGGAATATTAAATAAGATGTTTAACAGTGAAAAAATAATGTTTGCGAAATAGGTGAAGTATGAAACATAATATCATAAACATATTTGGCTCTTCGGGTTCTGGTTCGACGACTCTAGCAAGAATCATTGCCTTAAAGTATCAATATCTACATATCGATGTTGATGATGCCTTATGGGAAGAAACTAATCCGCCTTTTACGATAAGAAGAAGTGATTTAGAGGCAAAAAATTATATCTTATCTAAACTAGGGAAAAGTAAAAAGACTGTTATATCAGGCTCTTTGGTTGGCTTTGGGGATGATATTAAAAAAAGTATTAATCTTTTTGTCTTTATCAATTTAGATATTGAAACAAGAATTAATAGAATTGAAAAAAGAGAAAGAGAACGTTTTGGTAAGAGAGTTTTACCTAGCGGTGATTTGTATCAACAGCATCGGGAATTCTTGGAGTGGGTCAGCAATTATGAAACTAATCCAGAATATATCAGGTCGAGGAAGCAACACCTGTTATGGCTTGAAGATGTTAAGGCTCCGGTTTTAAAGGTGACTGAAGAATTGAGTGTTGAGGAATTGTTGGCTTTAGTAAAACCTTTTTTATAATAGGAGAATTGATTAATGTTTGACTTTAACTTGATTTTAAAAATTATTATCTCTGCTGTTGTTCTATATTTAGTAGTAAACAATATTTTTAGTTATCACATCTACAATGATTTAGTTATTTCATTGTTGGTTTTTTCCTATTTAGTGGTTATGATAATTTATAGCGATTTAGCGTATTCACATCTTTTTATTATTTTATTAGGTGGTTTAACAGTTTTATTCCTTGGTTTATATGTATTTTTAAGATTTAAAAAGATTTGTTATTACTGGATTTTGAATGCAAATAAAACGAGTTTTCATAGGATTCGTTATTTTATAAAGTTAAATAATGAATCTAATGTTTCGTATAGTTATGAGAAGAGATTTTTTTGGCTTATAAAATTCTATGATAGTGATTATCAAGAGGTAAAGAAAATCATGAAAGGACTTGAAGCACAAGAAACTAAACGCAATAAACGTTTTACCTTCTGCAATTACTGGCAAATTGTTATTTTTCTAGTAATGATGGTTATTCTCTGGCGCTTCTAAGTGAAGAATATGAATAATCCTAATTTAAAAGTATTAACTTTGAACAAGAATAGAATTAAATTCTTTGGGGTTGATTATTTCGCCAATTTTTATAATGGGTCACATGAAACTTTTAAATACTTCGCTAGTTCAATTGACGAATTGATGATCTATCATGATGAAATGGTTAGTTTTAATCAATATAAATATGAGTTATTTAAAATGGAGATTAGAAATATAGAAGAAAAAAGCATTGTTGGTTTCTTTCAAAACCCTGATATTTATCAAGATTTAGATTCAATTGAGTTCATTCTTGAAGATTTGAAAAAATGTGAATTAGGTTTATTTCTTGAAACCAATTCTGATAAAATATTGAATGATTTAAAGGCTTTAAAGGAATTTCAAAAGTCTAATCCGCTTTTAATAGCGATACCAATTAATTCATATCAAAGCATCGACGTATCTTTTTTTGATAAGCAAGCTAATTTAGCAGCTATGAATAAAACGATTCACAAGTTGACTGATAATAATTTAAATGTCGGTTTAGTCTTTAAACCTTTAATACCGAGATTAAATGATGAAGTGGAAGAGTTGGAAAAAATCATTGATAAAGCTAATAGTCTTAATGTTAATTTTATTTATCCAAGTTTTACTTTATACTTTGATAGTTACAAATTGAAGAACTTTTATGATATAATAGAGAAAGAAAGGTCAGAACTAAAGAATTTTTATTTTGACAAGTATGGCCAAAAATTTAGATGGGAAAGTCAAAATTTAAAAGAATTAAAGAAAGTGTTGGTTTTTAATAGTAAAAAGAATAAGATTAAGTATGCGATGAAAGATATAATTAATCTATATCGGGATGATACTTATACTCAACTCAAATTATTCTAGGAGGTAAAAAATGTTTTTATCAAGTTTAGATTCGTTTAAGAATACTTTAATTATTTTTGTGGTGGTAATTCTAGTAATTATCATCGGTTATTTCATTTTCTTTACTCCAAAGACCAGAAAAAATGAAAAAGAAATTGAGAAGTTGGCTAAAGCTGAAAAAGAAGCTTTAAAAGAAGAACCTTTAGAAGCCGAATTCGAAATTGAAGAGGAGGCAACTATTCCTGTAACTGGTTTAAGTGTAGAAAATCACGAGCAAATTAATCAAGCAGCTGAAACAGCAGAAAATAAAGTTGAGAAAGAAGCATCAGATGTTGAAAGTGAGACTTCGGAAACAAACGAACTGGAAACAAGCGAGACAGAAAAAATTCAAGAAGTTGAAACTGACGATTTTGAAATCCCTACAGAATTAAGTGAAAAGGAATTTGAAGAATTAGAAAAAGAACTAGTTGCTGAAGAAGTAAAAGAAGTTAAGGAAGAAGAAACTAAAGAATTAGGTAAATATCATGTTCTTTATCGTAAGGACGATAATAAATGGTATGTTAAACGTGAAGGTTCAGAAAAGATTCTAAGGGTTTTAGAAACTCAAGTTGAAGCTATCGCT
>JAVVFA010000069.1:0-6681 GCA_032251215.1 Candidatus Izemoplasmatales bacterium
CAATCCCAGAATGCAAAGGAATCTTCAAGCTTAATACTCTTCTCGCCACATCTAAATTGGCGAGAATTAGTTTCCAAATAAACACTGGGATATAGATAAAGAGAAACTTTAACAATCTTATCGGAAATTTCCAGTCTAACTTAAAGTTAAGCTTTTTAACCAATATGAGTGTTAAAATCACACTTACAACGCTTCCCAGGATTACTTCATTGACGGTAAAACCTGCTAGAAACAGGTATACGAGCAATAAAGCGATAAATGTAGTAACGTATTTCATTTCCATCCTCCTATAATTTGTTTCATTATATATTTAGCGATTTAATTGTAAAAAAGTAGTAAAAAAATACTACTTAACTTTTGTCGCAAAATATCAATTTTTTCTTCTTGATAAAGTCTTTTTGACATCATATGTAATTTGTCTTGTTAATCCTTATCTCTATTTTTATTTATAAAAATAAATATACTTCATTATATCACAATCATAAATAATAAAAAAGCATAAATTTATGAAATCCATTATCACATTTATTACATAATAACCAGTTATTGACATATGTTTTATTTAATATACTTTTTTCCCTTTTTGCAAATAAAAAAACCAAGGAATTTCCTTGGTTTTTATTAGTTTTTTACTTGTTATAAAGTTCAACGATTAAGTTTTCTTTAATTTCAGGTAAGATTTCATTTCTTTCAGGCAAGCGTGTGTAAGTAGCTGTAACTAAATCTTCATTGAAAGCGATGTATTCTTGACGTGAAACAACAGCTTCTAAAGATTCTTTAATAATTACTAAGTCTTTAGATTTTTCCTTAATTGAAATTACTTGACCTGGTTTAACTCTCATTGATGGAATTGTTGCTTTGCCACCATCTAAAAGAATATGACCATGATTAACTAATTGTCTAGCTTGTTGTCTAGTTCTTGCGAAACCAGCACGATAAACTAAATTATCTAATCTTGATTCAAGTAAGAAAAGGAAGTTTTCACCTTGTTTACCTTGCATTTTCTTAGCTTCGTTGAAAGTTTTACGGAATTGTTTTTCGTTAACACCATAAGTGAAACGAACTCTTTGCTTTTCTTGTAACTGTCCACCATATTCAGATACTTTTTTACGTCTTTGTCCATGTTGTCCTGGTGCATATGGGCGTTTATTCAATTCTTTACCTGTTTCAGAAACAGAATAAGATAAACGACGACTTTGTTTCCAAGTTGATCCTGTAAATCTTGACATATATTTTCCTCCTTATTTTATTATTACGTAGTAACGTTTGAGGAGCCTTACAATAACTTATTTTGATTATTTTGATGGTTTCTTGTTAAGCAGTTAACAGTACTAACAACCCTAAATTTGGAATAATCAAACAGATAAATCACCATAAAACAACTGCTTTTTATTACATGCGCACAAAGTATTATAACTTATTGATTATAAAAAGTCAACTAAAAGCTTTACCAGTTTTTCTAGGTCGTTTTTTAAGACTTCATCGAAGCGATTTATCTTCGGTGAATCGATATCTAAGACACCAAACAATTGGTTATCTTTAATAATCGGAACCACAATTTCTGAGTTGCTGTCACAGTCACATGTGATATGCCCAGGGAATTCATGAACATTATCAACGATGATTATCTCTCTTTTAACAGCGCTAGTTCCACAGACACCTTTGCCCATGTCGATTAAAGTAACTGCAGCTTTTCCTTGAAATGGTCCAAGGTATAATTTTTCACCATCATAAAGATAAAAACCAACCCAATTTAAATCAGGTATATTTTCCATTATAATAGCTGACATGTTTGCTAAATTAGAATAAATATTTAATTTTTTATCGATAAATAACTCAGCGTGAGTAAATAGAAGATCGTTATTCATTTAAAATCACTCCCTTAGATTAATATTATAAAATAACTTAATTTAAAAGACAATAAATATGATAAAATAATTATGAAAGAGACGTGATTAATATGTACGAATATATAATGATTAGATATGGTGACTTAATCTTAAAAGGAAAAAATCAACATATCTTTCGTCACAATATAAATAATCAAATCGCTCATAAAATGTATGGGCTAAACGTTGAGATTGAGTTTCAACATGATTTGGTTTTTATTAAATTAAATGGAGTAGAAGCTGATGAAGTAATTAATCGTTTAAACTTTATCTCAGGTTTAAGTTCTTACAGTAAAACCCTAAAGTGTGATTATGATTTAGATAAAATCGCTGAAAAAGCCATTAAACTTTTAAAGCATGAAATAACTAAAAAAACCACTTTTAAAGTTGAAACTAAAAGAGCTGATAAATCGATTAATTTAAAATCGTTTGAGATATCTAATTTAGTTTCAAAAAAGGTTTTACGAGAAGTAGAAAATTTAGTTGTTGATGTTAAAAAACCAGAAAAGACTTTGAACATTGAAGCTCGAAATGAAGGTACTTATATCTTTACTGAAAGAATTTTGGGAATGGGCGGTTTTCCAACCTCTACAGGGGGAAGGGCAATGCTCTTGATCAGTGGCGGAATTGATTCTCCAGTTGCTGGATATTTAACGATGAATACCGGCTTGGAAATTGAGTGTGTGCACTTTGAATCTTCACCTTTAACACCAATTGAATCCGTTCAAAAAGTAATTGATTTAGTGACGGTATTATCCAAGTATGCTCCTAGTTCAAAAATTAAATTACACCTTGTACCTTTTAGAGAAATTCATGAAAAGATTCTTTCTGAAACTCCAGAAACTTACATTATCACCATCATGAGAAGAATGATGTATCGGATAGCTGACAGCCTTGCGAAAAAGAATAATTGTAAAGCGATTGTATCGGGTGATTCAATCGGGCAAGTGGCTTCACAAACTTTGGAAAGTTTAATTACTGTTCAAGCTGTAGTCAGTTCTTTAGTAATTAGACCTTTAGCGACATTTGATAAAAACGAAATTATAAAAATCGCTAAGAAGATTAAAACTTACCAAATTTCTAATCGACCATTTTCTGATTGTTGTACCGTCTATGTACCAAAGCGTCCAGTAATAAAACCAACAGTTGAAAGAGCTGAGACTTTTGAAAAAGCATTTGAATTTGAAAAGTATTTAAAATCTGCAATTAAAAACACTAAAACAATTGAAATAAATGAAAGAAAACCACTGAATATCATCAATCAAGGTTTCAGTGTCGAGGAAATCTTCAAATGAGACAAATCGAAACAGAAAGATTAGTTTTACGTAAATTCGTTATCGGTGATTTAGATGACTTTTATGATTATGCAAGATTAGAAACAGTGGGTCCTAATGCGGGTTGGTTACCGCATCCAAACAAAGGATATTCATTAAAGATACTTGAGCACTTTATTGGCGGTGATGAAGTATGGGCAATGTATCTAAAAACTGAAGAAAAAGTGATTGGGTCTATTGGATTACACATAAGAAATTTAGCTGAATTTGGCGAGGTTAAAGAAATTGGTTATGTATTATCCACTGCATATGAAAATCGAGGGTTCATGACAGAAGGGGTCAAAGCGATTTTAAACCACGCTTTTAATGAATTGAACATTGAAAAAATATATGTAGGTCATTTTCTGGAAAATAGAAAATCACAGAAATTAATTAGCAAATTTCCTTTCAAGTATCTTCATGATGAAGATTATGAAAGCAAGGATTACGGTTTAAAAAGAAGTAAGTTATATGTGATGACAAAAGCAGATTTTAATAAAAATTAAAGGAGAAGAACATGAAAAAATGGAATTTGGACAAGTTATATTTAAGTTTTGATGATCCACGTTTTACTCAAGATCTGGAACAAGTTGAAAAGCTAATTTTAGAGATTAACTCACAAGCAATTGATTTTTCAAATTATGATGAAAAGACAAAAAAATTAATTCGTTATATGAATAATGAAATTGATTTTGATAAACTTATCGGTAAACTTTATCGCTTTGCATCTTTAACAGAATCAGTGGAAAGCACAAATCAAACAGCAATGAAAATGAGTAATCTTCTTAGAAGAAAATTTACTGAATTAACAAAGATTGGAACTATCTTCATCAAATGGGTTGCGGCTTATCCTGACTTAGAAAAAGATATCGAAGCGAATCCTTTTTTAAAAGAACATAAATTTTATCTTTTAGAAATTAAAGAACAAGCATCTCATATGCTTGAAGATGAAATGGAATTAATGGTCGCAAGACTGCGACAAACCGGTTCTAGCGCATGGGGTACTTTACAATCACTTCTTACATCGACTTTAGAAGTGGAATTCGAAGATAAGATTATCACTTTATCAGAAGTTAGAAATTTAGCTGATGATGCAGATCCAATTGTGAGAAAAAAAGCTTATGAAGCTGAACTTGCTTCATATAAGAAAATTGATAAGAGTGTTGCTGCAGCTTTAAATTCAATCAAAGGTGAAGTCAATATCATCTCGCAAGCAAGAGGATTTGAAAGTCCTTTAGCTCAAGCTTTAAATAATAGCCGTATGAGTAAAGAAACATTGGATGCTATGCAAGCTGCAGTTAAAGATTACTATGATGTTTTTAGAAGTTATTTAAAAAGAAAAGCCGAACTTTTAGGGCATAAGAATGGTTTGCCTTTCTATGATTTATACGCTCCTATCGGTGCTGTAAATAAAAGATTTACAATTGATGAAGCTAATGAATATGTCTTAAAGAACTTTAAAACATTTAGCCATCCTTTATATCAAATGGCAAAAAAAGCCTTTCAAGAAGATTGGATTGATTATACCCCAAGAAAAGGCAAAAGAGGCGGAGCTTTCTGTTCCAATATTCATACAATTCAAGAAAGTAGAATTATGACTAACTTTACTGGCGCTTTTGGTGATATGATTACTCTTTCTCACGAATTAGGACATGCTTATCACGGCGAAGTTATCTTTAAGGAAAGTAGTTTAAACAGTTCTTATACAATGCCTGTCGCAGAAACTGCTTCAACTTTCTGTGAAACGATTGTTAATAAAGCAGCGCTTGAAGATGCTGAAACAAAAGAAGAAAAAATATTCTTATTAGAATCATCAATTCAAAGTTATACAGCGGTTATCATAGATATTATGTCAAGGTTTATCTTTGAAAAAAGTGTTTTTGAAGGTAGAGAAAAAACAGTTTTTGACGTAGATGAATTAAATGACTTAATGTTAAAAGCGCAACTAGAAACTTATGGAGACGGTTTAGATTCTTCATATTTACATCCATATATGTGGATCTGCAAACCACACTACTATTCTGGAGGCTTAAGTTATTATAACTTTCCTTACACTTTTGGTTTATTGTTCGCTAAAGGTTTATACTCTAAATATTTAGAAGATAAAGACACTTTTGTGGCTAATTACGATCAATTATTAGCTGCGACCGGGAAAAACAAGGTAGAAGATGTTGCTAAGTTGATGAATATTGACGTTACCAAGAAATATTTCTGGTTAAGTTCACTAGAACTTCTGAAAGAAGATATTGAATTATTTTTAGATTTAACAAAATAACTCCATTTAAATTAACTCTTCGTTTGTTTATATAAGTGAAAACTTATAAGGAGGTTTTTTATGAAAAGATTTGTAATGCTATTTTTTATGATATTTTCTGCTTTAGTTTTTATTTCTTGTAACACTAAAACGGTGGAAACACCAACAGGAGATAATGTTGGTTCTTTTAGTTCGTATGAACAGCTGGGAGAGTATTTAAAACAATTTTACGATGAGAATGATAATCGTTATTATTCCATTAATTATATGCTGGAAGATTCTGCTACAGGTATTGAAACTCCTCAAGCAGGTGTTGACTTAGATGATGGTGAAAGAGATTTTTCCAAGACCAATAATCAAGTTGCTGGTGTAGAAGAATCAGATACAATAATGACTGACGGTTATTATATTTATATAACCTCAGGCAATAAGTTCTTCATGATTGACGCAGAAACATTAGATATTGTCTATACTTATGAAGGAATAGATATGTATTTTGACAGTTTATATCTTTACGAAGATAAGATTGTTTTATTAGGAAGTTATTATTACTATTTGGAAAATCCAGTTACTCAACCAGATGATAGTAAGGTTACTGGCGAAGATTATGATTATTACTGGCCTTATTACAATTATTTTTATGGGACAAAAATCATAGTTCTAGATAAGAGTGATGTCAATGATATCGAAGTATTTAGAGAATTAGAATTTGATTCTAGTTATATAGCTAGTACGAGAATGATTGACGGTTATTTATATTTGATAATGAATAATTACTCCATCAGTTACTATTATCAAGAAGAAGATTTCATTCCTCAATATAAAGATTCTGTTGTAAGTGACGAACTTTTGGATTTACCTGCAGATAGAATATTCTTTATGCCGAATGACAGCGAAAATTTCAGTTATTTGATCTTAGCTTCTTTTAAAGTTGATGACTTTGAAGACGCTGAAGTAAAAGCATATTTGGGAAGCACTTACCAAATATATATGAGTGCCAATAATCTATATGCCACTGTATACAAGTATTTCTATGATGAAGAAGCAAATATTTATGGTAATAAAACATTTATTCTAAGATTTGTGATTGAAAACAATGAACTTTACTTCAAAGCTGTTGGTGAAATCCAAGGTATGCCTTTAAACCAATTCTCAATGGATGAAACTGATGGCGTCTTTAGAATTGCTGTAACAGATTATGTATATATTGAAGGTGAATCAATTA
>JAVVFA010000070.1:0-6644 GCA_032251215.1 Candidatus Izemoplasmatales bacterium
TGAAAACCGCGAAGAAACAATTAAAAAAATGCGTGCAGCTTTAGAAGAATTGGTAATTCAAGGAATAGATACGAACCAAACGTTTTTATACATGATAATGATAGATTCAGATTATTCTAAAGGCAGTTTTAACACTAGTTTCATCGATAGAAAAATCGAAACATTGTTAGGATATAATGAATATGAATAAAATCGGCGAAACAATTAATCAAAGAAAAAAATTAAAACAAAACATTAAGTTAATTCACGAAGAGAGTTCTTATAATAAAATTCAAAATTTTGATGTACCTAAAGGTTTATATGAGAAATGTCCTCAATGTGAAAGAACTATTAATACAAAACAGAATATTGAGAATGATTATGTCTGTAAGCATTGCGGATATCATTTTCGCATGCGTGCAGTTGACAGATTGAAATACATCTTAGATGAAGATACTTTTATTGAAAAAGGAATAGGCTATATTACCCTTAACCCACTTTTTCAAGAGGGATATGAAGAAAAAATCGCTGCTTATAAAAAGGCTACAAACCTGGATGAGGCTTATGTTTATGGTTTTGGCCAAATTTTTGGTGAACCTTGTGTAATTGGAGTTATGGATAGCTATTTTTTAATGGGAAGTATGGGAAGTGTTGTCGGTGAGAAAGTCGCACAAACCTTTGAATATGCAATCTATAAAAAATTACCAGTAATTATCTTTACAGCTTCTGGTGGAGCGAGAATGCAAGAAGGAATATTTAGCTTAATGCAAATGGCTAAAACTAGTGCTGCAGTCGCAAAACACGCGAATTTAAACTACCTTTATATTAGCGTGCTTACACACCCTACTACTGGCGGTGTTACCGCTAGTTTTGCATCTTTAGGAGATATAATACTGGCTGAACCAAATGCTTTAATTGGTTTTGCCGGGCCACGTGTTATCGAACAAACAATCAAGCAGAAACTTCCTGATGATTTTCAGAAATCGGAATTTCTATTAAAAAAAGGATTTGTTGATTTGATAGTTCATCGGAAAGATTTAAAGAAAACTTTAGCAAAATTACTTAATTTTCATAGGAGGATAAATTAATGAATATCCTTGATAAAGAAAAAAAGTTAATAGCTTTGGAAAAACAAATTAGCGAATTAGGTAAAGGTGAGTCGGTAATTAAATTAAAAGAAGAGGTTGAATATTTTAAGAAAACTGAGATGAAAAAACTTAATGCTTGGGATCGCGTCTTATTAGCAAGGCACAAACAAAGACCTAAAGCTAAAGATTTTATTGATTATTTAGCTGAGGATTTCCTCGAATTACATGGCGATCGTTGTTTCGGTGATGACGCTAGTATTATCGGAGGGATAGGGACAATAAACGGAATTCCATTTACAATAATCGGCCAACAAAAAGGTTATACAACTGAAGAAAATATTGAGAGAAACTTTGGGATGCCACATCCAGAAGGTTACAGAAAAGCTTTGAGATTGATGAAACAAGCTGAAAAATTTAATAGACCAATCTTGACTTTAATCGATACACCGGGAGCTTATCCTGGCATTGGCGCTGAAGAACGCGGTCAAGGTCAGGCAATAGCTCTGAATCTTTTTGAAATGAGTAAATTAAAAGTCCTTGTAATCGCTGTAGTGATTGGTGAAGGTGGAAGTGGTGGAGCGTTAGCATTAGGGTTTGCTAATAAAATATTAATGTTGGAAAATGCAATTTATTCAATCCTTAGCCCTGAAGGCTACGCAAGCATTATTTGGAAAGATGCTTCAAAAGCGCCTCAAGCTGCGGAAGTAATGAAATTAACTTCCTATGATTTAGAAGAATTCAATATAATTGATGGCATTATTAAAGAACCTTTAGGCGGAGCTCATTTAGATAAACAAATGACTTTTTTCGAAACTAAAAAAAGAATTATGGCTGAATATGATAAATTAAAAAACCTATCAAAAACAGAAATAACTTACCTAAGAAACACCAAAGCAAGAAGTTATGGCTTTTTACAAAGATTCAATTATGATAATATTGGAGGGTTTACCAAGTGACATATACTAAAATTTTAGGAACTGGAAGTTATGTTCCTGATAAAATACTAACAAATGAAGATATAAAAAAATACGTCGATACTTCAGACGAATGGATCTATTCAAG
Source organism: Candidatus Izemoplasmatales bacterium (assembly GCA_032251215.1). GTDB lineage: Bacteria > Bacillota_I > Bacilli_A > Izemoplasmatales > Hujiaoplasmataceae > UBA2289. The sequence continues at coordinate 2,130 of JAVVFA010000070.1, forward strand.
AACAGGAATTAAAGAAAGACACATAGTCACAAATGAATCAACATTAGATTTAGCATATAATGCCGCTTTAAGAGCTATTGAGTCAAGTGGAATTGATAAAAATAAAATTGATTTAATTATTGTCGCTACAGTAACTTCAGATTTTGCTTTTCCTGGTGTCGCTAATTTATTGCAAGCAAAACTCGGAATAGAAAATATAACTGCATTTGATATAAATGCTGCTTGTAGCGGTTTTATTTATTCAATGCAAATAGCTGATAAAATGATTAAGTGTGGGGCGTTTAAAACCGCTTTAATTGTTGGTGCAGAAACTTTAAGCCGCTTAACTGACTGGCGAGATCGCAATACTTGTGTTTTATTTGGTGACGGCGCAGGAGCGATGGTATTAGGAAAGAGTAAAGAAAATAAGATTAAGGATATCATTACCGGTTCAAGCGGAGATACAGAAATGTTGCTTTTCTGTAAAAATCCTGGTCTAAAAGATCCAGAAGTAAATGCTGTTAGTTCACAAGATCATATACACATGAATGGTACAGAAGTTTTTAAATTTGCTTCAAGAATTATGCCTAAAACCGTAAAACACTTGTTGAAAAGAAATCATTTATCAACTGAGGACTTAAATTATGTAATTGCCCATCAAGCAAATATGAGAATTATCGATAAATCAGCTAGAGAACTAGAAATGGATATGGAAAAGATGTATATCAATATAGACAAGTACGGTAACACCTCGGCTGCAAGCGTACCAATCGCAATCGATGAGGCTGTCAGAAAAGGCTTATTAAAAAGAGATGATTTATTCATCACTGTAGCTTTTGGCGGTGGTTTGACCTGGGCTGGAGCTTTAATTCAATATTAGATTTTTTAAAGAAAGGATTTTACTTAAATTATATTTAAGTTGATAAGATAACTATGGATATTAGAGATTTGTTAAAGATAAAATACCCCATTATTCAAGGTGGTATGGCGAATATTGCCACTCATCAATTAGCTAGCGCCGTTAGTAATGCTGGTGGTTTAGGTTTAATTGGTTGTGGTGGCTGGGACGTTGAAAGAGTAAGAGAAGAAATTAGAAAAACCAAAGAATTAACTGATAAGCCTTTTGGAGTAAATATCATGTTAATGAGTCCTTATGCAGAAGCAATAAGCGATTTAGTTATCGAAGAAGGAGTTAAGATTGTAACTACTGGAGCCGGAAGCCCTGGTGTTTACATGAAAAAATGGAAAGAAGCAGGAATTATTGTTATTCCTGTTGTTCCAAGTGTAGCTTTTGCGATAAGATTAGAAAGGTCAGGCGCCGATGCTTTGGTAGTTGAAGGCACTGAAGCTGGTGGTCATATTGGCGAAACAACAACAATGACTTTAGTTCCTCAAGTAGTTGATGCTGTAAATATACCAGTGATAGCGGCTGGAGGAATAGCTGATTATAGAGGTTTAGATGCTGCCTTCGTTTTAGGAGCTAAGGGGGTTCAAATAGGAACGGTATTGTTGGCTAGTCATGAATGCCCAATTCACAATAATTATAAAGAAAAAGTCATTAACGCTAAAGACACTGAAACTGTTGTTACTGGCAGACAAAGCGGTGCGCCAGTTAGAGTTTTAAAAAACAAAATGGCTCGCGAATATTTAAATTTAACTAAATATGGAAACGCTAGTTTAGAAGAATTAGAAAAATTAACTCTTGGGTCTTTAAGAAAGGCTGTATTTGACGGTGATGTCGACAACGGCAGTTTTATGGCTGGGCAATCTGCTGGTTTAGTTAAAGAAATTAGGTCTGTAAAAGAAATTCTTGAAGATATATTTGAAAACAGTTTAGTAGCTAAAGGTATGATTGGATGAAAATAGCATTAATGTTTTCAGGTCAAGGATCGCAATATCTTGGTATGGGTAAAGAATTATATGAAAAGTATGAATCCTTCAGAGATGTCTTTAAGCTAGCTGAAGAGCTTACAGATTATCCTTTAACTGAGATTATGTTTAATGACGAAATGAAACTTTCGCAAACGATTTATACTCAAGTATGCTTATTTACTATGTATCATGCTATCTTGACAATACTAAAAGAAAAAGTCGTAGAGTCTCAATATAGTTTAGGATTAAGTCTTGGAGAATATGGAGCTTACCTTCATAACGAAGTGTTTGATTTTGAAACCGGCTTAAAAATAGTTAAGGAACGCGGTTTCTTGATGGAGAAATCAACCCAAAAAACTTCTGGTAAAATGAGTGCTATTATTGGCTTAAGCGAAGAAAATATTTTGAATTTAATTAAAAAAGTTCCTGGATATATTACAATTGCCAATTATAATACAAATAATCAATTTGTTGTAAGCGGTGAAGAAAAATCAATTCTTACTTTTAATGAATTGGCTTTAATTAACGGTGCTAAAAGAGCGATTTTATTAAAAACCAATGGAGCTTTTCATTCTGAAATGATGAAAGATGCGGAACAAGAATTTGAATTATTCTTAAAAGACTATAATTTACAAAAACCACAAAAAAATCTATTTATAAATATCATTGGAGATTTATATCAATGTGATATGAATATAAAAGATGCGTTAGTGAAACAAATTTCTAATAGTGTTAAATTCACGCAAATGATTGAAAAAGCTATTGATGAAGGCATCGATACATTTATTGAAATTGGACCTAAAAAAACTTTATGTAGTTTTGTAAAAAAAATCAATCGTGAAGTTTTAGTTTTGAACATAGAAGATGAAAGTTCATTAAACCAGACTTTAACTAAATTGGAGGATAATAATGGATAATTTAAAAAACAAAACCGTTTTGATTACAGGAGGAAGTAGAGGAATTGGTGTAGCTATCGCAAAAAAATTTGCGGAAGCTAAAGCTAATGTAATCATCAACTATCATCAATCTAAAACTAGTGCTGAAAAAATTGTCGAAGAAATAATTTCTTCAGGTGGAGATGCGATAGCCATTCAAGCTGACGTCTCTAATTTTGAAGAAGCCAAAATTCTTGTCGAAAAAGGGATTGAAAAATTTGGAACCATCGATGTTTTAATTAACAATTCAGGAATAACTAAAGATAACATGATAATTCGGATGACGGAAGAAGATTTTGACCGAGTGATTGAAGTTAACCTCAAAGGCACTTGGAACATGTGCAGACATCTAAGTAGATATCTCCTAAAGAATAAATCTGGTTCAATCATTAATATTACCAGCGTTGTTGGACTTATCGGTAATCCCGGCCAATCAAATTACGTTGCTTCAAAAGCCGGTATAATTGGCTTAACAAAATCCTTGTCTAAAGAACTTGGTAGTCGTGGTATTACAGTAAACGCAATAGCTCCTGGATTCATAGAAACAGAAATGACCGATGCTTTACCAGGAAATCTTAAAGAGGCATACTTAAAACAAATACCATTAAATCGTTTTGGTCAAGCTGATGATATTGCAGATTTATGTTTGTTTTTAGCTAGCGACCAAGCAAGATATATCACGGGTCAAGTAATAGGAGTAAACGGAGGAATGATCTAGATGAGCGATTTTAAAAGAAGAGTTTTAATTACTGGCCTTGGTGCCATCACTCCATTAGGTAATGATGCCAATACAACATGGGCAAATGCCAAGAATGGTGTGAATGGAATTAAACCTATTACCCATTATGACGCTAGCAATGATGAAGTAAAGTTAGCGGCCGAAATTAAAGGATATGATTTTGAAGCTAAGTTCGGATTAAAAGAAATGAAACGATCAGATCGTTTCATGCAATTAGCGATAATTGCTACTGATGAGGCTATTTTAGATTCTGAACTCGATTTTAGTAAAGAAAATGACCATAAAGTTGGAGTTTATTACTCAAGTGGTATTGGTGGTTTAGAAACAATTTCTAAACAAAAAGACCGAGCGTCTGAAAAAGGATACCATCGTATCAGTCCTTATTTTATTCCAAGTTCAATTATTAACTTAGCGGCCGGAAATATTGCTATAAAATATAAAATACATGGACCAGTATTAAGTCATGTCACAGCCTGCGCCAGCGCGACTAATTCAATTGGAGAAGCTTTTAGAGCAATTAGGGATAACTACCTTGATGTAATTATCACAGGCGGTAGCGAAGCATCTGTCATTCCTTTTGGAATTTGGGGTTTTGCTGTTATGCAAGCTTTGAACAGAGGTGATGATCCTAATTACGCAAGCATTCCTTTTGATAAAAATCGAAGCGGTTTTGTAATGGGAGAAGGAGCTACTACTTTAATTTTAGAAGAGTATGAACATGCCAAAAACAGAAATGCTAAAATTTATGGTGAAATTGTTGGATATGGATCTACCTGTGACGCAACTCATATTACTGGACCTGACCCAGAAGGCAATGGAGCGAGAGATTGTATGTTGATAGCTCTTGCTGATGCTGGTATAAAACCAGAAGACGTAGATTATATCAATGCACACGGTACTTCAACTCCTTTGAATGATATTACTGAAACATTAGCAATAAAAAAAGCTTTCAAAGAACACGCTTATAAACTTAATGTTTCGAGTACCAAG
>JAVVFA010000071.1:0-6641 GCA_032251215.1 Candidatus Izemoplasmatales bacterium
TTCAAGCCATTATGGTGGAACCAGAGGGATTTGAACCCCCGACCCCCTGCACGTCAAGCATTCTCACACATGCTCTTTATTACTCTATATTTAGCCATTTTAATAATATTTTAAACTAGTTTGACCCTTGTTTTGACCCTTACAATATTTCTTAAAATAATACAATATTTGGAACTAAAACCATCATATATTTAATATGTTTAAAAAAATCATCTAGTCATGCCAGTTATTTTTAGATGAAATTATGTATATTCGAACAAAATAACCTTGTATTTTTAAAATCAGATTTCAATTATTATTTCACTAAACATACATAAGGCAGAATAGAATTGAAGAATATTGGCGGATTATAATTTAAATATTTTTCATCTTTTAAGTAACAATTGGCTTGTTTTTTTGCAAACAAGCCAAATTTTCATAAAAATATAGAATTTTTTTAAAAAAAGTTACTTATATCTAGAACCGACCGCTATAAATCTTTTTTACTGAATAGGATAACACTTAAACAACTGAGACACACAATATATAAAAGTTGATATAAGTACATGCTTCCAAACAAAGGAATAGCATTATAGAGTTCAGAAACCCACGTTTCAGTATAGGATAATCCATATATATTTGCTATTGGAAAAAAGTTGACCAAGATATTCTTGTATTGTGTCATGTCAAATACTAAATTTGAATTAATAAATGGGATAGTGTTGAAAATGTAAACGCTAAAAAATGCATATCCTAATAACCCGACAAAGGCTGATCCGTGACCCTTAACATAAATCGAAGCTAAAGAAGTCAGCGAAAGGGCGACTATTGAATTTAATACGTTTTGAAAAAAAACATATGAAATATCAGAAGCTAAATATTGAATGTCAAATATCCAAATCAGAATCATTTCATTTATTAACAATAAAATTTGTACAGCCAACAAGTAAATCACACACGTGACAAAGGTTCCAAAATAATACTTTTTTCGTGAAGGATATGTTGATAAAATAATATATAGATTTCCTGTTTGAATATCAGGGCCTAAAACACTCGAACCAATAAATATTGCTGCGAGAAAACCAAAAAAAGAAATTACAACTATATAGTTATTTAAAACTAACTGGTATTTAATGTCCGCGTTAAAGTTAGCTCCACCAGACAACAAAACTCCAGAATTTATGATTATTTCAAAATTTAATATAGCAAATAATATCGGTATAAAAATTGCGAGAAATTTATTTGATAATAAATAATTTAATTTATACTTCATAACCTTAATCATAATTTATCCATGCCTCCAGACCTGTAAACTTCATTCAAATACCAGTCATCTAGAGATGTTTGAATATTTTTTATTGCTTCGTGACTAACAATCTTTCCATCTTGGAGCATGATAACTTCATCCGCAATCATGGCTAAATCGGATAAAATATGAGTGCTTATAATTGCAATTCCTTTATTTTTTTTGATTTCAAGTATTTCTTTTAACAAAGTTCTTCTGGAAACTGGATCGAGCCCATCAGTAGGTTCGTCAAGTATAATAAGTTTGGGTTTATGAATGATTGCTTGGATAAAAGCCACCTTCTTCATAGTCCCTTTAGAATATTCAGATAATCTTTTGTCGATGTGTTTTGTCAAATAAAATTTATCCACATAGTATTGAATTTGTTTCTCATACTCTGAAGATTTACAACCTCTCAAGATCATCAAATCCGTGATATATTCTCTTAGTGTAGTCATTCTAGGGAAATCAAGTTTCTCTGGCATATATCCGAGTTCTTTGCTTTTAATAAAATCTTGCACTGATTGATCATTAATTATGATAGTCCCATGATCGCTTTTGATTAAATTTAAAATACACTTAATTAACGTTGTCTTGCCTGCGCCATTCTGGCCAACAAGAGCCAAAATAGTTCCTTCATCAAGTGAAAACGTTACTTCACTAATAGCTTGTGTGATTCTTCTTTTAAATATTCCAATTTTATAAGTTTTTCCTAGTTCTTTTACATCTACTTTCATTTTCCTTGGCCTTCCAATAAGTTTTGAACATAATCATCACTCATGAAATGAGGTATATTTATACTATAGTTATTATAATCACCAAATTGATAATGGGCTTTTGATACCTCATCTATGCAAACATAAACCGGATTGATGACTGTTACAATTGGACTATTATTATACAGTAAAGTTTTTTGCATTGCGACAATCGCTTGTACTGGAATTGAAGTTACATCGATTGTGATATTTTGATTTGATAACATATCAACGGTATTCAAATTGATATATGCTTCATTATCAGGGTTTGTTTGAAATGCAACACCATAATCAATACTTCCATCAATTAATTTTAAAGTTGAATTGTCAATCCCCAATCCCTCGATTCCTAAATCAATAGATGCTATTTTAAAAGCAAAGTCTCCAAATCCATTAGCTGTAATTGTTAGCAGAGATGGTTCTGAGACGAAATATTGAGTGTCTTCGTTGACAATAAATCCCTGAGAAGAAAAAGATCTTGCATTCGTTATTATCTGTGTGTTAGCCATTTCATTATTTATATCTTGAATTACTATTTTAAGTTCCCCTATATCATGTTCTTCTACAACATCTAGATATGTAATTCTTATTGAAGAGATTATCATTTCCGACTCAAAAGTTGCATAAATATACAACTGTTTACCGAAATACTCTGATCCTGAATAAAAACCAGAATTTGTGATTATATTCCAATCATCTACACGGACTTCATTTCCTAAGTTTGAAATGAGGTCAATGCTTATGATATTACTTTTATTAGCTATTTCACTTAATTGTTCTTCATCAATAAAATAGAAAATTAACTCCGTTTGGTTCCCATTTAAGACTACTCTTTGTCCCTGAAAAGGTAAAAAATACTGTAAATAGTGATTAATCTTAATTCCGTGAATATTTTTGTAAATAACACCGACAATACTGATTGAAAGAATTATTAATATTATCGGAAATAGACGATTAAAAATTACTTTCTTCATTAAACACCTCTTTATCTATTTAATTGTGCATATCAAAGAAATTTTGATATGCACAATTTTAGTTTATACTTGCGTTTTATCAGAGTAGCTCATTGTTGTATAATCAGCATATACTGGTATTGAGGAAACTAATCTCCCTCTTACCCATGTTTGCATATTTCCAGTCGTGTAAATTCCTGCAGATCCATACCTACAGATTACGCTTGAATAAGCGGGGACAACCCAAGTCATTGTCGTGGTTACTGTTTCATCAAGACCATATCCTATCTCAGCTTCAACACCAGTCTTATATAAAACTGCATCAACTTCAAGAGTGCTTGTCAATGAGCCATAAAAAGACATTGTTCTACTAACAGAGAATTGCACTGTATCAGGCTCGGAAGAAGAATTTGTGGCATAATGTTGAAATGTAATGTCCAAGTCTTGAACTACCGTACTCTCTTGATAGTATTTTCCAGACAGTCCTGGATCATATCCGTTTACAGATTGCATACTCATAAGAAAAGTTATTATTGTAAAAGATAAGATTAGGGCGCTCATATAGATTTTTTTCATTTTGTCACCTCCCCTCTCAAATTAACTGCAATATATAACTTCAGGCTTTATATACTCATTATATATCATATTTAATTTTCTGTCAGATTAGCACGTAATAAAGGTATATTATAGCATATAATTTATCTCATAGTATAATAAAATCTTTAATCAACCTTTAAATAATGATCACAATAATAAATAGGTGTAGATAATATAATGAACCTATTCGTTAGTATTTTAACATATATTACAAATAAATTTAACGGCATATATGTCATACTTTTGTGACGACAAAGTCTAAAGTTTACAATGTGTAAAACATTCATTTTTTCTTGGCATTAATCTTATAAAATAAAAAAGCTCCCTTCATCAGAGTGGTATGGTTAGTATACCATATCTCCAACTTTTGGAAGCTATTTCACTTTTTTATGGTGGAACCAGAGGGATTTGAACCCCCGACCCCCTGCACGTCAAGCAGATGCTCTCCCACTGAGCTATGATTCCAACTAGAAAAATTATATCATATATAATTTTCAGAGTAAAGCAAAATTACATGGTTTAATTTTTCTAAAAGTATACTATTTAAAATTTAAGAATGCCTAACTACTTCGAATTTTTCTATGGAGTAATTATCTTCTTCTGATATGTTTGCTTTTCTTAAGGCAATTTGCAACTGTTGACTAACATTATCTACACCATCAAGATCTGGTAACAGCAGTCCGTTCCTATTGCGATAAGTTACAATCACACCATACTTTTTAGGATTCAATTCATTAATATCATTAACCAAGATTGGTTTTGTTAAAACATCTACACTGTATTCTAAAAATTGTAATTCTGATTCACTTACAGGTTTAAATCTCGGATCTCTTGTACCTGAACTTATAGCATTTTGAATTATTTCATCAGCTATACTGTTTGTTGTCGGTAACATAGTTCCAATGCAACCTCGTAACTGTCCAAACTTCTTCAAAGAGACAAACACCCCTGCTACTTCACTAATCATTTCCTTAGGTAAATCAGTAGGTTTTTTAAGTTTTTTTCCTGTCTTTACATATTCTTCTAATGTAGATTTTGCAAGATGTACATATGGATCAATTTTTTTACTGATTTCTTTTTTACCCGCTATATTAAATGAAACAACCGCATAACCGACTCCAAATGTGCCTTCGTAAGATAACAGTTTAGATTGATAGTCATATTTAGACAAAACACCAGCTAAAATTGTAAATGATCGCAATCCACATTCGGCTGCTTTTCTTAAAAATGATTCATCAAAACTCAATAAGTTATTCAAGTTATTATCTATGATATCCTTTACGAACTGTTTATCAAAATCTACTCCTTCTTTAGCATAACCGTAAGGACCGTCGATTTTAAGTTTGTGGGACAAATCACCACTAGCAATATAAACAATCTTTTTATCGCTTTTTGATAATGTTTCTGATATAAGTGTGCCAAAGTCATAATGATTCTTTAGAGATAGACCCGATAATGAAACCAAAATCAATTTATAATTTTGATACGCTTGATTAATAAAATAAAGAGGAATAAAAGTACCATGATCAAGATCGTTATTTGTTTTTCCTGATGTTCCTGCTGGAAAATCATTTTCTAAAAGGGTTTTTTCTAATGATTTTACCAGTTCGATATCTGATTCTACCTCAATACTTAAGTCACAACCAAAATTTTTTAAATTACCCTTGATAGTTTTTGCTGAATTGATTTTTATATAATCATAGTATCCCTGAAAGTGTGGAGAGGATATTATAATTGTATCAGGTTTTTTTTCAGATATTTCTCGAGATATCTGTTGGTAAGCATTTATTGTATTGACAATTTTAAGTTCTTCTCCTCTACCAATATTAGGGATGATTATTGGCGGATGTGGTACTATATAAGCTCCAACTAATGGCATAAAATCACTTCCTTATTGTTAAAATTAAAATATATTACCTATATGAACATGTTTAATACCTTTTTTGATAGCTATTTCACGTGCTTTTTTTAGAATTTCTACTTTTGTCGGTTCAACATTTAACATTTTGTATCCCGGATAAAATCTAGTAATATGCCAAGGTACATCAGCACTAAGTTTATTAATAATAAAATCTGCAACAGCGCTAAGTTCTTGCAATGAATCATTAACTCCAGTAACTACTAAAGTGGTAATTTCCAAATGTATTTTTCTTTGATGAATAGTTATTAGATTATCAAGCACTGGGTTAATTGTTCCGCCACAATATCTAATTAAATTATCGTTATTTAAACCTTTCAAATCAACATTAAAAGCATCAACTAAAGGTAAAATAAGTTCTAAGGTTTCTTTGGACATGAACCCGTTTGTTACCCAAATATTTTTTAAACCTTTCTCATGAGCTAATTTCATGACGTCATATGCATATTCTAAGAATATTGTCGGTTCGGAGTAGGTATAAGAAATTGATTCGCATTTATTTTTCACAGCTTCTTCAATATGTTTTTCGGGAGAGATATATTTTCCTCTGATTGGATTACCTTTTTTTGAACTCTGAGATATATCCCAATTTTGGCACCATGCACATGACAAATTACAGCCAACAGTAGCGAATGAATAAGTATTTGTTCTCGGTAAAAAATGATGAATTGGTTTTTTTTCAATCGGGTCGATAGCTCTAGCAATTGTCAATCCATAATTCAATGCAAACATGACACTATCAATGTTCTGCCTTACACCACAAATTCCTCTTGCGTTGTTTTTGATTAAGCAATAATGATTACAAACTTTGCATTTGAGGAGATTTTTATTAATGATTTCATATAACATAGCTTCTTTCATCAATTGTAGCCTCCACTTCATATATTGAAAATATCTTTCTAATAAAATTATATCATAATATCATTTTTTTTAGGTTCGACTTGGATTAAAAAAGAAGTTCAACTTTATTGTATTCAAAAGTTGAACTAGTTTTTATTTAGTTGAAAATAAGCAATTAATTAATTTTCTTCTTTACTGACAGGTTCTTTTTTTTTCTTTAAAAACAACCACATTTTTTTAAAGAAACCTATGATGTAAGGCGGTGCTAAGAAAATTGTTGGCCCAAATGCTACAAACAGAGTCCATGTCCATTT
>JAVVFA010000072.1:0-6599 GCA_032251215.1 Candidatus Izemoplasmatales bacterium
ACATATGTTTTGATATAATGGGTACGAAAGAGATGATATTATGAAAAAATATGAAATGATTGCGACAACAACCTTTGGTTTAGAAGCAATAGTAAAAAGAGAATTACTAGGATTAGGATTTGAAGTCACAGAAACTGAAAATGGTAAAGTGACTTTTTTAGCTGATGTAAAAGGAATAGTTAAAGCTAATCTTTGGTTAAGATGTGCAGATCGAGTCTTATTAAAGGTAGCTAAATTCAAAGCCGTTACCTTTGATGAATTATTCGATAAAACTTCAGTGATAGACTGGAGTGAATTTATCCCCAAAAACGGTAGGTTTCCTGTTGACGGGCAATCGGTTAAGTCAACACTTTTTTCTATCTCTGATTCACAAGCTATTGTAAAAAAAGCAATAGTTGAAAACCTTAAAAAGAAATACAATATTGCTTGGTTTCCAGAAAACGGTCCCGTTTTTAATGTAAAAGTATCGATATTAAAAGATATCGCTACTTTAACAATTGATACATCAGGAGTTGCGCTTCATAAGCGAGGTTATAGGCAAAGCGCAGTTATAGCCCCATTAAAAGAAACTCTAGCTGCTGCTTTAGTCATGTTAAGTTTCTGGAATAGGGATAGGATATTAATTGATCCTTTTTGTGGTTCTGGTACCATAGTTATTGAAGCAGCGATGATTGGCAGAAATATTGCGCCAGGGTTAGCAAGAGACTTTGCTTATAAAACATGGCCATTGATTGAAGAAGAAATTTGGAAAGAAGTTACAAGAGAAGCTTATTCAGCAATTGACCATGAAGCAAAGATAAACATCTATGCTTACGACATATTGCAAGAAAACATTGAAGCAGCTATCGAAAACGCCGATGATGCTGGTGTACTTGACTGTATTACTTTTGAACAGAAAGATTTTACTGATTTTAAACCTGAAGAAAATTTTTCTATTATGATTACAAATCCCCCGTATGGTGAAAGGTTATTAGAAAAAGAAGAAGTAAATAAACTCTACTATTTAATGGGAGAAAAACTTAGTTCTCTCGTAACTTGGTCATCTTATGTAATTACTTCAGAAAAAGATTTTGAAAAAATGTTTGGGAAAAAAGCTGATCGAAGAAGAAAACTATATAATGGTAGAATCGAGACGATATATTATCAATTCTATGGCAGTAATCCAAAAAAAGAAGCGACTGAATAATCAGTTGCTTTAATTTTGTTCTAAAAGAACATCTTGAGTTCGATCAATTAATATCGCTCCTAAAGGTGCGGTAATAAAGATGGCTAACACTGAAATACCTAAAATTATTTCTCCGCCTGGCATTCCAAGAGATAATGGAATTGCACCAATGGCAGCTTGAACAGTTGCTTTAGGCAAATAAGCGAAAAAAACAAAAAGTCTTTCTTTAGCATTTAAATTAATACCACCAGTAGATAAAATCACTGATAGATATCTTACAAAAATTGCCAAAACTAACAATATAACAAAATTTAATCCCACATCAGCAATTACAGTTATTCTTACTAAAGCACCTATTAAAACAAAGAGAATCATTTCTGAGAAAACCCAGATCTTAGAAAACTTATGTGTTAATCGCTCTGCTAAAATAGGATACGCTTTTAGAACAGTCAACCCTAAGGTTATAACAGCCAAAAGTGATGCAAATGGGACAATTCCTTTGAGTGAAGTTTCAATAAAATCGAAAAGAAAAGCTAATCCAAAAATCAATAAAACTTTAACAGTATCTCGCATGTGAAATTTTTTAAATAGTTTTACTAATATTAAACCTACAATGATTCCTGCAAAAACACCAAGCAAAATTGATATAGGGAAAGAAATAATACTTTCGAAAGTGAGCTCACTAGTTTGATAAATTTGCACAAAAATGGTGAATAGAACAATAGCATAAATATCATCAATTGAACTTGCAGCTAGTACCATTTGCGGGATACTCTTGTCAGTTCCCTTTTTTTGTTCAATCAATTTAATCATTCTTGGAACCACAACTGCAGGTGAAACTGCTGCCACAATACTACCGAGGATAAACCCTTCGATCAATGTTATGGAAAAGAAAATTTGTGAAAGAAAGGCAATTGCAACTATTTCTAATGTTGCAGGCAAGAAACTTAGTAAAATTGCACCCTTTCCTACTATCTTCAAATCTTTAATATCTAAAGTTAGTCCTGCCCTTAATAAAATGACAATTAAAGCTATTTTTCTTAAATCAGCTGATATGTTAAGTAAATCAGCTGATAGCAAATCAAGAACAAAGGGTCCGAGTATGATACCAGTTATAATATAGGCAATCAAGCTTGGAATTTTCAGTTTTAGCATTATGGCATTTAAAGATAAACCTAATAAAATTATCAATCCTAAACTGAGTATCATTAAAGATCTCTCCTTTATATAATCATAAATTTATATATCGAAATTTTCTAAATTAATTTAAATATAAGTCAAACAATCTTTCTAATTTTGCAAAGTCAATGAAACGGGATTCTCTCAAAATTTCTTTTTCATTAATGAACACTAAAATAGTAGGAACAGTAAAAACTAAATGTTGACCTTGAAACAATTCTACATCTTCTAAATATAATTCATAAGCTGGTATAGATGGATAGTCTTGCATAAATATATTAAGCTTTTCAGCCATTGGCTTACAGATTACACATGTTTTTGTTTTAGCGATAATTACAACCATATCACTCTTTATTATATTTAAAAAATCTACATAATTTTCAATGGTTTTCATTCGATATCACCTCTACTAGAAATATTATACTATATTTATATAAAATTACTATCGGAGTGTTTTATAAATATTAAAAACTGTTATAATTATACTGATATTAAAAAATACGGAGGAAGTTATGAACAGTATTGAAACCTTAGAAGAAAAGATTTACAGAAGGAATAAATGGGCCTATAGTGTGAGTGGTATAGGTAGAGACATGATGTATACTTTAGTAGCTACTTTCTTGATGACTTATATTCAGTTTTCAGGGTTAGGATTAACTGAAGGTCAATTTTTTGCCATCGGGATTATTTTAGTGGTTGGCAGAATTTGGGATGGAATCAATGACCCGATTATGGGAAGTATAGTTGAAAATACTAAGACAAAGTTTGGGAAATTTAAACCTTGGATTGTTATTGGTGCTGTATTAACTAGTATAACAGTACTTTTAATGTTTAACTTTAGACCAACAGGCACCGGCTTTGTTATATTTTTTGCTATTATATATTTTGTCTGGGAAATTTCTTGGACTTTAAATGATATTCCTTACTGGTCACTTTTACCTAATCTTTCTAGAACTAAGAAAAGAAGAGATCAAATAGCTTCAATGGTAGTGGTTTTTGCTGCAGTCGGAGCTTTTGCTGCCAATGCAATAGTGAGCTTTTTTACAGTAGGAAACGCTGTTGCAGGATATCGAGTTATTTCTATAACTTTTGTTGCATTTTTCTTATTATGTACAGCTTTGACAGTTTTTGGTGTCAAAGAACCAAGAAACATTAACCCACATGAAGATGAAAAAGTTACTTTAAAACAAATGTTTTTATCAATAAGAAATAATGATCAACTTCTCTGGGTTACTCTAGCGCTTTTATTATATACAATCGGGAGTGGCATCTTAGTAGCTCTAGGATATAATTTCTTCTATATAGAATTAGGATACAACGGAACAATGGTCTTAATCTTTGTCGCAACCTTTGGTATTGTAACGATTCTCGTTCAAAGTTTCTTTGCACCACTTGCCAAGAAATTTACCAGATCACAATTGATGAAGTTTAGTATCATTATAATAAGCATAGGGTATTTTTTATTTCTTTTAATGGGTTATCTAAATTTTCTACCAATTAATATTATGACTGTATGTATCTTTGGAGCTTTGTGTTTTGGCGGACAAGCTATTCTTTATATGACAATAATTATTAACATGACAAATACAATAGAATATAATGAATACAAAACTGGAAAAAGAAATGAAGCTATCCTTTTCTCACTTAGACCATTCGTTGTCAAACTTGCTAGTGCAATCCAACAAGGTATCATGACTTTAGTTTTGATCATTTTCGGTATTTATGTCTTAAGTCAAAATGTATCAGAACTTGAAGCTCAAAAAAATTACTTTGATACAATGACAATTTCAGAACAAATACAGTATAAAAGTGATATTACTCAAAGAGCAAATATTCTTGAAGGATTAGAAATGACTGAAGAACGTAAAGATGCTATCTATGACGCTTTAGAAGTTGTTGAATTTACTGATACAAATAATGATGGAATTGAAGAAATGTTTATAAATGATGCTGCTGATTTTGCTTTCAAAGATAATGCCACTTCCAGCATGAAGTTAGGATTGCGATTAGCAATTACGATTATGCCTGTTATATTAATGGGTCTAGCTTACTTAATTTTTAAAACTAAGTTTATAATAACAGAAGAGTATTACGATCTAATTGTCGAAGAAATTCGTCTAAGACTAAAAGAATCAGATGAGGTAGATGTTATTGTTTAAACTTGACATATGTCAATATATAACATAGAATAATCTAAAAGGAGTGAATTTATGCCAAGACCACCAAAACCCAGAACTGTTTGCCATATACCCAAATACTTAGTCTATGGACCAAAGGGTAAAAAAGCAAATAGCCTTGATAGACTATATTTATTGATGATGAACTCGAAACACTTCGTTTAATAGATTATCTCGGATATACTCAAGAAGAAGCTGCGAATCAAATGAAAGTAGCTCGAACCACGGTACAAAGAATTTATAACAATGCACGGAAAAAAATAGCTACTTCCCTTATTGACGGAAAAATTCTCGTTATTGAGGGCGGAGAAGTTTCTTTATGTGAAGATGACTGTGAGAAATGCTTGGAACCTTTAAGATTAAGAAAAAGACAAGGCAAAAGAAACTTTTAAATCGAGGAAATTATTTATGTGTTTAGCAATTGCAGTAAGCGGTGAAGAAGTAGCTCAAAACTTCGGCCATTGTGATTTTTTTCAAGTATTTAATATTGACAACAAAAAAATTATTAATCCACCACATCAAAAAGGAACGCTGCCACAGTTCCTTAAGGAAAATAAAATAAATGCAGTCATTATGTTAATCTCGGTTCATTAGCAGTTACTAATCTTAAAAATTGAGGAATAATTTTAATAAGAGGTGTCAAAGGCCAAGTATCTAAGGTTATAAAAGCTTTTATGAATGAGTCTTTAATATCGACTGAAGCAGTTTGTGATGAGCACGAGCATCATAAACATTAAAAAATATAAAAATATCGGACTTCAATTTTAGAAGTCCGATTTTGTATTTAAATATTTTTTTACAAGATTTTCAATATGAATTGGTTTGGAAATATAATAACCTTGAATCTCATCACAACCATTTGCTAAAGCAAAATCTACTTGTTCCTTAGTCTCAGTTCCTTCAACCAAGATTTCTAGTTTCATAATTTGAACTAAATTAACAATAGTTTTAAAAATACTACCATCATCTTTTTCCGGATAGTCTTTGATAAAGGATCTATCAATTTTTACTTTATCAACATGAATATTTTTTAATACTTCTAATGAAGAAAAACCGGTGCCAAAGTCATCAATTAATACTGTGATGTTTTTTGAATGAAGAAAATCAATTATTCCATTAGTTTTTTTCTGATTTTCAAGGTAACCACTCTCAGTAATCTCAAAACAGAAATTTTTTGATGATATTGGACTTTTTTCAATTAAATCAACCAAGTTATGAATGATGTACTCATTGAAAAAATCAAAATAAGTTAAATTGATAGATATTCTAAAATCTGGATTAATGTACTCTACAAATGGCGTAAAATCTTTAATTACTTTTTCCATCACCATCAAACTAAGACGATTGATAAAAAAACTATTTTCAATAATGCTGATAAACTCAACTGGAGAAATGCTTCCTAATTGGCCATTATTCCATCTCAATAAAGCTTCCGCTCCAGTATAGGAATTCTTTTTTAAATCTTTTTGTATTTGATATTGCAGGAAGAATTCATTAAAGTTAAATCCATGTTCTAATTGTGCGTAAATATCTTTTTCTCTTTTTATTGTTTTCTTGATTTCTTCCGAATATATTAAATGCTTAATATTTTTCTTAGTTTTTGACATTTGCATCGCAACAAATGCATTTTCAATAACATCAGCTTTTGTTATTGTTTTGTTGTCAGCTAAAGCAATACCGAAATTATACTCAAGTGTTGAATTAATATTTGGTTGATGCTTATATTTCTCAATTAAACTATCAATCAAATCGACTGTTTCTTCAAAAGTTTGGTCTATTTTATCAAAAGAAACATATATTATTGTAAAACTCTCTGCTGGAACAGCAATTTTATAGTTTGAACCTAAGTTATTATTTAAAAATTCTGGAAAAGCTAAAGGACTAAAATTTGTTTTGCTTAAGCTAGTGTAAATCTTCTTGCTTTTCTCGTTAAATGTTCGAATTACCATGACACATGACTTATTCATAATTAATTTTTCATCTTCAAATGCTTTATCAAACAGTTTATATGTTTCAATCGCATCAAAGTCTGAGGCGAAAGTTAAAGAATCAATTTGAATTTGTGGATGTGAATAAAT
>JAVVFA010000073.1:0-6599 GCA_032251215.1 Candidatus Izemoplasmatales bacterium
AATAAGAAATCTCGTCCAAATCATTAATCGAATAAAAGGTGATGAAACAATCCTCTTTAAGAGAAGTGGACCGGGAATTTTTGTTTATAAACACGCTGTTGATGATAAAATGCTGACAATATTTGCCTTGAAACTAAGTAACAGTGTTAAAGAATCTGAAGTTTTTGTCGAACCAATAACAATCTCAATGGGAATAGTCACAATTGAAGAACTAAATTCTCTTTATTCAGTTGAAGAACGAGTTAACCAGTTTATCGATATCGCCTTAATGCGCTTAGAAAAGGCGAAAATCCAGGGTAAAGGTCAACTAGTAAATAAAAATACAGACAAAGATACTTATGTTGAAGGTCTAATTTTACTTGTAGATGAGGATGAAACAAACCAAAACTTAATGGTGAAGATTTTTGAAAGAATTAATTATCATGTAATGATTGCCAAAGACATTTACCATGCTTATGAAATCTTGGAAAAACATAACATTGATATCATTATTTCTGAAATAAACCTCAGTAAACTAGATGGATTCCGCTTAAAACAAAAAATCAATACATCGCAAAACTATAACAATATTCCCTTCATTATTGTCAGCCATCATAAAAATTTAGATGTAATTATGCGTGCAAATTTGTTAGATGTCGATTTAATTTTACAAAAACCTATAATACCTGAAGAACTTATTGGCCATATTAAGAGAATTCGCGATAAACGGGTGGCCTTATGATAATTAACACAGTTTATGGTGTTCTTGCTTTTTTTGCCTTTGTAAGCTTAATATTTATTATTCTAATTTTAAGGCAAAAAACTGTTCATGAAAGAAAATCAATGAAAGTCAAGCAAGCCAGAGATTATCTTTTTAAAAAATATATTGATAATGAAGAAACCAATATTCCTGTTACAAAAAAATTCTTTTTTGATGCTCTCATTGAAGTTGATGAGCAGATCCATCTAGAAAATGCTGTTAGAGTAAGAATTATAAATGATTTTAAAGATACAAAATTTATCAAAAAACAATTAAAAAAGTTAAATTCTCCAAGTAAGTATAAGCGTCAAATAGCAATTTATTATCTCGGTAGAATTAGAACAGAAGAAATTTACTCACTTCTTTTTGAAAGATTCAAAATCGAAAAAAATGAATCGATAAGATTAAGTATTGTAGCTCAGATGCGTTACGGACTTAATAAAGATTATATACCGGTAATTGTTGAATCGTTAATTAAAGCAACTGATAATTATCATCAAAGATTATGTACGCTTTTAGGTAATAATTATAAACGTATTTATGACAGTTTTTCTTTGTGGGCTAAAGACACTAGATATGAAATAGTACTTGCATTAGTAAGAATCGGTTCTTTTCATGCTGACGCTTTATTGATTAATTATATGCAAGAAACATTAGATTGGATAATTAAAAGTGGACCTTTTGAAGACAATCAAAATAACTTGATTAAAGAAGTAATACTTAAGAATTTGTTGCAACATACTCCTGAAATTATGAGTGACCCAAGTTATTTAGAACATCAAGATTTAATGGTTCAAGAATATGCCTTATTATCGCTATCTTATAAACCGACAATCAAATGTTTTAACCGAATTTTAGACAGTTTTGGAAGCGATAGTCTTGATGAAACAAGAGTGAAGACGATTTCAAAAATCATTCTAAATAACAAATCTTTTCTCGATCATCTATTAAGAATGTATGAATCGTTAAATTTATTTCAACGTCAAAAATTAACTGTTGTTTTTTCAGAAAGAATTGACTACATTTTATTAAAATTTAACAATATTAAAAAAGAAGTTTTGAATGATATAATCTTACTTATTTTAGAACAAAAAATTATTGAACCCTTAATTGACTTCTTAAATAATAATCGCGATGAATTAATAGAAAAATATCTTTTAAATTTAATCAAATCAAAATTAAACGAAGATGAAGAAATGATTAAAGAATTTAGAATGTATTTAAATTCTAATATTCTTGTTAAATTAGGCCTTCAAAGTTTAGCTCCAGTTTCTCAGAATAAAGAAAAAGCACCAGTGGAAAAAAAGAAAGTATATTGGATCTTAAGATGGTTAGCTTTTGCGCTCTTATTGTTTCCAATAATTTATTTAGTTAAGCTAAATGTTAAAATAATTGGCATGAGTTTTTCTGATATTATCATAGGTTTTCTAATAGAAGTTAATGTCTACTTAATTTTCTACTTTTTAGCAATTAATACAGTTTATATAATTCTTTTCTTTTTTGCTTTAAGAGGATCAAAAAGACAAGTGAATCTATCTAAAACAAGAAAATATTCTCTACTTTTTTCAGATCGCCTTTTACCAGGTATATCAATTATCGCGCCAGCTTACAATGAAGAAGTAAGCATTATTGAAAGTGTAACCAGTCTTCTTAATCTTCAGTATCCTAATTATGAAGTGGTGGTAGTTAATGATGGGTCAAAGGATTCAACACTAAAAAAATTAGTTGATCATTTTAATCTCGAACGGAAACATCCCACTCATAAAAGTTATTTAGGAACAAAAAAACTACGTGGTGTTTACACTTGTAAAGACATTCCTAATTTAGTTGTGGTTGATAAGCAAAATGGCGGAAAAGCCGATGCTTTGAATGTGGGAATCAACGTTAGTAAAAACCCCTATGTATGTGGTATAGATGCTGACAGTATTTTAGAAGGTGACGCTTTATTAAAACTAGCTTCAGCGATGTTAGACGATACAAAGCCATTTGTTGCTATGGGCGGGAATATTTATCCAGCCAATGGATTTAAGCTTGATAAAGGCCAAGTTGAACAAAAAGCTATTCCTAAAGAAAGCATCTGTCGCTTCCAAACTATTGAGTATTTAAGAGCTTTTACTAGTGGCAGAATAGGTTGGAGTGAAGTTAGAAGCTTAATGATTATCTCTGGCGCTTTTGGTTTGTTTAAAAAGTCTGATCTTATCGAAGGTGGAGGTTATCTAACAAGTAGTGGAACTTTCAAAAAAGATACTGTTGGAGAAGATATGGAGTTAGTTGTAAGGCTAACCAAGCAGGCACTGGAAAAGAAAGAACCTTTTAGAGTATCCTATGTTTATAATGCTTACTGTTATACTGAACTTCCAAGCGATTTAAAAACACTGCTTAAACAACGTAATCGTTGGCAAAGAGGTTTAATTGATATTCTTTCCTATCATCGAAAATTAGCATTAAACCCTAAGTATAAGCAAATCGGATTTATCGGCTATCCTTATTTTTTCTTTTTTGAATTTTTAGGTCCATTTTTTGAAGCTCAAGGATATTTAATATTGTTTATTGCGCTTGTATTAGGATTGCTTAATCCGGCGATAGTTTTAGGGATTTTCACAGTTTCAATTGCTTTTGGAGTAGTAATATCTTTGTCATCATTGTTTATGACGGAAAGAGAAATGTTAATGATGAATCGCAAAGAAACATTTATTTTAATTTTTTATGCAATACTCGAAAATTTTGGGTATCGACAGATTGTGAGTTTGCACCGAGTAATCAGCAGTTTAAATGCTCTTAAAGAAAGCGGTAAATGGGGGACCCAGAAAAGAAAAGGATTTAAAACATAAAAACATTCATTATGAAGCGATAATTGATTTTATCGCTTCTTTCATATTTAAAATAAAATACATTGTACTTTTCTAAAATATCTGTTATAATATATTTGTACCCCCTAGCATGGGGGGCATAGGAGGATTGAATATGAAAAAAGAAATTATAAATGTGACAGGTATGAAATGTGATAATTGTGCAAATACAGTTACAAGAGTTGTTTCATCTATGGCTGGGATAGATAAAGTTAATGTTGATTTACAAGGCGGACTAGTTACTTTTATTTATGATGAAGACTTAATTAATATTAAGGCAATAAAAACTCAAATCGAAAAATCAGGTTATAAAGTTGGATAAAATCATGATTAAAAAAACTTATCAAGTTGCTGGCATGAGCTGTTCATCATGTGCTTTAAGTATAGAAACCTATTTGGGCACAACTAGAGGCATAGAAGAGGCTCGGGTTAATTTTGCGAATGAATCATTATCAGTTACTTATGACGACAAAACAATCACAGAGGAAGAAATATTTATAATCGTTAAAGAGTTAGGATACGAAGTAATTCCTGAAGAAAAGAAATCGGAATCAATTAGTTTCAAAGTAGAAGGAATGAGTTGTTCTTCTTGTGCTAATACAGTGGAATTAACTGTTAAGAATTTACCTGGAGTAAATGATGCTGTTTTGAATTTCGCCAGTGAAAAACTTACACTGAAATATAATAATAAAGTAATTAAACTAAGCCAAATTCAAAAAGCTGTAGAAGATGTTGGATATAATTTAGTTCTAGAGAATAATAATCAAGAAATTAATTCTACCGAAGACAAACACACTAATACTGCAAAAACAAAAGTATATGTTTCTGCAGTTATTTCAACAGTGATTATGACACTAATGTTAATAAATATGTTTTTACAAGAAATTCCTGGATATATCTTTATTGTTGCGATATTAGCTTTTCCTGTTGTCTTTGTAGTTGGCTTTGATGTTCATAAAAAGAGTTTTAAATCACTTAAAAGAGGAAGACCTAATATGGACGTTTTAGTTTCTTTAGGATCATTACCGCCTTATTTAGTCGGCTTATTAGGTCTTTTTTTCCCAATAACAACATTTATTGAAATGGCAACTATGATTATGACTTTACATTTAGTTGGTAAGTACTTAGAAACAAAAGCTAAGGGAAAAGCTTCGCAAGCTATTAAGAAACTACTAGAAATCGGAGCTAAAACAGCGAAAATTATAGTTAATACTGAAGAAATTGAAGTATTAACCAGTGAACTTGCTGTCGGAGATGTCATGATTATTCGACCAGGAGAAAAAATTCCTATGGACGGGATAGTCGTTGATGGAGAATCAACTGTCGATGAATCTTTAGCGACTGGAGAATCCTTACCGGTAAAAAGAAGTATTGGCGAAAACGTAATCGGTGCTACAATCAATAAAAATGGTGTTTTAAAAGTTAAAGTCACAAAAATCGGTGATGAAACTTTCTTAGCACAAATTATTAAGATGGTAGAAGCATGCCAAGGATCAAAAGTTCCGATTCAGGAATTTGCTGATCGGATTACTGGTATCTTTGTCCCTGGTATATTAGTGATAACTTTATTGACCTTCATTTCATTCAACGTTTTTCCGGAGTTTCACCTTTCAATTTTACGTTATTTTGAGAATATTTTCCCATGGATTAACACAGATCAGAATATTCTTTCCCTCGCCTTTGTAACGGCGACAGCAGTTTTGGTTATTGCTTGCCCATGTGCTCTAGGCCTTGGGACGCCGACCGCACTTATGGTTGGTAGTGGAAAGGGCGCTGAAAACGGAATCTTAATCCGTAATGGTGAAGCAGTTCAAACTTTTAAAGATATTAAAGCTATTGCCTTTGACAAAACTGGTACATTGACAGTTGGTCGACCAGTAATAACTGATATTGTAGCAGAAAACCAAAGGGAAATATTAGAAATAGCAGTTTCTTTGGAATCATCATCAGAACATGTTCTTGCTCAAGCGATAATTGAAAGAGCAAAACAAGAAAACATTACTGCAAAATCAATTAAAGATTTTGAAGCTATCACCGGACAAGGAATTAGTGGTAAAATTGATAATGAAGAGTATCTTATTGGTAACGTAAAATTATTCGACGAACATAGCATTGACACTTCAAATTTTTCAAGAGAAATAGATCGCTTAGAATCAGAAGCTAAAACAGTTATTATCATTGGTAATAACACATCGATATTAGGAATAATCGCTATTGCAGATGAATTAAAAGCAAATGCAAAACAAACGATTAAAGCTATTGAAAGACTCGGTATTAAAACTGTTATGATTACAGGTGATAACAAAAATACCGCAGAAGCAATCGCAAAAAAATGCGGTATATCAGAGATTGTTGCTAATGTTTTACCAGATGGAAAAGTTAATGAAATCAAAAACCTTCAAACAAAGTACGGCTTAGTGGCAATGGTTGGAGACGGCATAAACGATGCTCCAGCATTAAAACAAGCGAATGTCGGTATGGCTTTAGGAACTGGAACTGATGTAGCTATTGAATCCAGCGATATAACTCTCGTAAGTGGTGATTTAGCAGCAATTGTAAAAGCAATAAACTTATCGAGAGCAATCTTTGCTAAAATAAAACAAAATTATTTCTGGGCTTGGTTTTATAATGCTATAGCCATACCATTTGCGATGTTTGGTTTATTGCATCCAATGATAGGTGCTTTAGCAATGTCATTTAGTAGTTTAAATGTAATCTATAATTCTCTAAGACTTAAAAAATTTAATTTAAATAAGAATCTGGAGGTTAACTATGACGTATGATCACACAAAAGCATTAAATCTTTTAAAAACGGCCAAAGGTCAAATTGAAGCTGTTATTCGGATGACGGAAGAAGATAGGTATTGTGTTGATATTGCCAATCAAATTCTTGCAGTCGAAGCGCTTTTGAAAAAAGCTAACTTAATTATCTTAAAACAACATCTTGACACTTGTGTTAAAGATTCTTTGACTGATCAGACTTTTCCTGAAAAAACGGATGAGATTATTTC
>JAVVFA010000074.1:0-6466 GCA_032251215.1 Candidatus Izemoplasmatales bacterium
CTAGGGAAGTTAACTTAACGTCAGCTTTACCGTATTTAAGGATTTGAATTCTTGTTGCATTTCTTGCAACGTCAAAGGCAACATCTCCACCACCAACGACAACTACCGAAGGTTTAACATTAACATCTTCTAATTTAATAGCTCCTCTAGCGAAATCTCTAGTAATTGGTAAGAAGTCCATAGCTCCCATTACGTCAGGATGATCAGATCCAGGAATGTTTAATTTTCTTGCAGAGAAGAAGCCTGTACCTAGATAAACTGCATCATATTTTTCTTGTAATTGTTCTAAGGTAATATCTTTGCCAATTTTAGTATTGGTATAGATATTAACCCCAATCTTTTTAATGAAGTTAATGTCTTTTTCAACAGCGTAATCAGGGATTCGATATTCCGGAGCACCGAAACTTGCAACACCGCCCGCACGGCTTTTTTCTTCAAACACGTCAACTGTGTAACCTAAACCTCTAAGGTAATAAGCAGCACTTAAACTTGATGGACCAGAACCGGCAATTGCAATTTTAGCATCGATAACTTCTGATACTGGTTCAGAAAAAATCTTTTCATACATTTCATCTGGCGCACTATCGATGATATAACGTTTTAACCAACGAATCGCAATCGCTTCACCGCGTTGTGCAATAGAACAAGCTGTTTCGCAATTGTGAGTACAAACTCTTCCGCAAACACCAGGTAAAGGATTGGTTTCATAAATAATTTTTAAACCGCCTTCAATATCGTCTTCCCAAATCGCTCTAATATAATCAGGGATATGCATTTGCACAGGACAAGAAGCAGTACAAACGCCACATTCAACGCAGCGAGCAGCTTCTAATTTAGCAAATTCTTTAGAGTATCCTCTAACAACTTCAATATAACTCTTAACTCTTTCTTCAGGAGATACATGTTCCATTTCAATTCTTTCAAGATCAAGCAAGTCTGTAACTTCAGATTTTTGGTAACCAAGTTCAACCTCATGGTCTTGCCATTTTTCAGTTGGCATTAACTTGAAGGAATTAGGGTTTGAATCACCGAAGACATATTCTTTACTCATTTTTAACGAACCTGTTGTACAAGTATCAACGCAAAGTGCGCAGAAGCAACAGCGGCCATAATCAATAACCGGACGTTGTTGCAACTTACCAGCTACTAAAGGTAAATCATGTCTTGGAACCATTTCAATCGCAGCTGTAGGACAAATCTCTTCACAAGTTGCGCAACCGATACATTTTTCCCAGTCATTAACATGGAAACCACGTAGATTATCTGGGCCAGTTCTTGGTTGAGAATTTTTTAATTTGTTTTTGCGGAATGGATTATTCTTATTTAAATAATCAGCATTCTTCTTTGTTAAAATAGTATCCATTGGATGAGACACCGGTTTTTTGAATAGATATTTGAAATGTCTTAAGGGTTTAAAAATACTACTTTTAGGATATTTTTTATTTTCGTCCATAATTTCCTCCTATCGATCGATTTCCGGAGAACAAATCCCCATTGTATCTACCCAAAGGGCAGCATCATCAATCCGAGTGCCAGGAAGATATTTTTCTATTCCTAGCAAACCTTGTGGGTAACTCGCGCCACGAACGCCAACACGCCAAGGAGTCGTTCCACCATTAGAAACAATATAGTAACCAAATTCACCCCTTGAAGATTCTATTGCTGTATAAACATGTCCCTTAGGAACTGTCCATCGCATTGATTGGCCTCTTGCCGGTTTAACTCTAACTGATCCTTCTGGTATTTTTTCGATACATTGTTTAATGATATTAATTGATTGTTGAACTTCTTTAATTTTAATATCAAGTCTTGATCTAGCGTCTGAGTAACTTGATGTCGGTACTTCAAATTCAACTTGATCATAACGAGCATATGGAGCGATTTTTCTGATATCATAAGCTTTATTAACTGCTGAACGCATACCGATACCAGTAACTCCCAATTCCCAAACAACCTCTTTAGGAAGCATAATTGTATCTTTAATTCTCATGATAATTGAAGCGTTATCAATACCTAAATCTCGATACTCAACTAATCTTGATTCAAGGTCATTGACAAAATCAAGAATTTCTTTTTCAATACCTTTAGGTAAATCTTGTCTAACTCCGCCGATGACAATATATTGATGATAAACTCTAGCACCAGAAATCTTTTCAAAAATATCTAAAATAAGATTTCTATCAACATGAGCATGATACATTAAAGTATAATTACCTGTAGGTCCGCCTAAACCACCATAAGCCATCAAATGAGCAGAAATTCTTGCAAGTTCAAGGATAATCATTCTTATCCAATGAGCACGTTCTGGAACTTCTAATTTAAGCAATTTTTCAGTAGCAGTAGCAAAAGCCATCTCATTGATATCAGGTTCTGGAACACAAACTCGAGGAATAAGAGCAATATTATTTACCCATAATTTTCTTTCCATTTGTTTTTCAAAACCACGATGTAACATTCCGGGTAGTAGGTAAGATCTTTTGATAATATCCCCTTCAACAAACATATGAACAGAAGCATTACCATGCATTCCTGGATGTTGAGGTCCTAAAAACAATTTCATTTCTTTCATTGTTTCTTACCTCCTACTCTAAGAGCCTTAGCTCTTTTCTTGCGTTCTTCGGTTTTTTCAAGTGTTTTATTATTAGGGTCTTTAACTGAAAAATCTTGTGGATATTCTCTCGAAGGGAACTTTCTAGCACTATAAGCACTTGGATCAAAGTCTTTTCTAAGAGGCGGGATGTCATCCCAATTTTCTAAGATTAATTGTTTTTCATAATCAGGATTTCCTGGGAAAGTTATTCCAAAGAACTCATGAGCTTCTCGCTCATAATACTTAGCTCCAGGAAATATTGGTAAAATACTTTCCATAACTGGGTCTTCTCGATCAATTTTGGTTCTTACTTGAACATAAACTGGTTTTTCCCAATTAAAAACAATATAGACAACTTCAAACTTATTTTCATCTGGCCAATCAACAGCGCTTAAATAAGATAATTGAATCCAACCGGAACTTTTTAAAACCATTAATAAAAGATGCACTTCTAATTTTTCAATTTCAAAAGCAACTTGATTTTTATCAATGTTTTCTGTTTTTAAAACCTTAACAGTTTTATTGACTAAATCTTCAACTTCTTTAATATTATTCATGGAATTCATCATGGATGATTACCTCCCCAAGTGCGTCTTTTTGATTCTGTTTATACCATTCATTATTATCACGATATTTCTTCCAACCATTAGCAGTCTTGTTTTTAATACCTTCCATTAAATCAACGAAGCCATTAAGAACTGATTCAGGATTTGGCATACAGCCAGCAACATAAACATCTACGGGAATATATTGATCTAATTGATTGATAACAGCGTGCAAATCATGATAGATACCGCCGTTAATTGGGCAAGATCCCAAACCAACAACATATTTTGGTTCACTCATTTGTTCGTATGTATAAATCAATCTTCTCAAAGTCTTTAAAGATAAATACCCTGAAACCAATAAAATATCGGCTTGTCTTGGCGTTGCCATCGGCCCCATCCCCAACCGTTCCATATCATAAGCGGAAGTCATTGAAGGGGGTAATTCAATTGCGCAACAGCCAGTACAATACATCAATAACCATAAAGAGTTTCTCCGGAAATAATCTCCGACTTCCCACCATTTACGATCAAT
The DNA here is from genome assembly GCA_032251215.1 of Candidatus Izemoplasmatales bacterium. Taxonomy (GTDB): domain Bacteria; phylum Bacillota_I; class Bacilli_A; order Izemoplasmatales; family Hujiaoplasmataceae; genus UBA2289. The sequence continues at coordinate 3,671 of JAVVFA010000074.1, forward strand.
CTCATCTTTTGTTAATTTAGTTTTCTCTGTATATTTCGTACTTAACATATTAAATCACCCATCCAAAATAAATTGCGATAACCGCTTGTGTAACAGCCATTAATAATGGCCATTTATAGAAGAATTTGACAACTTGATCGATTTTAAATCGACCATTGACATTGGAAATCAAATTCGCCAAAGTGTAAACTGTAAAGTATTTAAGTAAGAATTCAAAAATATTCGAAGCTCCACCCAAGAATAGATGGACAAATAAACTGACTTCAATAAATACCGTAATCTCATGCATGATAAAGAGCATGCCTAATTGTTTTCCGCCGTATTCAACCATCGGACCAGAAGCAATTTCTGCAGGTGCGATATAAGTTTCAAATGGTTTTTTTCCTAACATACCCATAAGCGCGATAAAGCCGACTATACCGCCGATTGGTAAAGCAATTAAAAACCAATTATTACCAGTTGCTTGTTGATACAACATAATCTCTGTTAGAGAACTCTTACCTGTTAATTTAATTATTGTCAAAACAACAATTAAGAAAGGAATTTCATACGCAAGCATAGTCGTTAAAGCTCTCATAACCCCAATACTAGCCCAAGGATTACCTGAACCGCTGGCACTCATTGCCATTCCTAACATTCCCACAGCCAATAAGTAAACAAAGATAAAGAAATTATCATAATTCTCAAAAGCTAAGAAATTATTTGTTAAAGGCATAAACATTGCCGTCGCAATGATACCGCCAAGTGCCATAATAACGCCAAAGTCAAAAATCCAACCATGTGAAACACTGCGTTTACTTAAAAGTTTAAAGATATCGATAAATTCCTGGTACCATCTAGGTCCCTGACGTTTTTGCATTCTCCCAACAATCTTACGGTTAATTCCACCAATCGATGTCTGCAACACAAATCCAAACAAGGCGATTCCAATACCAATTAATATATTTAAAATCATAATAATTCACCCCACAATAAGAAGATGATAATCGCAACTATCCAAAAGACTGTCGTACTAATGTTTTTTGACATAAAAAGATATTTGCCTAGTTTACCAATTTCTCTAACTTTCTCAGCTAGAGCTGCATAAAACTTCGTCATCCAATTACTTTGTTTTTCATAAAGTCTCTCTAGTGGTGCATAAAAGTCAACAGTATAATGTAGTAAATGTTCATCGTGTACGAAGTTAGCTGCTGTATAAGTATCCATAAGTTCGACTTTTCTTGATTTTTTCAAAACGATAAATATAAAGAATGCTATTAATACACCAACAGCGAACACCAAACAAATCAATGCTGGATTTAAAATACCGTTGGTTCCATTAATTTCATAGGTCGAAACCTCAATTCCTGTATATCCTAATTCAACGATAATGTTATTGATAAATTTTAAAATTCCAGCTGGGAAAACTCCAGTATATAAATTTAATCCCATAATAATGAAAGTTGGTATCAACATCAAAAGCGGCGCTTCCTTAACTTTCTTGTATTCAGTTAACTCTTGACCAAGGAATAAAGCAGCCAAAGGTCTAAAAACATAAAGGAAAGAACCGACACTACCGAAGAAGACAGCGATACCGACAAAAATCATACCCTTATCAATCACTGCTTGAAAAATCAACCACTTAGAAATAAAGCCTCCCATTGGCGGAATACCAGCCATGGAAATAATAGCGATTAAGTAAGCAAGATAAGTAATAGGCATCTTATGAATCATTCCACCTAGTTCCTTCATCTTCGTAGTTCCAGTCGCTCTAGCTACAGCCGCAATTGCCATAAAAGCTCCAGCGCTTGCTAAAGCATGTGCTAGAATGTGATAAAAACCGCCAGCGAAAGCTAAACCATTCATAATGCTAAATGCCACTAAGATATAACCACCATGACTCATTGAAGAATAAGCCAAAAGTTTTTTTGCATCATCTTCTTTAATAGCCATCAAAGTACCAAATACAATCGACATACTACCAAGTAAAGCAACTACATATTGCCCTATCGGTAAATCCATCGCCGTAAACAAACCCGTTGCGGGTGCGATTCTAATAAGAGCTAAGACGCCAATAAAAGCACCAAGTTTTCCCAGCGCTCCTGATAAAACTGGAGAGAATGGATGTGGTGCATTACCATATGCTATCGGTAACCAAATATGTAATGGGAATGATCCTAACTTTGCAAATGTTGCAATTAAGAATAGTATGAAAACAAATATTGCATTTGTTCCCGATAAAGTAGCTAAGCCCTGGTAAATATTAAATGTACCACTGACATTATAAGTAATAAAAATCCCTATCAACATCGCAACACTACCAGCTATACTAAAACCAAAATATGATACAGCCGCTTCCTTGCTCTTCCCTTGAGGTATCAAGAACATTGTTGTCCAGATAATCAATTCAAAGAAGAAGAAAAGATTTAAGAAATTATCAGTATAAAAAGCTCCTAATATTCCAGCTAAACTTAATAAAAACAAAAGATTATAAGAGTTCTTGTATTTATATTCACTTAAATAGTAAGGATGGAAAAAACTAACCATTAAATAAACAAAAACAATAATTATTGCAAAATAGAAACCTAGATAAGTTTCAGTAAAACTAATTCCCGGTAAAATACTTACATCAGTATCCATATTCATTCCAAAACCATATCCAGCTAGAGAAACGAAAACGAACATAACTGCAAAGATTGTAAAAATCGAACCTAAGAAGGTATTGAATCTAGTTAATATATAAGCAATTACTCCCGCTCCTACCAGCAACAAAATTAATAATTCAACACTAGCCATTATTAACCACCTCCATCACTG
>JAVVFA010000075.1:0-6416 GCA_032251215.1 Candidatus Izemoplasmatales bacterium
ATTATCGGTGATTACACTGACCTTTATGGCCAAGCATATGCATCATATGATTCTAAGAAGAGCGGAGGCGTAACAAGAATGCATTTGCGTTTTGGTAAAAACCCAATTCGTTCAACATACTTAGTTAATCATCCGCATTTCGTCTCTTGTTCACAAGAAAGTTACTTAACAAGATTCGATTTAATCAAAGGTATTAGAAAAGGTGGAACTTTCTTACTGTCAACAACTAAATCACCTGATGAAATCGAAAGTTATTTACCAGATAAAGTTAAGAGAATCTTGGCAAAAAAAGAAGCTAAATTATTTATCATCGACGCTTATAAATTAGCTAAAGAAATCGGTGAAGTGAAACTAGTTTCAACAATTATGCAATCAGCTTTCTTCAAACTTAACGAACAAATCATGAAGTATGAAAAAGCTCAAGATGCAATGAAATCATATGCTAAAAAGTCATTCTCAAGCAAAGGTGAAGACATCGTTGCAATGAACTATAAAGCAGTTGATTTAGGAGCTGATGGTTTAATTGAAATTAAAGTTAAACCTGAATGGGCTGATTTACAAGTAGAAGTTGCTTTAGATGAAAAACGTCCAGATTTCGTTAAAAACATCGCTGATGTTGTTAACGCAATCAACGGTTATGATTTACCGACTTCAGCTTTCTTAGGTATTGAAGACGGTCAAATCCCTAATGGTACGGCAAGATATGAAAAACGTGGAGTTGCTGAAGAAGTTTCTACTTGGTTAAGTGAAAACTGTATTCAATGTAACCAATGCGCTTATGCATGTCCTCATGCTTGTATTAGAGCTATCCTTGCTACTGATGAAGAAGTTAAGAACGCCCCTGTTGATGCTGCTTGGGTTGACGCTAAGGGTAAAGGTTTAGAAGGATTAAAATACAGAATTGAAGTTTCAATTCTTGACTGTACTGGATGTGCTGTCTGTGTTAACACTTGTCCAGCTGCAACCAAAGCTTTAGAAATGAATCCTATTCAAGATCGAATTGAAGCTAAAGAACATCTATTAGCTGATTACCTATACAACGAAGTTCCTTATAAGGGAGAATTAGTTGGTAGAAATACTTATAAGAACGCTGTTTTCAATCAACCATTATTTGAATTCAGTGGTGCTTGTGCTGGCTGTGGTGAAACACCATATATCAGATTTGCAACACAATTATTTGGTGAAAGAATGATGATTGCTAATGCTACAGGTTGTTCATCAATTTATGGTGCATCTTTCCCTGCATCACCATATACATCTAATTCAGACGGACGTGGTCCTGCTTGGGCTAACTCTTTATTCGAAGACAATGCTGAATATGGATTTGGTATGAAGATTGCTCAAAACACAATGAGAGACAGAATGCAAACTTTAATCGCTGATAATCAAGATGCTTTCAAGGGTGAATTAAAAGAACTATTGAATTCTTGGATTGAAAATAGAGAAGACGGGGAAATGACCTTAGAATTATCTAAGAAGATCATTCCTTTACTAGAAGCTTCAAAAGAAAAAGTAGCCGAAGAATTACTAGAATTAAAAGATCATTTCGTTAGACAATCACAATGGATTATCGGTGGTGACGGCTGGGCTTATGATATTGGTTACGGTGGGTTAGATCATGTTATCGCTAATGCTGAAGACGTTAATATTTTAGTCTTAGACACAGAAGTTTATTCCAATACTGGTGGTCAATCATCAAAAGCAGCAAGAGCTGGATCTATTGCGAAGTTTACCGCAGCTGGTAAACCTGGCAAGAAGAAGGACTTAGCAGCTTTAGCAATGACTTATGAAAGTGTTTATGTTGCTGCTATCAGTCATGGTGCAAATGCAACTCAAGTGCTTAAAGCAATGAAAGAAGCTGAAAGCTATCCAGGACCATCATTGATTATTGCTTACTCACCATGTATTGCTCACGGAATCAACGGTGGTTTAGGAAATTCTCACCAACAAGCAAAACTTGCGACAGAAAGTGGTTATTGGCCAACATTTAGATATGACCCAAGAAGAATTGCTGAAGGTAAGAATCCTTTGCAAATCGATTCTAAAGAACCTAAATGGGAAAAATATCATGACTTCCTATTAAGTGAAAATCGTTACCAACAATTATTGAAAACTAATCCAAAAGAAGCTGAAAGATTATTGCATGCTAATATCATCGACGCAAAACGTCGTTGGGCAATGTATAAGAGAATGGCCGCAGCTGATTACTCAGAAATAATTGAATAGATTTTTTAAATTTAAAACGAATAACACCTCAAAATTTTTGAGGTGTTTTCTTTTTTTAATAATGCTTTTTTTAGCTTTATATCAAAATTAATGATATTTTTGTGAATTCGATTAAAAAAGATTTTAAATTATCACCTATTTGTTATATAATATATAAGATACTTGATTTAAAAAGGAGTTAATAATATGCAAACCTTCACGAAAAGAATTACAACCCTAACAATGATAATCACACTTGGATTTGCGCTTTTAGCTTGTGGTGGAAACACAACAACAGAAATCGCTCCGGGGGAATTACAAATCCCTAGGCTGACAAATCCTGATGCAATATTTTACAGTACTGAAGATTATGATATTACTTATCGTGATTTATATAACAGTGTTAAAGTTAATGACGGTTTAAACCAATTACTAGCAATGGTAGATACGGATTTATTAAGTGATTACTTTGATGACATCACCCAAGAACAAATCGACGAAAAACGTCTTAAATTAACTTATGATACTTCAGATCCAGAAAAAATCGCTGACCTAGACGAAAAAACAAGAGCGAAATATGAAACGAACTTTGAAGAATCTTTATACTTAATGGGTTACACTGAAGGCAATTATGATGATTATATTCGTTTGGTTTTAGTTAGAGAAAATTATGCAATTGAACTGATGACAAGCGACGACTCTTCTGAAGAAACTTGGCATGTTGGTCTAGAAGAGATTGCTAATTACTATGATGCTACTTATATGAGTGATATAAAATCCATTAAAATCAAATTCAATTCGCAAAACGATGCAAACGCTATAATGCGTTCCTTGAATTTGATAAGTAAAAACGGACAAATCATGCTTTACACTGGAACAAAACCAATTGAAGAAGTTCCATCATTTGAACTAAATGAAACTAATACACAAGTTTTAACAGAAGAAGAAATCTTAGAATATTATATTCTAATGTATAATATGGTTTATGCTGATTATCGTGAACCTCTTAATGTTGAAAGCACAGCTTTAGAATTAATGCAATTAGATGAATTAACTTTAAATTATGATGACGTTAATATTTTCAATAACAATCTAGCTAGATTCATTTTCTTTACACTAGGTAACTATGAAGATTATCAATCAGAAGAAAATTTGACTTCTTATTATACTTATAAACCGGAAAAATTTTATTCTGGCAGAGACACCGCTTATTACATGATTTTAAACTTAACTGGTTATGAAAAAGAAATGGTAGCTGGCTTTGAAGGCACAAAAACGGAATTAATCGAAATTATCGGTGCCGATCTTTATAATGAAATTGAACAAGAAATGATTGACAACAATCTAAGCGCTCAAACATTTGTTGCGAGAAGAATAGCTGACTTAAGAAGAGAACATGATTTTGTTATCTATGATTATTACATGGCAGTTGATTATAAAGCTAATGATACTAACTATGTCGAAAACGAAGAAGGCAGTTTAACATTAATTGCTAGTTATGACGATAAAGAGATTACCCCTGATCAGTTATTAACTTACGCAATGAATCAAAATGCTGCAATGTATTTAGTCTATTCAGCGCAGTTAAAAGCTGTTAGATCTGCTCATTACGAAGATGTTTATTGTTTAGACACCGCAACATGCGAATATGATTATACCCAAAATGAATCAGCGAAGATGATAGAACACATCGCTGCTTATAATTCAATGGAAGCACAATTCTTAGAAAGTATGTACTCAACATATTATACTTTTGAAGATTATCTTTACTTAGCTTATGGCGCTAAAAATATGGAAGAGATGATTAATAATTATTATGTAAAATCTACCTTACAACCACTTTATATCTTTGATCAAATAATTGAGAATGATTACGCTGTTTTAAATTCTTTACTAGATCTTATGGGTCCATATTATGATAATTACTTTAGTTTAGACGTTACTCATCTATTAATTTATATTGATAAAGACGAAGACGGTTCACCAGATAAATATTCAGAGTTTTATGAAGAATTAGTCGATACTACAGAATATGATGCTAAATTAGCCGCTTTAGAAGCCGCAATTAGAACATATATGGCTGATGATACAAAATCATTATCAGATTTAGTAAATGCCTATAAGTTAGCTTCGAGAACAGATGCAACTTGGGGAGAGTTCAAAAGCTATGGTTTCTTCTTATTAACTGAAAACTTATCAACTCAAGGTTCATTGACTTATGCAAATTCAATCAATAAGTTTGAAGATAGCTTTGTTGAGGCTTTAATCAGTCTATACCAAACTTATAACTTAGAGGAAAATCTAGATGAAGACTACTTATTCGGTAATACTTTGATTGAATCTTCTTACGGATTACATTTTATCAAGGTTGAAAAAGGTACTGCTTTTGAAAAACCAACCGCAGAATTTACAATGACATATGATGATGAAGAACAACCTGAATTTGATATGGGATTTGTCTCTGATCAAGAAAGAATCAATTTTGAGCAATTAAAATTATATTCTCAATATCGTTTCTCTGTAATTTCTTTTGGTTCAATTGATTTAGAAGAATTATATGGATTTACTCGTCCAGAGATTCCTTCAACTGTCAATACAGCTTTAAAAGATTTTGCGACTACATTACACGATGCTTTATATGTAGTAGGTTATTTAAATGTTGGTATTATTACCGATTTAAATAGCGGAGAGTTTGCCAATAATTACGCTGCTTACTATGAAGGCACTGAAGCGGAATTACTCGCTGTCCTTGCTGAATTAAGCAATATATATAATCGCCAAATCTTTGCTGAATTAGATTTACGATAATAAATTAGTGCGAGTTTTACTCGCACTTTTAATTAAAAAGGGTAGGGATTTATGAAAGCACAAGAAGAAAAAATAATTAAACAAAATACGATATTTACCATTTTTGCTAATGGCTTTTTGGCGGTTATCAAATTGGTTGGGGGAATTTTAGGTAATTCAAGTGTTTTGATTACTGATGCAATCAATTCTTTAAGTGACATTGCGACTAATTTAGTAGTATTTATTTCAGCAAAGTTCTCAAAGAAAGAACAAGATCACTCACATCCATATGGCCATGATAAATTTGACTCGATGATTTCGATTTTTCTAGGTGTAGCTTTAGTAGTTACGGCTTTTGAAGTCGGTAAAAATGCCGGGATTAAATTATATGATGTAATCTTTAATGATTTCGTGATTATTGTTCCAGAGTTTTATACGATTGCAATTGTTGCGATAACTTTAATTGTAAAAGAGTATTTATATCGCAAAACAAGAATTGACGCTAAAAAAGCTAATTCTCAAGCATTGATGGCACAAGCATGGGATCATCGATCAGATACGCTGACTAGCATCGGTGCTCTAATTGGGATTTTAGGTGCGATTTTCGGCTTTGGTTTTCTTGACCCAGTTGCTTCATTGTTTATTTGTTTCTTTATCCTGAGATTAGGGTTTAAAATAATTAAAACCGGGGTTTCTCAAGTAGTCGATGCTTCAGCTGATGACGAGCAAATAAATCAAATCAAAAAGATGGTTTTAGAAAATAAAAATGTTTTATCAATCGATGAAATTAAAACAAGGATGTTCGGCGTTAAATACTACGTAGATTTAGAGATTTCTTTGGATAAGAACTTATCGCTTTTAGAAGCTCATCACATCGCTGAAATTATTCATGATGAAATAGAAGACGGTTTATCAGATGTTATCCACTGTATGATTCATGTGAATCCTGGGAAAGAAACAAAAGATTAAAATCAAGTTGAATAAACTAAATGATAGTGATATAATATTTTATTACATTAAGAAACCTTAAATGCTTAAGGAGTGAGTTATATGTTTTTATCTTTTATCACTAATTATTTAGATAATGGTCCAGGTATCTGGGAAATTATGTTAAGAATGGTCCTAACAGCTATCTTTGTTGGGATAATCGGTTTGGAAAGACAAATGCGTCATAAAATTGCAGGCATTACTACCCATTTAATGGTTGCCTTCGGTGCTGCAGGTATTGCTATTTTACAAGATGCACTTTACTATGATGCAATAGCGACGGCAAGAGCTTTTTATGAAGAATTTGGATACTTAATCGAAATCCAAGTTCAACGTCAAAGAGTCATTGCCCAAGTAGTTACTGGTGTAGGTTTCTTGGGTGCCGGCACTATTCTTAAGACCAGAAATGGAATTTATGGATTAACAACTGCCGCTAC
>JAVVFA010000076.1:0-6352 GCA_032251215.1 Candidatus Izemoplasmatales bacterium
CTAAATAGTTGATTTTTTTTCAAGGATAAGAGGAAAAAATGAAAATTAAAAATGAAATACAACAAGCAATAACAGAAATGGGTTTTGTCAATTTAACACCAATCCAAGAACAGACAATTCCTTTATTATTAATGGGAAAAGACGTGATTGGGAATTCTCATACAGGAACAGGGAAAACCGCCGCATTTGGTATTCCTTTATTAGAAATGATTGACTTTACCAGCAATGAAATTCAAGCGCTGATAATTACTCCAACCAGAGAACTTTCGGTTCAAATTAAAACTGAACTTTCTAATATTTCTAAGTACATAGACAATTGTCGAATGGTCAATGTTTATGGTGGAGAAATTATCACAAGACAATTTCAAGAATTAAGAAAAAAACCACAGATTATCATTGGGACGCCAGGAAGAATAATAGATCATTTAAAACGAAAAACGATGGACTTTTCTAAGGTGAAATATTTAGTTTTGGATGAAGCTGATGAAATGTTAAAAATGGGTTTTGTTGAAGATATAGAAACAATATTTGATTATACACCAGTTGAAAGACAAACATTAATGTTCTCTGCGACAATGCCTAAAAGAATTGTTGATCTAGCACAGAAATATTTAGTTAATCCAGAACTAGTAACATCAGTTGGCGCTGATTTAACTAACCAAGATATTTCACAATATTACTATAAAGTTAAAAAAGAGAACAAGACAGAAGCAATTTATCGTTTGTTAAATATCTATCGACCAACTTTAGCTTTAATTTTTTGTAATACTAAATTACAAGTTGATAAACTTACTCAAGAATTAATTGATCGTAAGATTAATTGCGATAAAATTCATGGTGATTTACCGCAAACAACTCGTTTAGATGTTTTGAATAAATTCCATAACGGGGTTATTGAAGTTTTAGTTGCGACTGACGTTGCAGCTAGAGGTTTAGATATTAAACGAGTAGAAGCTGTTTTTAACTATGATGTTCCAGAAAAAGCAGAGTATTATATCCACCGTATCGGTAGAACCGGAAGAATCGGCAATGTCGGTTACTCATTTACTTTAGTTTCAAAAGGTGAAGTAAAAAAAATAGCAGAGATTGAAAGATTATCTAATTCTAAGATTAAGAAACGTAATATTCCCACTTATGAAAAAGTAATCGATGTCAAAAACGAAAAATTCATTGATGAAATCAAATACATTATCAATAACGAATCTTTAGAAAAAGAATACACAATTTTAAATCAACTGGTAAGCGAAAACCTTAAAGAAGATGAAATCATTGCAGCTTTAATCAAAAAATTAAATGCACTAGAAATAAATCATCACAATATCGATGACATTAATGAAAATTTTAATACAGCTGATACTTCAAGAAACAAACAAGACCAAGTTAGATTCCACATAAATGTCGGTAAAGACTTAAGTTTGACAGTATCTGATATTTTAGATTTCGTAGGTTCGAATGTAAAGATAAACTCTAGAGAAATTCAAGATATAGCCATTTTATCATCATTTTCATTCTTCTCAGTTAACAAGAAATACGCTACAGCGATTATTAGCAATTGCAAGAATAAAAAGTTAAAAGGCAAGAGAGTGATGCTATCTATTTCAAAAAAAGGCAGAAGATAGTAATAATTCCGCCGTTATATTGACAATTCACCTATTTAGATTATAATTAAATAGTAACATAAAGGGGGATTATAAATGAAAAAATTAGGATTAATGGTATGTACTAATTCATCAATCGATTATCTTGACTATGATTTTGATTTAATCATCATCAGATCAATGGTTATCATGGGTAATAAGGAGTATATCGATTACGAAGAGTTAACAGCTCAAGAATTTTACGATATTATTGAAAAGAATCCGAATATCTTGCCAAGAACTTCTATGGCATCAACTGGAACAATGCTTGAAGCTTATGAAAAATTAAGAGATCAAGGTTGTGACACTATATTGTTTGTTACAATTTCATCTAAAATGAGCGGTATCTATGACAATGCGATGATGGCTGCTAAAATGGTTGAAGGCATTGATGTTAGAGTCTTTGATTCTAAATCTGTAGGTTATATCGAATGTGCGATGATATTCAAAGCTCATGAAGGATATTTACAGGGAAAAACAATCGACGAAATCATTGAAGATTTAGAATATATTCGTGATAACAATAAAATCTATTTCGCAGTTAATGATTTAAAGTTTCTAATTAAAAACGGTCGATTATCAAACGCTGCCGGCTTTATGGCGAATATGCTAAAAATAAAACCTTTGTTAGAAATTGATAAGAATGGTGCTGTAGTGAGTATAGAAAAAATCAGGACTTTCAATAAAGCAGTTGATAGAGTCATCGAAAAATTTTTAGGTGAAACTGAAAAATTAAACGTTGAAGCGTTTATCGTTCATGCCAATAATCCAACTACAGTAAAATATGTCAGAGAAAAAGTTTTAAGTCTACGACCTGAATTAGGTGAAATAAAAGATTATCTTTTAGCTCCAGCAGTTGCTGCTCACTCAGGACCAGGAGCTATAACAATAGGATACATGTTGAAAAAATAGGAGCAATTTTATGATTAACAGCGATGTTATACGTGGTCATATCGAAACTATTATTTTAAAATTATTAATCGAAAAAGATATGTACGGTTATGAACTCGTTAACGTGATTAAAGAAAGAACAAACAATTTGTTTGAAATTAAAGAAGCAACTCTTTATGCCGTGTTACAAAGACTCGAAAAAAAAGAGTTGATTTCTTCATATTTAGGTGAGAAAACTTTTGGCGGAAAAAGGCGCTATTACAAGGTTAGCCCTTTAGGTAAAGCTTATTTTCACGAAATGCTTTCAGAGTGGAATACTTTGAGAGTAATTATGTTTAATATGTTAGGAGACCAAGATGAATAAGATTAAAACTTATGTCAGCAAGTTGTTAAAAGATTTCTTTAACGACGATGACAAAAAAGAACTTATCGAAATTCTTACTACTAGTCTAGAAGAAAAAGTTGATGATTTAGTAGAAGCTGGAACTCCTTTGGATGAAGCTATCAACAAATCAATTAATGAATTCGGTGATGTTGATGATGTATTGAAAGTATACCCAGAACTAGATAAAAAGCAATCAAAAATCAAAAAAAGAAAACATCAGTTTTTGTTTTCTCTCTGGGGATATTTAATTATCAGTGGTATTGCTATTTTTATTAACTTTACATTTATTGAATTTTTTGCTAATATATTATGGTTCGTGGTAATTTTAATTGCTTTATTATTCTGGCCTATCACAATGCTATATAGGTATTTGATGGTGACAAAGTAGAGGGTTCGTTTTGAAAGTAAGAAAGTTAGTTTTTATATCAATCATGATTTCAATAAGTGTTGTGCTATCAATATTAGAATCAACAATTTCAGGAATGATCTTTTTAGTACCTGGAGTAAAACTAGGGTTAGCTAATGTTATTACTTTAATAATACTAATGACATTAGGTGAAAAAGATGCTTTCTTAGTTGTTTTTGTGAGAATATTGATTGTGGCATTAACCTATAGCGGTTTATTCTCAAATTCATTTTGGATCAGTATTTCTGGAGGGATGTTGGCGATTCTTGCTATGATTCTTATCAAGAAGACAAAGTTATCAATTTACAGTATTTCTGTTTTTGGTTCCTTGATGCATATGGTTGGTCAAATCGTAGCCGCAATTGTAGTGTCTAATACTGAAACTTTAATTTACATCTTACCTTATATGATTGCTTTAAGCGTTCCTACTGGTTTGATAACGGCATATCTAGCAAAAAGAGTAATTGGCAATTTCTCAGAAACAATAAAAACTTATAATTAAAAAGCGCAAATATTTTGCGCTTTTTCTTTAGCTTATTGGATCCATTAAATAATCTTCAAAGTTTTCACTCAAGACAATATTGTCTTTATCAATATACCACAAAGCTTCTAATCCCGGATAGTTATTAACAAAGGTTAAACCTTCTTCAACCGTCATTAAATAAAGTGTGGTCGATAAAATATCGCCGATAGCCGCATCATTATAAAGGACAGTTAAACTAGTTACTTCTCCGCCAGGATAATAAGTTCTTGGATCGATGATATGATGGTAGATGGTTTCATCTTCCATAACATTTAAATTTTTAAAATATCTTTGATAATTTCCGCTTGATACTAAGTTTAATCCGGATTCTAATTTAACAACTGCATAATAAGGACTGTCCCCAATTCCTGCAAAAGGTGTTGTTAAAGCGATATAGAACAATCCGTCCTCTTTATCAAGATTTACGCCATGAGCATAAACATTAGAGTTGCCAAGATTAAGGATATAATTGATTTCATATTGGTTTAAGTAATCTGCGACTAATTCACTGAAATAACCTTTAGCGAATCCGCCCAAATCAATACCCATGTTATCATTAGCGAAACCGACAGAAAAATCATCTTTATTTAAAATAATATCATCAGGATTAATATTAAAACTTGCGTTTTCAATTTCTATGCTAGGCACTGGGCAATAATCAACTCCAAGTTCAATGAAAGAATCACAACTACCGCTGTTTCTAGCATTATGCCAAACTTCTAAAACTGGATGTAAAGCGATATTGAATAATAAAGTATTATCTACAACAATGATATCTTCATTATCTCTAGCATATTCTATCGCTCTATAAAGTTCTTCATCAACAACAACTGGCGTATCGGAATTATTGATTGTGTAGAGGTTATTAACATCTGGGTAAGAATTATATTTATCAAAATATTTATGATATTGCATTAACATCTCTTCAAAATTAATGAATATTTGATTAATATCAAAATCATAATCGCTATCGACGTAAATCTTTAAAGAAAGAATTGTATCGAAGTAAGAAGTAAATCTTCTTTCGCATATAAAAACTCCTTCAGTTTGACCAGCGACACAATAATTTTCTTCGGGGTTCGTAAAAGTTGTTGTTGTGGTGTTATTGCTGCAAGCAGTTAATATTAAAACGGAGATTATAAATAAGAGTAAAATAGTAATTTTTTTCATGAAAAGACTCCTTATTATTTTAGTTTAAAAATAGTAAAATTTATTATATAATATTTATGTAGAGAAGGTGATATTATCAAAAAGCGCGATATAATCTTCATAGGCGCCATTCTTTTGATTGCTTTAATCAGTGGCCTGACTTTTAGAATCTTAGAAAAAGTCAATGATACTGGTAATACTTACGCTAAAGTAGTTTATCAAAACGAAGTCATCTTGATGATTAATTTAAAAAATAACGAGTATCACATCTATGATACTATCTATAAAGAATTAGTTAATGTTGAAAGAGCTGAAGAAGGCATATTTTATGTCCCTGGTAAAACCACTACAGAAATGACAGTTCTTTATTTAACAGACGAGTTCGCTAAAGACAATCAGATAGTTGGAATTAAAGTTGTGGTTGAAGATGAAAAAATAAGTGTTGCTTATCAAGAGAGTCCTAAAGACTTGTGTCAGTTACAAAAGCCAACCTCTTCACCACTGATGCCGATTGTTTGTCTTCCTAATGAATTAGTAATAAATGTTTACACTGATATCGAAAGTAATCAGTTTATCCCAGATTCAATATTGGAGTGATTATTATGTTAGTTATTGTAAGTCCAAGCGTTTTTTTCATCTCAAGAATTATTCTTTTCTTCGTTGCTACAATGTTTATTTTTAAAGCGATGCAAGCAGTCGATATTGCCAGGATTTTCAGAAAAAACTCCGCTGACCAAATCCGTTTTTTATTTATGGTTATATCAGTAATTCTTGGTTATTTATTTGTTGATGCGATTGTTTCTTTGTTTGAAAATCTTAATAACCTGTTTTAGGGTAATCGCTAGTTTCCTCGATAACAAAAAAATTATCTTGATAATTATTGGCATTAAATAATTTTTCTTTTACTTCTTCAAAATTATTCTCATTGAGGTAAAATTGAAAAATTATTTTATCTGAATAATCAACATTATCAAGTTTTGTTTGTTCGCGGACTATCTTATCGATATTACCTAAATTATCATAATCACAAGTTACTTTACAGTAATATGTGGTTATTTTTTTTACAAACGTAGCTCGACTTAATGCTAATGATGCGGTATGAGAATAGGCTCTTATAAGACCGCCTGATCCTAATAATGTTCCACCAAAATATCTAATGACAATCATTAAAGTGTGATTTAATCCATGGGCTTTGATAACTTCAAGTATTGGATATCCAGCAGTTCTTGAGGGTTCTCCATCATCAATACACTTATGTTGATTATCATTTAGAATATAGGCATAGGTATAATGATTAGCGTCAGGATATTCTTTTTTAGCGCTTTCTAAGAGTTCCTTTACATCCGCTGTTGTTTCAGCGT
>JAVVFA010000077.1:0-6274 GCA_032251215.1 Candidatus Izemoplasmatales bacterium
ATGAGAAGATTGCGATTTCAACGCCTTCTCTAGCAACAAATGCAAAGGTTAAGATTAAAATGCCGACATTAGAAATTGTCTTTTTAATTTTGCCTTCAATATCGTTTGTCATGTTAGAACCATTTTTAATCATCCAAATGATAAATGTAGTTACTAAGATTAATGCAAAAACGCTAGCTCCTGATTCCCATAACTTTACTACTGGATCAACATCACTCAAACCTCGAGCGATTAAATATAAAATACCACCAATTACAAGTGAAAGAACAATACCTAAACCTGCACCACGCCAAACGTATTTAATTGAACTTAAGCGATTAGTTTTTTGTAAATACCTAATGATGATAGCAATAATAAGAAAAGCTTCTAAGCCTTCTCTAAAACCTATTATTAAACCGGGGAAAAACTCTGGCATAAATTTTACCTCCTAAAATATATATTTTTGCCTTACATGGTTATTATAAAGTAATTAAAAGATAAGACAAAATGATATGATAATTAATTTTTTTGTTTCATTCATAATTCATTCATACTCTTTTTATATAATAAGGTCGAGAAAAGGAAGTGAAAATTATGAAAAAATCATATGAAAGGATAGGAATTATTATTTTAGTATTAATCTTTTTAGGTATAGTATTAAGAATGATACTACCATTATTATATGCAGGTGATACATATTCATATTATCCGCATATGTTTGGAGGGATGATGTTTCCGATGGGAATGATAGGTATGGGAATTTTTTGGGTATTAGTTGTTATAGGTATTATTTGGTTTGTTACTAAACAGCCATTTAATGAATCAAACAATGAATTGAGCAATTTAAAGAAAAGATTAGCTAATGGCGAAATTTCTTTAGAAGAATACGAAAGTATTAAGAAAAAGATTAATGAGGTGTAAACGATGAAAAAATTATTATTTACTTTTTTAATCCTTTTATCGCTTACGGTAATAGGATTTACAGTAATTAGGGGTTATTATGTTGAGGAATCTCCTGAAACACAAAATTTTAATAACTATTATCGTGGTGGTTATTGTCATGGGTATTATCAAAACGAACTTACATATGAAGAACTATATTTAAGATTAAGTCCTTCGGAACAAGAAGAAGTTGACTTGTTGTATACTGAATATTTGGCTGAATATGACTTAACTGATTTAACTGATGATGAGAAGAATATCGTGATTGAAGACGTTAAAGAAGATTTAGTTGATTATATCTTAGAAAACTACAATTATTATTGGTGAAAGATGTGAAGAGGTTTTTAATCGGCTTGGGGCTAATCGGCTTACTCTTGGTAGGGGTGACTATAACCAATCAAATTACTAAGAAAAGTGCACTTCAAAAAGCTGGATTAGCTAATTTAGAAATTACAGAATTGATTGAAAGACTTGAAAATAATGAATTTACAGGTGAAGTAAAATCAAGTATTACCGATCAAGAAGTAAGAATATTGATTGAAGATTATGAGTATAAATTTGCTCTTCCAGAAGATATGCTATATATTTCTTTTGCGCCTTTCATAAGTTTAACTCATGAGTGTTACACTCATAGTTTAACTGGCTGTCAAGGCGAAATGGTTAATCAAGAAGTTTATGTCAGAATTTATGATCTTGATGGTAATGTTGTATCTGAAGGATTTGAAAACACTGGGGAAGATGGGTTTATCGGTCTTTTTCTTGATAGTAATGAGAAGTATAAAATATTAGTTTCTGCTAATTTTTTATCAAATGAATTTTTAGTAGACGGTAATTTAGATCAAACATGTTTTACGGAGGTGGAGTTAACATGAGTTATGTTGCAAGAATTAAATTAGGTGGAATTAAATGTGCTGGTTGTTTCAACCGAATTGATAGAGAAATTAATAGTGAAAATGTCATTAGATCAGAAATGGATCATGCTAATATGATTGTAAGAATCACATATGAAGATGATCAAACAATTATTAATAGAATCACTGCCAAAATTGAAAATGCAGGTTATAGTGTAAAGATTATCAATATCGAAAATGAAGAAGCATAAAAATTATAAAATTTATCATATTGCTCAAAAATTTAGGTAATGTGCGGTATAATTAGTCTATAAGAGTTGGTGAACAAATGAAGATTTTAATTGTCGAAGATCACTTAAAGATTAATGAATTATTAGCTAAATTCGCTAAGGGTGAAAAACATCATGTTTTTCAAGCTTATACCGCTGAACAAGGTTTAGCGGCTTTAGCTCTTAACCAGTTTGATTTGGTAATAACCGATTTGATGTTACCACATTTGCAAGGCGAAGATTTAATCAAAAGAATTAGAAAAGAAAGTGATATATATATCATCGTCATCTCTGCTAAAACAGAGATGGACGATAAAATAGATGTTTTAAAGCTTGGTGCTGATGATTATTTGACCAAGCCTTTTTCTGTTAAAGAAGTTATGGTTAAATTAAAGAATATTGAAAAAAGGATTGAAAAGATTATTCCAACTTATTTTAGTTATTATCATAATGAGTTGATAATTTACCCAGAAAAAAGAGAAGTTTTATTTAATAAAAAAAATGTAAAACTTACCAATTATGAGTTTGAAGTTTTAATGCTTCTTGTGAGTCGTCCTCAATATATTTTTTCTAGAGCTCAGATTATTGACCAGTTATTTAGTGAAAGTGAAGCGTATGACAGGGTTATTGATGTTTATATTAAGAATATCAGAAAAGCTTTAAATGATGATGTTTTTAAACCGCGATATATAAAAACTCATTATGGTGTAGGTTATCAGTTTGTAGGTGAAAAAGATGACTAGTTTTAAAAGCTTTTTTAAACAAAGAACAGTAAAGTTCTTTGTGATTGTCTTTGCGTCTTTTTTATTGTTATCGAATATCGCTGTTTATGGGTTGTCAAAGTATCAATATGAAAGAGAACAAAAAAGACAATTAGATAACTACAAAGTTATGATGGTGCATTTAATCACAATGGAAAGTGAAGAAATAGCGATAACTTACACTGAACATTTTTATCATACTCAAGGGATATTTATCGCTTATTATGATCAGTTAGATAATCTAGTTTATGTTACTCCTGAAGCACCAAAGATTGATGAAAGAATCAATCTTTATGATGGTGATGTTTTACTTGGTAAGATTATCTTTGATAGTCAAAACTCAATTTTAGGTAATGAACTCAGTTATGGCTTAATTATCTTAAATTCATTTTCTTTTATCTTGTTTTTAGTATTTTTACAATTACTTTATTGGTATTTAAATTCATGGTATAACTTATTAGAAAAAGACTTATTACATATTGGTAAAAAAGGTGATGGTTTTAACTTTAGTGATTTAGAGGCTGTCAGTATTCATATGTTAGAATTAATTGAAAGTGAAAGAAGAATTAGAGAATATCAAAAAGAATACGTTAAAGTCTTAGCTCATGATATTAAAACTCCTTTAACAGTTATTAGAGCTTATGTTGAAGGCATGGCATTAGGAAAGATTGAATATTCTTTAGATGTGATGAATGATTTGATTAATGAAGTTAAAGTATTAGATAAGATGGTTCCTAAGTTTATGCAACAAAGTTCTGATTTTAAGCAAACTAATCAAAATATTAAGCCGGTTATTGAAAGTGTTATCAGTAGATTAAATGAAGTTTTTAAAACTAAAAAAATTGAAGTAAGTTATGAGATAGATGATTATGACTTAAAAATCTCATATATAGATATTTCAAGGATTGTCGAAAACTTATTATTTAATGCTTTTCATTATACTGATAATTTAGGAAAGATTAGGATTAAATTAAATGCTGATAATGATAGTTTAGTAATTTCTGATAATGGAATTGGCATGGATGAAGAAACTTACTGTTTAATCAAACAAGGACCATATCGTTCTGAAGAGGCTTACCTTTATAATAAGAAGGGATCTGGGATGGGGTTACAGATTGTCTTTGAGATTGTGGAAAGATTAGGCTATAAGATTGATTTTGAAACCAAGGTAAATGTAGGAACAACCGTGAAGATAAGTTTTAAATAAAAACAAATATGTATAAAGGCTATCTAGGGCAATTTACCCAATAGATAGCCTTTATATAATTAGTTTTATAATACTGATTTAACTTTATCTATTTTAATAATTATTAATTTATTAAAAATATTACAATTTAAAAACTATTATGATATAATAATTTCGTAAAGTATTATAATTTTATATTTTTAAATATGGGGGAACATATGGAAGATAAAGATAGAATTTACAATGAATCCATGATTGAAGAAGAACCAGGCATTTCATTAAAAGAAATTTTTACTGTGGTTTGGAATTGGAAATGGGTTTTAATCATCATTACTTTTATTGGTTTGTTTGTTTCAGTATTTGCTGGATATTTAGTTAATAAAAGTGATGTTCAGGTTGCGACGGTAGTTGAATTACAATGGGACGGAATCAGTTTAGGCGAATATCCTGATGGACAAAGGTTTGATTATGGTACTGCTCTTGATGGTCCGGTATATGGAAATGTCATTGACAAGTTAGCTTTAGATATGTCTGTTGATGAATTAAAAAGCAGCATTAGAATAACGCCGATAGTTCCTAATGATGTTCAAGAAATTATTATTAATTCCTTGGAAAAAGGTGAAAATTATTCTTATTATCCAACCTCATTTACCTTTTCTTTAGATTTTAGTGCTTTAAGCATTACCGAAGCTAATGCTAAAAACATCTTAACTGAATTAGTTGATGGCTTTAGAACTGAGTTTGAAAGAAAATATGTGCAAAGAACAGTTATTCTTGACTATACTGAAGTAAGTTTAGATGAATATGATTATATTGAAGCTTATGAAATCTTAAATTCACAAGTAACATTAATTAATAATGCTATTAATAATGTTATGCCAAGCGGGAATGAATTTGTTTCTTCGACATTAGGAATTGGTTTTAATGATATTTTAGTGAGAACCAGTGTTTTAAGAACAATAGAATTAAACAATATGGAATCAAGAATCAATAATTATCTTTTATCTAAGGATAAAGATTTATTGGTTACTATCTATCAATACCGAGTTGAACAATTTGAATTATCTTTAGCTAAAGAAGAAGATGTTGAATCAGGACTTCAAACATTAATTGATAATTATGTCGGTAGTACCTCAACGATTATAATTCCAGGACTTGATAGTGGTTATAATTTAGATACTGATCCATACCTTAATACTTTATATGCTAATTTAGTAGCAACTAAAACAAAAATAGCTACATATGAACAAGATATCATTTATTATAATTTGCGAATTAATCGTCTTGAAGGTAATGATCCGTTGTTCGTTGTAACACCGGAAAAAGAAGCTGCGGAAATCGCTAATGTTGAAGAATCTATTGTTAATGCTTCTAATGTCTTATCTGATATTGTTGAAGACGTAGATGTGTTATTAACAGAATATAATTTATTTGTTACTAGAGGCTTAGTAAAAACATTGATGCCACCACAATTAGTTGCTGGCACAAGCATGATAATTTATGGTGCTATCGGCACAATCTTAGGTGGCATTATCGGTTTTGGCGTGATTTTCCTTTTAGACTATAATGCTAATAAGAAAAAAGAAAAAAAACAAGAAAAAGAATAAACATTAAATTCATTAAGGCTCTCATATAAAGAGCCTTTTCTTTTTAAACATAAAATTAACTTTTGTGTTAAAAGTTATGATATAATTAATGAAAGAATGGATGAAGAGGTGAAAAAACGATGAATAAATTATTTAATGAATATGTTGAAAAGATTACGAATGATGAAAATAGAGAAAGAGTTATTGAAGTGATTGAATGGATTGAAAAAACATATCCACAGTTGATATGTCATATCAAATGGAATCAACCGATGTTTACTGATCATGGGACTTATATCATTGGTTTTAGTTTTTCTAAGAATCATATCGCTGTCGCTCCTGAGAAAAAGACAGTTGATCTATTCTCTGAAGAAATAAAGTCTCATGGAATTGAACATTCCACTATGTTTATCAAATTTCCTTGGAATAAGAGTTTTGATTATGATTTGTTAAAAAAAATAATCGATTTCAATATTGAAGATAAGGCTAATATCTCAAGTTTTTGGCGATAAAAGTTTACGTAAAAAATAAAAGAAATAACCATCAAAACAAAATATGATGGCAAATACATTGAAGTGATTCATACATATATTGATGAAGAAGTAAAAGAAATAAGTGAAAATAAAAGAGCAAATCAAAAGGTTTTAACCAGAAAGATGATTTGTTTGATAGAAAAAAGAAATAACCAGATGACTTATGC
>JAVVFA010000078.1:0-6213 GCA_032251215.1 Candidatus Izemoplasmatales bacterium
CATTACTTAAAATTATATAAAAAGGTAAAAAGACAATCAGTGGTGATAAACTATAAACCACAGAAATATAAACATCTTTTAAAAAGCCTTCACCATCTGATAGGGTTGCGATTAAATAATTTGAAAAGATAAATAAAAGAATAACACCAAAAAACTTAAGCATTTCCATACCAAGTCTAATCTGAACTTCAGCCCCAGTAAAGATAAATCCCGTAAAACGCAAATATAATAAATATTCAATAAATAAAACAAATAACAAAATACTAGCGGTCGCAATATTAGAGCGTTTTTCTTGTTTTATCTCATAACTAGCATCAATCGGATGTTTCATCATGAAGAATAGTAATGAGAAACGTCTTACATCTCTTCTTGTTTTAAAACTAGTAATCTTTTGATTAATTGTCGCAAAAACTTCCGTTTTTTTATTAACCATCTTAACCGTAAAACTTATGGTAAAAAAGACTAGTAAAAGCGTAAAAACTAAACCAAGATTATTAGTTAACCAAAGATCACGAACCTTCCAATAAGTGGTTGAATAACCAGTTATATTGCTCGCTTTATGATATTCATTAAGCGCAGCGTCATAATCGCCAGATTGGTAATACGCCTTACCTAACGAACTATGTGCTAAAGCAAAATTATCATTCTGACTCAAGATACTTTCAAATAAAAGCGTTGATTCTTCATATAATCCCTGATTATATAAATTAATCGCTTCATGAACCAAATTAGTGAAAACCGATGGCTGATAAGTAATAATCTCAGATTTACCTTTATCTAAAATAAAGATATTTTGATATTCATCTATTTGGATACCGGCAGGCGTCTGAATTAAACCTAAAACATTTGATGTGCTTGCGACAATATCGAAGGCAAATAAAAGATTGCCATTAGGATCATATTCAACAACTAAACCATCATCATAAATAGCATAGACATAGCCTAAAGGATTGACGCTTAAATCAACAATATTGTTTTCATCGTTATAATTAGTAGTTGTTAGAATATTATTCCCATTAACATCAAGTTTCTTTAAAGCAGCGGTTGTATTTGGCGTAGAAGTGTAAACTAACGATTTATTATTGATAGTTATGTTTGTTGGTGATGGCGGAATATTAGAAGCATAAACACCAGGTCTAACAAAAATCTCCGCTATTCTTTCAATAATCGATTTATCAGACAAGTTTACCCCAAAATACCCTAAGAAAGAACCATCGTAATTAAGTTGGATAACCCCACTGATCGATCCGTCACCGATAACATAAATGTTTTCTCCGCTGCCAACCACAACTTTAATAGGAGTGTAAGGAGATTTTTCGCCAAATAAAGGTTCAGTCGGACGGTCATAAGTCATAATTAGACTTCCGTCTAGATCATACTTGTATACCAAACGATTCTCTTTATCAGCAACATACAAATAATCTTCTTCTGACACAAAAACACCAGTCGGCTTAGCTAAATCACCCAAACCAATCTCAGTGACAAGATTACCAGAATAGTCTAAAACCGCAATTCTACTATTGCCAGTATCCGCTATATATACTAAGTTATCTTTAATATAAATATCTTCTGGATTCATCAATCCGACATTTCTATTTAAAACTCCTACTGGTGTATAAGCAGTTTGAGTAAAGGTTAAATTGCCTTCATAATCGACAGTATAGGTTTCATAAGGATATTCATTCTCATAAAATTCATTTTGTCCTTTAACTAGATTAAGTGAAAAAGTAAAGAAGATGCTGATAGATAAAGTTACACAAACAAATATTTTTTTCATCACCATCACCTACTTAATTCCTGAATGTGCCATTGTATCCATAACTTTACTTTGCATGATTAAGAAAATAACAAAGTTAGGCACAAACATGATTAACGAAGCAGCCGCTGCCATTCCCTGACCAGCTACACCGTTCGTTCCCGAAGTTAAGGTATTCATATAAAATGCAAAAGTTTTTAAATTATCATTATTAATATAAACCGTTGATGTATCAGCGCTATTCCAAACTGATTGGAAAGAAAGAATAACGATTGTCGCAATCGCTGGTCTAATCAAAGGTAAAATAATCTTAGAATAAATTTGCAACTCGCTAGCACCATCAATTCTTGCAGCATCCAATAATTCATCAGGAATTTGATCAATAAACTGTTTTACTAAAAACAAACCAACCGGTATCGCCAAATATGGCAATACATGGACAAAGAAATTATCAATCAAACCTAATTGTTCGACAATCAAGTATCTTGGTATCATCACCGCTACGCCGACAAACATTAAAGCCACAGTATTAATTTCATTCATAATCCGCTTACCTTTAAAATGAAGTTTAGATAAAGCGTATCCCGCCATTGTAGAAAACAATACCGAGAAGAATAAAACCAAAACTGTCACCATAATAGAGTTAAACAAATAACGACTCATCGGAATTCCCGAAGCTCCAGTAACTGAGAAGAGCCTAACAAAATTACTAAAGGTAAATCTTTGAACAAAAAATCTTGGCGGATAGAAAAATAGTTCTTCTAAAGGTTTAAAAGCAACGTTAAAAATATAGATTAATGGTAAAGCCATAAAAGCTACTAAAGGCGAAAGAATTAATAAGTATTTAATTTGACTTTTATGGAACCTAGATGGGTTAATTTTAGTTCCTAAAAATCTAGACCTAGCCATTAGTCCTTACTCCCAAACAATCGATAAGCAAAACGGCTTACCAAATAAACAAAGAATAACAAAACAACAGAGAGTGCTGCGGCATAACCCATCTCATATTTTGAAAAACCGAAGTACTCAATATGATTTACAATTAATTGTCCGGCATATTGTGGTGTCGGATTTGATCCTGACAAAGCTACCCCAATTCCTGCCGAAGCGAAAGTACCTACAATTGCCATTACTGCTCCAAATAACATTTGCGGTTTAATTGAAGGAATCGTAATGTAGATAATTTCCTGAAACTTATTTTTTATGCCATCAATATATCCCGCTTCATACATTTCCTGGTTAACATTTAAAATACCTGCCAAAATTGCTAAAAATCCGACTCCCATTGAAGACCATAAAGTTACAATAACCATAATCAACAATAAAAAATCTTGGGATTGCAAAAAGACTATCGGTTCAACAATCATTCCCAATCTTAATAAAATAGAATTGAGATACCCAGAACTGTCGCCGGCAAAAATGATTCGCCACAAAACGGCCATCGTGATTCCACCAGTTAAAGAAGGTGAATAGATAATTAAGGCTAATACTGTTCTTAACTTTGGTGTTAGTTGGGCTAAAATCCAAGCTAACATAAAAGATAAAATATAACTTCCCGGTCCAACTATAACAGCGTATTTAAGTGTATTAGCCAATACTTTTTGCATAAATATTTCATCGCTTGTGAAAAGATATATATAATTTTCAAAACCGACCCAAGAAGGGGCTCTGACTGTATCAAAGTACGTGAAAGAAAGAAAAATAGCAATTATTACCGGAATGATAATAAAGATAGAAAACATTAAAACATAAGGAAACACAAAACCATAAGCAATGCGTTGTTGCTTCTTTTTTGCTGAAGAAATAAAGTGTTTTTCCTTACTCATCATCATCACTTTCCTTCCATTGGATGATTAATGTTTCATCTGCTAGATAGTAAGGTTGCAACACATTTTCCTGTTTATCCATATAATCATATTCAGCCATCTTACGATGAATTTCTTGATTCATCCTAATGATTGCGTCATTTAAAAGAATTCTCATATTTTCCCGATTTAACACAACAGCGTTCCATATATTAGATATTTCCAACTCAACTTGATAAGAGCCAGGAACCTTTGGTAATTCTCTTAAATAATTCCACTGTTCTAAAATAATATCCAAATCATTCTCATCAATATTAAGTGCAGAAAACGCTTCGACATTAGCTGAGTTCCAAAGATACTCAGGACCTAATGTGGACAAAAGTAAGTCTTGAAATCTAACTTGAGTTTCAGTGGATGACCACCATTTTAAATATTTCCAAGCTTCTTCTTTCTTTTCAATGTTTTTAAAAATCATATTAGAAGTTAAAGCCCCTGGAGCTGATCTATCAATCGAATCATCCGCTTTTTTTACCCCTGGTAAAAGTGCGATTGACCACAAACCTTTAATATCGGTGGCGGCATTTAACAGCGTTGTATACATTCCGAAATCTGCCACACCAATAGGTGATATCCCTAAACGAAAATCATTATAAAAAGAAGTAACTGTGGTATCGATTGAATAAATAGTATAAAGTTCGGTCATAACTTCTAAAGCTTTAATTGATTCAGCATTTTCCAAATCAACATTAAAACCTGACTCATCATAGACGCTAGAACCATACTGGAAAAGAAAAGGTAAAGTCGAGTCAAATGATTTTAATGAAGTAGCACTAGACAGTGGTAAATAAAAATTCATGCCATACCGTTTTAAGATCGGCATTATTTCCATAACATCATTCCAAGTGTTTGGTACAGGAATATCTAAAGCTTCTAAAATATCATGACGATAATACAAAACATAGAAATTCTCTGTATCCGGCAACCCATAAAGACCATTATCATAAATCATCGGTATTAAAGTTTGATTATAATACTGATCAAGCACTTCAGTAAAATCTTCATCATCAATAAACTCAGTTAAGTCTAAAATTGCCCCTCTCATACCCAAATCATAAGGCAACCAAGAAGCAACCCCCATAGCAATATCTGGATTAGTTCCAGCGGAATTTGCTAAGATTAGCTTACCTTCAGAAGCCATAACTGAAACTTGGACTTTTATCCCAGTTTCTGTTGTAAAACCATCATCAGTCATTTTTTGCATTAAATCCGTATATTGTTTAGAACGGTTAACCCAAACTACTAATTCATCATCCTCTGGATTAACTTGATATCTTTCATCAAAGAATGACATAAAGAATCTTTTGATATTAACCCAGAAACGAACCAAGAAATTAGCATTAGCTTTTTCTAATTCAACGTCAGTATGAATATAAAATTTATCAATATCGAGCGGACTGTTTAATAAAAGCGAAATTGCACTACCTAAGGTAGAAGCAATTGATTCCTGAGAAGTCGACAATAAATTGATATTCTTAGGTATTTCATTTGGCTTTTCTGCTAAAACTTTAAGATTTCTAATCGCAATTTTTATCATTGAAGCTGCTTCAGATAGTTTATCTGAGGCAGTTAATTGATTAATTTCCTCGTAAATATTCTCTAAGATTATCGCTTGAGCCTCTAATTCTTCTACCACATTAGGTAGATAATCAGATATTTCCCAATCTCTATTTTCATCTAGTTGATTACCTGTTAATTTCTTGACATCGAGGGACAGTTCATTAACATATTTTAAAATTTTTTCAATTTCATAATAAGCATCTTGAAATTGACTTAAATTGACACTTAAAGAAATTTCATTTACACCTGAATCCAAATAAATTAGATAAGGATTTTCACCATCACTAACTGTGACGTTTTGCCATTTATTATCATACTCAAATTTTAAATCTTGAGCTTCAGCAAAAGGAATTTCACCATTGATTTTCAATGTTCTAAACACTACTGCATTGACATTATTTGATTGTTTGACTTTAAAAGTCAAATAATAATGTCCTGCCTGTTCTACTTCAACATCATAACTAAGCATTTCTCTTTGACTATTATATGAAGTACCAGAAATAGTGTTTAATTTTAAATATTTAACCGAAAAAGGAGTAACTCCAACACTTCTTGAAACACCAGCTTGGATGTTAGCCGCATTTTTGTAACTAGGTATTTCAGCTTCAGTCTCTATCAACAATTCATCAGTTATCAAAGTAGCTCCTTCACTATAATCTTGATAACTAATCAAATCAGTTCTACCAGTTACTTCTATCTCACCTACCAGCATTTTCCCTTTTGTTAAACTCAAAGATATTTCTTGAACTCCCGCCTCTAAATAGAAAGCTAGAGGATTATTGAACAATCCCATCGGATCATAAAATTCTTGATGAATCCATTCTTCTACTTTTACTTGCTCACCGTAAAAATCATTACCATAACGGTCTTCACTAAACCCATCTTTTTGTTGCCAATATTCATAAATAATAACTTGAGCAGCTTCTTCATATTGCAAGTTGCCATTAATCATAACTTGTAATTCCATGTCTAGATAATCATCACTTAATGAATAAAAGTCAAATGCTAACTCGTATAGACCTTCTTGTTCGATAC
>JAVVFA010000079.1:0-6189 GCA_032251215.1 Candidatus Izemoplasmatales bacterium
GAATCTTGAATGACAACTTAAGCCAGTAATGTGAAAATTATCGCAGTTAGGACAAGTATAAAATACATATCCTTTACTTAAGTCCCTACAATCTATCATACGTCTTACGTTATTAATGATAGATTGTCTAATATCCTTGTGTTGGTTCAACTCAAGGAACTTATCCCAATAATGAAAGAAAATCTCTTTAAGAGAATATTTATTATCTTGTTTTCTCGCAACTGGAGTATTATTTAATTTCGTTATGGTGTTCTCATACACATGAAGTCCATTCTTAGCAGCCGTTAATAGCTGTAGCTTAAAGGCGCCTTTAAATGCGTATTGAGGATTTATCATATATTAATTGTATCAAATAATAAGTAATCAAAAAAGAGTCCACGGACTCTTTAGTTGAAAAACTTGTTTTTCATTTTTTTATTAAATATCATAATACAAAACATATATGATTACGATATTTGATATAATATTTAATATAAGAACAAATCAGGAGAATAGATATGCTTATATTAGAGATTTTAATTTTTTTAATTACAATAGCCTCCCTTTATTTAATTCTGAGTAATAAGATAAGAAACAAACCGTTTTTTATGGGTTTATTTGGATTGATAGTTATTGTGTTTGGGTTACATTTAGTCTTAGAAGGATTTATGTGGCAGTTATTGTTACTCTATGTAGCTATTGATTTATTAATTATATTTGGCTATTTTATTAAGATAAAAGAAATAAGAATTAAGAAAAGAATACTTAAGATAATGACTTTATTTACATCAATTTTTATAGTACTTTCAGGTTTGTTTATATTTTCATTTCCAAAATATAAGATGCTTGAACCAAGCGGCGATTATTTTATTGGTACAAAAACATTTATTGTCAATGATGATAGACCAGAAATTTATACTGAAGATCCATTTGACACAAGGAGAATAAAACTTCAAGTATGGTACCCAGCCGAAACCGTAGAAGGATATGAACAAGTTCCTTGGTTATTAGATGGTATAACAATATCAAAAGCTTTAAGTAAGGATTTCGGTTTCCCTGTATTTGCTTTAAATCAGACAGCTAATGTTCTTTCTAATTCATATCTTGATGCGCCTATTAGTAATACTCATACTCAATATCCTATTGTAATCATATCTCACGGCTGGAGAGGTTTTAGAAATCTGCATACGGATTTTGCCGAAGAATTAGCAAGTTCAGGTTACATTGTCGTTTCAATAGATCATACTTATGGTTCTGTGGCTACTGTTTTTGAAGAAGATATTGCTTATCTCAATAAAGATGCATTACCCTCAAGAGAATCTACACCTGATTTTCTGGATTATGCAAATAGATTAGTATCCACCTATGGTGAAGATGTTATATCGACGATAGATTATTTGGAAGTTTTAAATAGTAATTCTGAACTATCCAATTTTGCAGGAAGAATAGATCTTACTAAAATTGGAGTAATAGGTCATTCTACAGGTGGCGGAGGAGATGTTTACGCTTCTCTTAAAGATGATAGAATAACTGCTTTAATCGGACTTGATGCTTGGGTTGAATCAATAAATTCTACCGATATTAGTAACGGATTAAACATACCTTCATTGTTTTTAAGAAGTGGAGATTGGGAAACTGGCGAGAATAATGAAAATCTATATGCCCTTATAGATAGTAGTGAAGCAACATCTACGCTTTTTCAAATTGATGGAACCACTCATTTTGATTTTACAATGGTATATATGTTTTCGCCATTAATTAAATTAGTTGGGTTTTCAGGGTCCATTGATAGTAAAGACTTGAATTTGATTTTAGAAGAAGTTATTTATGACTTTTTTGATGAAACGTTAAGAGCTAATACAAGCGGTGATACAAGTCCTGACAATATTGATGAAATAAGATTCATTAGATCAAACCGATAATTATTATAAGAAATATCAATATCAAAAAAATATGTGAGAGTTAATGCTCTCATCACGGATATATTAAGAGCTAGTTTATAAGTAAAGGAGGA
The DNA here is from genome assembly GCA_032251215.1 of Candidatus Izemoplasmatales bacterium. GTDB lineage: Bacteria > Bacillota_I > Bacilli_A > Izemoplasmatales > Hujiaoplasmataceae > UBA2289. The sequence goes on from JAVVFA010000079.1 coordinate 1,994, forward strand.
ATCTTCTAATGAGCATTCTAGAAGCGTACAAAATGAATATGGGTGTTTTGAGTAAGGAAGATTTTAATAAACTGCAACAGTTAGATGTCATAATCGTTGGCTTAGGCGGTTTAGGTGGTTACGTTGCTAATCAACTAATCCGTTTAGGTGTTTTAAGAATGACATTGATTGATTTTGATACCTTTTCTGAGTCAAACTTGAATCGCCAATTGTTTTCTAACCAAAATAATATCGGCGAGTATAAAGTTGATGTTATTTGTAATGAACTTAAAAAAATTAATCCGCTTGCATCAATAAAATGTATTAAGAAAAGAATCCAAGATATTAATGATTTATCTGGTGATTACATAATTGATTGTGTAGATAACAAAGAGACAAAAATCTACTTATCCAAACTATCAAATAAGTTTAATATTCCCTTGCTCCATGGGGCTTGTGGCGGATGGTACGGTCAGGTTGGGTGGATAAGTCCTAAATGTTCATTACTAGAAGAATTATATGGAGATGAAGAAGTAGGATTAGAAAAAGTTTTGTTAAATCCGCCATTTATTGTAGGGGCTGTAGCTTCAGTTATGGTAAGTGAGTTTATTAAAATGATAAAGAATGATTCACACGTTATACTTGATCAAATTCTTATGATTGACTTATTAGATAATATTATAACTAAGTCAGGAGTAGCTAAAAATGATTAAGATAACTTTTTATAGTTTATTAAGAAGCAATTATCATATTGAAGAAGAGTTTGTTAAACAAGGAAGTATCAATGATATTATTAATCAAATCATTAAAAAGTATCCGGAAATAAAACTTTCAGCATTTAGATATAGTGTAGTTTTTTATAAAGGAAAACCAATTCATTATCATGGGTTTGATACTGAAATTGAAGATAATGAAGAGATATTTTTTACGCAATTTGTTGGTGGCGGATAATATTTAAAATTAAAATAATAAATTTTAACAGAATAACGAAGAGCTATCATTTTTTGATAGCCCTTTTTATAAGAAAGAAAATATAATCTTTTAAATTTAAGTAATCAAAAACGGTTTTTCTAAATAATATATTAACAATTGCACATTTTATAAAAATAAGTTATAATATGATAAATTTTTTGGAGGATGACATGAAGAAACTAATGATTTTCTATATGATAATATTTATAGGTTTAAGTTTTTCTGCTTGTGCAGGAAAGACAACTCTTCCTGCTATTACCATATCTACAAATGAATCAACAACAACAATAACAACTTCGACATGGACAACTGAAGACTTAACTACAACAGAACCGGATGAGTTCGTTTTTAATTTGTTAGAATCTCTTACTTTAAGAGAGAAAGCTAGCCAAATGGTTCAAGCTGAAAGAAGTAGCATAACGAATGAACAAGTAACCGAGTTTGGGATTGGATCTATTCTTAGTGGCGGCGGAAGTCATCCAACGGCTTATGATGATTCTATTGATACTTGGTATAATATGTATAGTAACTATCAAGCAGCCGCTTTAAACTCGTCAAGTGGTATACCGATAATCTATGGTATCGATGCTGTTCATGGTAATAATAATTTATATGGAGCGACAATTTTCCCTCATAATATTGGTTTAGGAATGGCTAATAACCCAGAGCTTGTCTATAACATTTCTAAAGCTACCGCTGAAGAAATGTTAGTGACAGGAATCAATTGGACCTTCGCTCCGGCTTTTAGCGTTGTGCAAAATATTAGTTGGGGTAGAACTTATGAAGGATACAGTGAAAATCCTGAGATTCATATTAATTTAGCTCAAGCCGCTATTTTAGGTTTTGAAGAAAACGACGTAAGTGCTACTGCTAAACATTTTTTGGGTGATGGCGGGACTTTAGGTGGTGTTGATCAGGGCAATGTAGAAGCTACTGAATCACTCATCAGAGAATTATATTTAGCACCTTATTATGAAGCTGTAGCTGCAGGGGTAGATACGATAATGATATCTTATAACTCTATTAATGGAATTAAAATGCACGGGTATAGTTATTGGATTAATGATGTTTTAAAAGAAGAAATGGGATTTGCAGGTTTTATCATTAGCGATTGGAATGCAATACATCAATTGCCAGGTAGTTATTATGATCAAGTGGTAACTAGTATCAACGCTGGCGTTGATATGTTAATGGAACCTTATGATTGGGCTGCGGCGATTGATAATATTGTTACAGCTGTTAATAGTAACGATATCTCAATTGAAAGAATTGATGATGCAGTTAGGAGAATCTTAATTGTTAAATATCAGCGAGGTTTATTTGAAGGTCCATTTAATCGATTGGATAGTTCATATTTATATAGTCAAGAACACCAAGAATTAGCTAGACAAGCAGCTAGAGAAAGTTTGGTTTTGTTAAAAAATGATAATAATACTTTACCATTATCTAAAGCGGGTAATTTATTTATATCTGGACCAGTAAGTGATAATGTAGGATTGTTATGTGGGGGATGGACAACATACTGGCAAGGCAATGATCAAGCAGATATTGGTGTGGGGACCAGTATTTTAGACGCTATGACGGCAGTTATAAATAATAATTCAGGAACATTATCAGGAGACTGGCAAACGTCTGATACGGTCGTAGTGGTTTTAGCTGAAAATCCATATTCAGAAGGTGCAGGAGATAATAATAACTTAACACTTACGGGCGGGAATGCGCATCCAGCAAATTATGAATCATTACTTCTTGCTCAAGCGGCTCATAATGCTGGAAAGAATGTCGTTGGTATCTTAATAAGTGGAAGACCATTATTATTAGAAAATTACCTGCAATACTTTGATAGCTTTGTGGCAGCGTGGTTGCCTGGTAGTGAGGGCGGATTAGCTATCAGTGATGTATTATTTGGGGATTATGATTTTGTCGGTAAATTATCATTTACATGGCCAGCTGATATATCTCAAGTGGGATATACGTCAAATAGAGAAGATTATGATGAAGATTATCCGTTGTTTCCTTACGGCTACGGTTTGAGATATAATTAAAAGAATATTATCTAAGGATGGTTAAGAAGATGAAAAATGATATTGAACAAAAAATAAATGAACTTTTATCACAAATGACTTTAAAGGAAAAGATTGGTCAATGCAACATGATTGAACCCTTCTTTTTGTTTGAAAGCTTAAATAAATCAACAGAAAAACCTTTCAATAACTTGTTAGATGAAAGGTTCATCGATAAACTATTAAATGAATATCATATTGGCTTCTTGCTATTTGGTGGAGTTTCTAGTCTTGGAAATGATACAGCTATGATGTGGGCTGATTTCATTAAAAAAATAAATCAGTATAACAAAAATACCACAAGATTAAAAATCCCTTTATTTGTTGGTGTAGATGCAGTACATGGGGTTAACTTTATTAAAGGTTCGACGATTTTCTCTCATAATTTAGGTGTTGTCTCAACTTGGAATTTAGACTTAGTAAAAGAATACGCTACTGTAGTTGGCAAAGAACTTAATGCTTTAGGGATAAATATTAATTTCGCTCCTACTGTTGATGTAGCGAGAGATCAACGCTGGGGAAGGGTATATGAATCTTTAGGAGAGGATTCTTATTTAGCGGCAAAGATGAGTGAAGTTTTAGTTCAAGGAATGCAAGCAACAGGTAATGTAGCTGCGTGTGCAAAGCATTATTTGGGCTATGGAGAAGCTAGTAATGGCATGGATCGAACACCAGCTGATTTGTCAGAAAGAACTATTTGGGAAACGCATATACCGCCATTTCAATCAGCGATAAATGCTGGCGTTAAAACAATTATGGTTAGTGGCGGAGATGTTAATGGAACACCTATGCCAGCTTCAAAAAAATTGATGACCGACGTTTTGCGACATAAATTAGGATTTAATGGACTAACATTATCAGATTGGGATGATGTTCGTCGCTTATATAAAAATCATCATATTGCTAGTTCAAAAGAAGAAGCGATAATGAAAGCTTTTAATGCTGGATTGGATTTGAATATGATGGTTGCGGATGTTGAAACGCTTGATATAATGGAGCGATTAGTAATAGAAAATAAAATATCAGTAGATAGATTAAACGAAACAGTAAAAAGAGTATTACGAGTTAAATTTGAATTAGGTATGTTTGAAAAAGATGAAATTGATGTTGCTAAAGCAATTGAACAAAGCGGGAATCTAGAGAGTAAAATACTGGCAAAGAAAGTTGCTTTAGAATCAATAA
>JAVVFA010000080.1:0-5903 GCA_032251215.1 Candidatus Izemoplasmatales bacterium
AAACCAGGGAAAATCAAAACGTTGTTGATTTGGTTTGGATAATCGCTTCTACCAGTTCCGATAACTCTTGCACCTGCTTCTTTGGCAAGTTCTTGATTTATTTCCGGGTCTGGATTAGCTAAGGCAAAAACAACGCTATCTTTATTCATTGATTTAACCATAGCCTTAGTCAGAATATTTTTTGCGGAAACACCAATAAAAACATCTTTATCTTTGATTAATGAAGCTAAAGAATCAATAGTTTCATCAGTTTTTATTAAATTTTGATCAATTAGATCTTTTACAACAACATCATACTGATTATATTTATTTTTATTAACAACACCTAGGATGTTATAATTGTAAATATTTTTTGCTCCTAAACGATTTAATAACTTGATTACTGCAGATCCAGCTGCTCCGCTACCGCTAACAACGATACTTACATTTTCGATATTCTTATTAACAACTTTTAAAGCATTAATTAGTGCGGCGCTGACAACAATCGCGGTACCATGTTGATCATCGTGAAAGACAGGAATATCTAAATCTCTTTGTAGGACATCTTCGATATAAACACACTTTGGCGCTTGAATATCCTCTAACATTATGGCACTGAAATTAGGTGCAAGATATTTTACTGTCTTAATTATTTCTTCTTCATCATAAGTGTCTAAACAAATTGGCATTGCCTGAATTTTAGAAAACTTGTAAAGTAAAGCGGATTTACCTTCCATCACTGGCAAAGCTGCTTCAGGACCAATTTTTCCTAATCCTAAAACCGCAGAACCATCAGTAACTATTGCCACAGTTTTACCCTTCATCGTATATTCGTATGCTTTTCGTTTATCTTTAGCGATTTCTAAACATGGAATGGCTACACCGGGTGTATAAGCCAAAGATAAATCATCTTTATTATCAAGTCTCACGTTAGGGATTATATCTAATTTTCCAGTATTCTTTCTGTGCAGAGCTAAAGTTTTTTCTCTAAAATCATTCATAATTCAACCAAATAAAATCAAGAAGATCAATTGTCTCTTGATGTATTTTCCTTTCTCATGAATTAACTGCTTCTTTATAGGTATATTATACCAAATTTCTTATTTTTTTGTATTAATTATCAAGTAATATAGTGAAGATTCGACAAGTTAAGAATATTATTCGAAAACATAATTCAAAATCAATCAATTTTTGCTTATCAAAATATGATTTTTCTTGCATTTTGTTTTTCTTTTTGTTATAATACCTTTGCTTGTAATTATACTTACTATGATTTAAGGAAAATTCATGGCAGAAGGAGATATGATATGAAAAAGAATACTCATCCAGAATATCATACAGTTACAGTAACTTGTAGTACTTGTGGAAATACATTTGAAACCGGATCAACTAACAAAAACATTAAAGTCGATACTTGCTCAAATTGTCATCCTTTCTACACAGGAAAACAAAAATATACTGTAGCCGCTGGTAGAATTGATAAATTCAACAAAAAATATGGTATTGCTGAAGAACAAGAAGAAAACTAATATGATAAATAAAGCCAACAATGATTGGCTTTTTTTATTTCTTAGGAAATTGTATTTACATAATATTATTTAAGATAAGTAAAAAAGATATAAAAATTTTATACCTTTTTTCTTTTGATTTTTGTATAATATAAATATAAGTTTTTGCAAAGGAGATTAACGATGTATCTAAATCAAAAAGATGGATGGATTGAAGTAATAACAGGGCCGATGTTTGCAGGAAAAACAGAGGAATTAATTAGAAGAGTAAAAAGACTTGAGTATGCAAAACAAAATATTTTAGTTTTTAAACCTATAATAGATGATCGCTATGCTCAAAATGAAGTGGTAAGTCATAATTATAGCCGTACTAAATCAATCAACATTTCCAAAGCTCACGAAATTATCAAGTATATCGATGAAGACACTGATGTTGTTGCTATTGATGAAATTCAATTTCTTGATGAAGAGGCTGTGGATATTTGTGAATATTTAGCTGATAAAAAGATTAGAGTTATTGTCAGCGGACTAGATCGCGATTTTAGAGGTGAGCCATTCTCCTTCATGCCTAAACTATTGTCTTTAGCTGAATATGTAACTAAACTTAGTGCTATTTGTGTAAAATGTCATACTCCCGCTACTAGAACTCAAAGAATAATAAATGGTAGACCGGCTAATTTTGATGACCCTATTATCTTAGTAGGTGCACAGGATTCTTATGAAGCTAGATGCAGAGAGTGTCATGAGGTTCCTAACAAACCTAAGAAGTTTGAGTTCTTAAAATGACACAAGATGAATTGTTCATGCAGGAAGCTTTAATAGAAGCAAAAAAGGCTTATGATAAAGATGAAATTCCCGTTGGTTGTGTAATTGTTAAAAATGGTGAAATAATTTCACGTTCTTACAACCAAAAAGAAAGTAACCAAAATGTTTTACATCATGCTGAAATTATCGCAATAAATCAAGCCTGTCAAAATTTAAATTCATGGCGATTGGATGATTGTGATATTTATGTCACTTTAGAACCTTGTTTAATGTGTATTGGCGCTATTGTTTCAGCTCGATTTAAAAGATTGGTTTACGGACCTAGAGACGTTAAATACGAATCTTTAGATACCATCTTAAAAGAGTACTTGAAAAACTTTAATCATCAAGTAGAAGTCGTTCCTAGAGTCTTAGAAAACGAATCTGATGAACTGTTAAAAAGCTTTTTCAGAAACTTAAGAAAAAAAAGTTGAAATAGATGATTGCAAGTTAATTTTTATTTTGTTATAATCTTAAAGAGCTCACAAAAAAAAGGGTTCTCCATCAGGAGAGCCCTTTTATATATTTATGGAGGATAACAATAGAATGAGAAATACCAAATTTATCTTTATTACTGGTGGTGTTGTTTCATCCCTTGGTAAAGGGATTGCGGCCGCTTCACTTGGAAGATTATTAAAAAACAAAGGATTGAAAGTATTTATGTTAAAATTAGATCCTTATATAAATGTCGATCCAGGCACTATGTCACCATACCAACATGGTGAAGTTTTCGTAACCAATGATGGTGGCGAAACTGACTTGGATTTAGGCCATTATGAAAGATTCATCGATGAAAATCTATCAAAAAACTCTTCAATAACTACCGGCAAAATTTATCAATCAGTCATTGATAAAGAAAGAAGAGGAGATTATTTAGGAGCTACAGTTCAAGTAATACCTCATATCACTAATGAAATCAAAAGTCGTTTAATTTCTCTTTCCGAAGAGTATGATTGTGATGTTTTAATAACTGAAATCGGCGGTACCGTCGGTGATATTGAATCATTGCCGTTTATAGAATCAATCAGGCAAATGCGTAGAGATTTAGGCTACGACAATACTTTATTTGTTCATAATACTTTAGTTCCTTACTTAGATACAACAGGAGAACTGAAAACCAAACCGACTCAACATAGTGTAAAAGAATTAAGGTCTTTAGGGATTACACCCGATATCATTATACTAAGAACTTCTAAGTCAATATCCGATGAAGCGAAAGAAAAAGTTGCACTTTTTTGTGATGTGAAAAAAGAAGCCGTTATTGAATGTAAAGATGTGGATGTTCTATATGAAGTTATGCTTAATTTAAAAAGAGAAAACTTAGATTTTCTTGTCTGCAAGCAACTTGGATTAACAGAAGTTCCTTCGGATATCACTGTTTTTGAAAGTCTTGTCAAGAGAATCAAAAATCTTAAGAAAAAAGTAAAAATAGCATTAGTCGGAAAATATGTTTCTCTAAGAGATGCTTACCTTTCAGTATCGGAAGCTTTAAATCATGCTGGTTATTATTATAATGCTGAAGTAGAGATCGAATGGATTGATTCTTCCAAAATAACTAAAGAAAATATCGGTGAAATGTTAAAAAACGCTGATGGAATAATTGTTCCTGGAGGATTCGGAAAAAGAGGAATAGAAGGAAAAATTCTAACGATAAAATATGCTAGAGAAAATAATGTTCCTTTCTTCGGGTTGTGTTTAGGAATGCAATTATCAGTTATTGAATTTGCTCGAAATGTATGTAATTTAGAAAATGCTAATTCTACTGAGTTCGATGAATCAACAAAATATAATGTAATTGATTTTATGCCTGATCAATATCATGGAATTGACATGGGTGGCACCTTAAGATTAGGATTATACGAGTGCCGTTTAGAAGAAAATACTATAGCTAAAAAAGCTTATAATCAAGAAATAATCTCAGAAAGACATCGTCATCGTTACGAATTTAATAATGATTATTTAAATTTGTTCAAAGAAAAAGGCATGATTTTTTCTGGTGTTAATCCCGCTAGTAATTTAATGGAAATTATTGAAATTGCAAATCGTCCTTTCTTTGTTGCAGTACAATTTCATCCAGAGTTTTTGTCTAGGCCAGATAAACCTCATCCGTTATTTAAAAAATTTATTGAGTCTTCTTTAAAATAGCATTGTCCTCCATCCCTCTATAATTTCTTATAATTCTATGATAAAATAACTGTTAAGGTGATTATATATGAAAAAATATTGAATTATCTTGAAACTAAGTATTACATTTTCTACCATCATGGTTTTTTAACACTTTATAGCGGTCAATTTTCACCAAGAACATTAAACGATTTTTTGCAAAGAAAAATCCTTTTAAATATTTTAGGTTATTTTATTGAAGTTTCGGTCTATTCGATAATTAGCTTAGTTTTAACTGCGAATTACGTTAACTTTAATTTTGCGATTTTTACTTTGTTAGCAATGACATTTTTTCTTTTTGAAATTATATTATTTACGTAATATGTTCACTATGTATCAAAGTCTTTACAAATTAATATTTATATAGATAAACTTGTTAAAGATTCAGTCAATGAAATTGAAAAACACCAAAATAAAATTCAAGAAAACGATTTTGTATCTCTTAATCATGAAATTATCTAGTGCACATTATAGTTTTTTCTATAAAGATGAAGATGGAAAAATAAGATTAGTTATTAAAACTATAAATAATGATGTTTTGCTTTATAATCAATTTTAACAGATATATCTCTATGGGAAACAAGATTTAAAGATTATTTCATGCATTATTAAAGCACTAACAAGAATTTCATCGGACAGTAATCTTGATATGAAGGATTAATTGTGGGAATTTGCAACTTACATTTTAAAAGAATTAGCGATAAAATCAAAAAAAATTAAAAAATACAAGAAGCTTTTAGATTAAGTAGGAGCGGTAAAATAAATTGAAAATTTGTAATTATATGTTATAATATTTAAGGAATCTCAAATGAAGCATCTTCACTCAATAGATGCCCACGAATTAGGTCAGGTCTTGACGGAAGCAGCCTTAAGTAAGGTTTTTATGTGGGTGGAGATGCTTCAGTTGAGATTCTTTTAATCAAAGGATGTGTGTTTATGGCATTAATATTTATGGATTTAGATAATACAGTTTTATATCAGGGTAAACCAGCTCAAGGTGTTAAAGAAACTATCGATTTGTTAAAAAAGAACAATCATATAGTAGTCATAGCTACTGGCAGAAATCCCAATCTTATTTACGGAATTGATCAACAACTAGGAATTGAAAATATGGTAATGGCTAATGGCGGTATTGTTATTTTTGATAATAAAATCATTCGCGAAAACTATATTGATAATAGTGTTGTCAAAAGAATGATGGAAAAGGCCAATGAAGAAAAATTTGACTTAGTAATTGAATATTTAGATGAGTATATTTCATATCGGAAAGATACCTCAGCTTCTGATGACTTTTCTAAAAATTATAATTTAAGTATCGCTAGATTGGATCACACTTTTTATCCAAAACGATATGTTTTTGCGATGCTAGTTTTTAAAGATGAAGTAGTTAAAAAGATTGCTTCAAGTTTTCCAGAGTTACAATTTAACAAATCAAGTCAATATGGGTAT
>JAVVFA010000081.1:0-5839 GCA_032251215.1 Candidatus Izemoplasmatales bacterium
TTTATTAGGCGTTAATATGATAGAATTGATGAACAGCCAAACTACACCGTTAGAAATTGAAACAAAAGTGAAATTACACTTAAAGAGAGATGGAAAAGACTTTAATGAAGTTAAACAGCTTTTAACGATAAATGTAAATGGATAAGATAATAGTTACGGAAGGGCAAGGATTGATTGATTTAGCAATAGAGCTGTATGGAAACATTGAAGCAGTAGATTGGCTAATTGAAGATAATGCAGGATTGACGTTTAATTCTAATTTATTACCGGGAATGGAACTAAAAATAAGAAACACAAAAAAAGAAAAAGATATTGCAACTTACTTCAATAATAAACAACTTGCAATAGCAACACAACCTGTTGGAAGCAATGGCGATTTTGATGATAATGACTTTGATAGTAACGATTTTAACACTTAAACATGGCAGAATTAGATAAAACAGCACTTTTTGCAAAAATAGACACTAAAATGCCTTTGCTACCACTTAACAAAGTGCGTTCGGCAGATGCAAACGAAATACTAAAAGACATTGCCGATTCTTCGCTAAATAAAATTAGCGAAGCAGCACAATTAGCAGGTAATATTGGTGTTTTTGCCGATTTTGAAACAATTATGGATGCAGGATTAAATACAATTAACCAATGAACGAATTACAACTTTTAGCAACGTATTTAACAGATAAGCTTAATCTTATCATTACATCATTAAATGGAAAAGTAACAGAAGCTGAATCATTAGCTGCTGTTAGAAATGGAGTTGCTACAGATGGTGATGATCTGAATAAACTTAGAAATCTTATTGCTGGACTAGCAGCTATTCAGTTAACATTAGATGATGTTTTAGGTAATGGCAACGATGCTAATGGAGCAGGTATTTTATTGTTAGGACCTGCCAATTCATTAACAACACAACCAGGCCTAATCGGCACAACTAATGTTGTGTTACAAGCGAATGGCGTTTTGATTTTTAAATCTCAAAATAATGCCTTTGCATTTGAGAAATTTGATGGAAATACATTATCTTTTTTTTTAGGTAATTTAACACAGTCAAGACAACTTACCTTTCAGAATAAATCTATTACCGTAGCAGGGTTAGACGATATTTCACAAGCAATAGCAGATTTAGTAGATAGTTCCCCAGCAGCATTAGACACGCTTAACGAATTAGCAGCAGCCTTGGGTAATGACCCGAATTTTGCAGCAACAGTAACTAATTCTATTGCCACTAAATTACCTTTAACAGGAGGCACGATGAGTGGTAATATAGAGTTGGGTTCAAACTTCTTAACATCAGCTGGAATATTATCTATGATTTCGCAATTAGCTGCTTTATCAGTAGCTGATGGTACTGGAAAAGAAATGAGATTTGATTTCTCTGGTCTAACAGCTTTGAGAGTTCAAACAATTCAAAATAAAGACGGTACAGTCGCACATTTAGACGACATTAAAAACAAACAAATAATAGAAACGTCTGATGCTTTATATCAAGTCTTAGAAACAGACCATACTATTGTTTTGTTACCAGGAGCTTCAATTGTTGAAATGATGAATATTAATGTTACGCCACCAGTTAATTTAATCGGGCAAGAATTTACAATTAAAAACTTGTCTAATTCCGTTTGTACTATACAAAATCAACATACACAAACATTTGATGGAAATCCTAATATAACAATTAATCACGGAGAAAGCTATACAATTATGGCAACTCCTTCTTTTAATTGGATAATAATATAAAGTTATGACATATATACCTAAAAAAACAATTAACTTCATTGATGCTACAGAAGCATCACATGCAGGAAGCACATCTGAAGTGATAATGAAGTCGTTTTTCATTCCTGCTGGAACAATTAAAGTAGGGGATGTTTTACGAACGTATTTTATGTGTAAAAAAGAAACAATATTAGCTCAGATGACCAACAGAGTGTACTTGAACACATCTAATAGTCTGACGGCAGCTATCCCGTTAGATAATTATAATACAAATGCTCGCACACATTATCACGAACAAATATTAATTGTTAGACCTAATGAATTATTACCTACTTTCAATAGAACACTTACAAACGTTTCATCGTATCCGCACGGAGGAAATGCTGAAATCTTATCATCATTGTTAGCGACAGGTATTAATTACAATGTTGATAATTATGTATTATTCACATCTAAGTTAGATGATGCTACTGAATTAGTTACGAATTATTTAGCACAAGTTAAAATTATTAAGCAATGATAAAAATAAAACACACGCAAGGAGTAATTTCCAAAACAAACGAAAAGAAAATACCAACAGAGCACTTTGGTAAACACTCGAACGGTAGAACATCTGAATGGTATTACTTTGAAACACAACAGGAAAAAGACAAATTTTATGCAGATAATTTTCCTCCGCAACCAATAGAAGAAGTAAAAGAAGTGAATGCACTTTTAGAAGCAGTTAAAACAATGACAGCAGAAGAAAAAGAAGAACTAAAAGCATTATTAAAATAAAATGGCAAGAAGCATAACAACGATATATGATGAGATTATTGCAGAAATGCAAACATTTAGTTCTTTAAATGATTTTCAGCATAATTTTCATTCTGCTCAAATATTTTTGACTGCGTTGACAACGAATAGTAAAGCCAGCATCTGGAAAACTTTTGTGTGGCTTGTTTCTTTTGCAATATGGATTCACGAGGTGTTGTTCGATAAGCACAAGGAAGAAGTAGAGCAACGAGCACAAGAGATAATCTCAGGCACAGCATTGTGGTATAGAGAACAGTGTTTGTTGTTTCAATTAGGCGATGTGTTACTATGGATTAATAATAAGTTTCAATACAACACAATTGATGTATCAAAACAAATAATAAAGCGTGCTGCGGTAATTGAAGGAGCTGGACAGGTTCGCTTAAAAGTAGCCAAGTTAGACGGCAATAACTTGCCAATTCCACTTACATTATCAGAATTGAATGCTTTTCAGAACTACATAAACAAAATAAAGTTTGCTGGAACAGACATTACAATAACATCAAGAACGTCTGATTTGTTGAAGTTACAAATGGATGTGTTTTATGACCCTCTAGTAATTGATGCTAATGGAGGGTTAATCAATAATCCAGCAATTAAACCTGTTGAAGTTGCAATTAATGATTTCATAAGCAACTTGTCTTTTAATGGTAAATTAGTGCTCACTTCATTAGTTGATGCTGTTCAGCAGGTAAATGGCGTTAATAACCCCGTATTAATATCTGCGGAAGCAAAGTTTGGACAATTGAATTATACACCTATTAATGTTGATTATACTGCTGATGCTGGGCATTTGAAAATAGATGCTGCGTTTCCATTATCTACAACTATTAACTACATAGCCGATGTTTAATGTTGATTTTGTAGATATTGGGAGAAAGTGGTTAGCCTTAGATTTAAGGAAGGCTAAGATAATTGACTTTTATAGTGCGCTAATTAAACCAATTAAAACATTAAACAATGCTTTAAATGTGTTTAGGGATAAGATTAATTACGAATTGCTCTTTAATGGACAAGTAATTTTATTAGAGCGGTTTTTAAATGATTCTTACGACCCTATTCTAAGGAGAATTTTTATAACTGATGCTGCAAGAATACCTATAAAATACTGGTATAATAAAGCTGAAGCAAAGCCTAAAACCTTTTTATACAACAAATGGAATGCTCAAACAACATATCATATTTTTCAGGGGCTATTTTCAAGCGATTTTGTTGTTATTCAGACGCTCTTTGGTGAACAAATTTATAAAAGTTTACGGCAGAATGTGAATAAGCAGCCTGAGATTAATCCAAGCGATTGGATTTTTGTTAAAAATGCTTCTTTTTTTTATAACAATGTAGAGATTGGGGGGCAGGTAGATTTTATAGTGAATGTGCCGAATACAATTAATTTTAATCCGCTTCTTATGGCAGACGAGATTAACATCTATAAATTAGCAGGAAAACGATTTAATATTATAACTTTTTAGATATGAACAAACTAATAACAACAAGTAATGGGGGTTTTCCCATAGAATTAGACGACTTACGATTTTCGGATAATGCATATAGAGACGGTTTCAAGGCACTTGTGTCTCCTTTTGCAGACGTTAATAATGATGCATTAATTTTATCAGGAATGGTTAGAAGTCAGCAAGGGCAATTAATTAACTATACAGAAGGTTATTGTATGTTGTTTGGCGAAATAATGTATTTTCCTGAGCATAATTTACCACTTCTACAACAAGGACAATTTGAGTATCTACAAATAGATAGCAGCTTCGACAATAATGGTAACAAAACGCTTGAAAATGGTATACAAGTACAATCTCACCAAGTTAGAACAGCAAAAATAGTGAGAGCAACATCGCAGCCTTTAAATGCTATTATATGGGCATTTGTAAAAAGTTATTTCACCGAAATAGCTAATAAAATAAACACAGTTCCACAGGGTGTAATTATGATGTGGAGCGGTTCGATAGCTAATATTCCACAAGGATATGCACTTTGTGATGGAAGCAACGGAACGCCTGACTTGAGAGGGAAATTTGTTGTCGGTTTTGATGCAACTAAGCCAGATTATTCGGCAATATCATTAATTGGAGGAGAGGAAAAACATACACTTACCGTTGCAGAGATGCCTGCGCATACACATACTAATGTAGGTAATGTAGCAGTTTCGCCCGGTTCAGGCTTCGCTGGTGGTAGTTCTGCTAGCGTAACCGCACAGAAAGGCAACACATTATCAACAGGCGGAAATGAGTCGCACGAAAATAGACCTCCTTACTATGTAATAGCATACATAATAAAGTTATAGTGGCACGTTAATTGGTTTAATCATCATAAACAATGATTAAAGCTAGAATTAAAACGCCAATTACCTATTATGGAGGCAAACAATCAATGATAAAGGATATTCTTCCTTTAATTCCAAAACACAAATTATATGTAGAGCCTTTCTTTGGTGGCGGTGCTGTTTTTTGGGCAAAAGAGAAAAGTAATACAGAGGTAATTAACGATGTGAATATGAATATTGTTAATTTTTACGAAGTGTTAAAGCATAGCTATTTTGAATTAAGAAAAAAGATAGAAGCAACGCCACATAGCCGTTAAACATACAAAAAAGCAATGATAATATATGATTGTCCTTGGTTATTTTCTAACGACTTAGTTATTAGAGCTTGGGCGTTTTGGGTAGTTACTAATCAAGGATTTTCATCAAGAATAGGCTCTTGGGGTTACGATAGAGAAAAAAGAGCTATCACAATTCAGAATAAAGTAGATCAGTTTCAGGAATTATTGAGTGAGAGAATTAGGTTTGCTCAAATAGAGCAAAACGAAGCACACAAAGTAATTAAAAGTAGAGATTCTATAGATACGTTCTTTTATGTTGACCCTCCTTACATCGATACCAATCAAGGACACTACGGAGGTTACACTCATGAGCATTTCAGACGTGATTTAGATGTTCTAGTGAATATAAAGGGTAAATTTCTGTTAAGTACATATCCATCAGATATTTTAGACGAATATATTAAAGCTAATAATTGGTTTACTAAAGAAATTGACAAGCCTTTATCTTCGTCTTATACAGGAACTGTGAAGAGAAAGAGAAAAACAGAAGTTTTGACAGCGAATTATCCAATTTAAAAAAATAATTTTGTCCCAATTGAAATTGAATTTATGTCCGAAGTGATTTTGCGTTTATATTATATTGTGCTTAAAAAAATATGTTGAAACAGAGAGGGCGGAATTGTTAGTGAAATTATTTTGAAAATAGATCTTTAATCCATTTCCAAGGTTCTTCATCTCTCCATAAACTAGAAATAGAACCATACGCAATTGTTAG
>JAVVFA010000082.1:0-5738 GCA_032251215.1 Candidatus Izemoplasmatales bacterium
ATAATAATATAGTAAATATTATTAACTTGTGGTATTTTTATGTTAGTTTAAAAAGATTTTTTATATCTTAATCATTTTATGAAAGGAGTCTTGCAAAATGAAAAAAAGAATAACATTTTTGTTTTTACTTGGTTTTATCAGTTTATTACTGATAGGTTGCGGTGGAAATACTGATATCACAATTCCTACAAGCACAACCACCCAAAGTAACGCTACCACTACTTTGGCACCGACAACTACAGCACAGACTACTACTCAATCTACATCACAAAATACAATTACTACAATACAAGAATTCAATGTTACTTTCCTTAATTGGGATGGTACAGTAATTGAAACGCAAAATGTACCTTTAGGTGGGAACGCTTCACCTCCAATAACTCCTACTAAACCAGCTACTTACGATTTTGTTTATATATTTGTAGGATGGGACAAAACTCTGACAAATATTACTGCTAATACAACATTCCAAGCACAATTTGAAGTTAGATATAACTCTCAAATAGCTTACTCTCATCCAGCTATGCTAGCTATGGTTTCGCAGTTAACGGGAAGTGAAGATCCTCTTGACATTGAAGCTGATCTGACGATGATGATGAATATGACAGAAGTTGCGACTGAAGAAGAACTTTTCTATATGCTGACAGGCGTTATGTCTTTAGCGGTAGATGTTCAAAGAATGAACTCTGCTGCAGATATTCAATACTTGCTTGATAAAATATTGTTGCTTGGCCTTGACGCAGATATGGTTTCCAGAATTGTCTTTACCATGATGTATCAAGGTTTGGAAAATGATATTATCTATATGACTGAAGACATAAGTTATTTTGAAACTGAAATCATTGATATCATAGCTTATATAGCTCAACTAGAAGCTGATGCAAGCCAAATGATAGCGAATGCTTATAGTTATTGTGATACAACAGACTATGTAACTTTATGTCAAACTTACATTCAAAATAGTATTGATTACCTAGATGCTCAAAAAGCTTATCATGATTATGAAAACAGCGATGTTTTCTATACCGGAGAATATTATTTTGGAGATTTAAGTCCACTTTATGAAGCTAAATCAAATTATGTTTATAATAGAGACTTATATTTAGATATAATTGCAGCACAAGGATACCTAGATCAATATAATCTATTATTAGCTGAATACGGTACTGAAGAGCAAATTATTCTAACCCAACTAATGAATCTTTATGAAGATTATCTTGTCGAAGAAATCCAATTGTATCATTTAAACACCTACAATGATTTATATAATCTTGATTCAAATAATAATGCAATTATAGAGGTGTTAAACGACTATATTTTTGAAGGATATTATGATTCGATTAATGATGTCTATTATGAAAGTTATCAATCACTTTTAAACCAAATCGAAAATCAATATTACTTGCTCTATGTTTTAGAAGATGATCTAAATAAAACCACTGAAAGATTGAGCCAAACAACTGAATTATACGATTATTTGACTGTTGAAGCGAACGCAGATAAAGTAAGAGCGATGATTGCTGTCTTATATGATGCAATATTTGCAACTACTGGAGAAATCGATCAAGAAATGATAAATATAATATCCGCTCTTATGAGTGGAGATCAACAATTCTTGGTTGAAACTTTATTTGTTCCAGGAAATTTGACTTACGCTGTTAATAAATTAGGTGCAATTCTTTATGCTTTCGAAGATACATTATCAGAAGAAGATTATCTTTTAATGACAACTTTAATTAAAGATATTCTTCCAATTATGATTATGCCTAACGATTTGACACCTGAACAGGAAATTGAATTTATTTCAGTTTTCAACGATATAGTAGATCAATATATAACAGTTCTTCGATTGACTGGCGATGACTTAATTGATTTTATGCTTACTTTTGATGACGTAAAAGCCAATCAAGTTCTAAAAATAATCGGTCTAGTTATGATGCAAACTGAAAACGACGATCAAAAAGCTTATAATATTGCTGTTAGTCTTGAGGTTTTGTTTGGTGATGACAGTTTCGATGTCAAGAGGTTAATTCTTGATACTATCGATGTTTATTACTTAGCTAGTCAAGGGCTTGAAGTTGACCCACTAGTTGTTCAAGCTACAAAGACTCAAGTGGGATCTAACATTGATCAAATATTGCTTTTAGCACAAACAATATCTACTTTTGACAATAATGCTTTGACACAGGCTGATTTGAAAGTTATCAATGAATTTATGGCTTGGAGTCAAAATTTATTCACGGGATATGACCAAGGCTTTACTAATCTTTTGACTTCTTATTCATACACATTTAGTTCAACTGATTTTACTGAATTACTTTATCGAATGGGATTCCAAGATACAGCTCAAGTGAAAACTGATTTAATGGCTTTATTAGGAGAAACAGATGAAGAAATAGCTTATTACAAGTTAAGATCATTATGCTTCTATTTAGACAATTTGCCTACTTTAAGAAGTTTCTTTGATGTTAAAACTTGGTTAGGAGACATTGAAAGTTTCGGTTTAACTCAAAATCAGGTGGTATCAGTCGGAGTATATTTCTTAGAACTTCAATTACAAAGAACAATCGATAATGATTGGTATTATCACAATCAACTAGATATGTTCCAATCTGATATCGATTATTATTATCAAGAAATGCTAAATTCTCAAGTAGAATTAGAAGCAATAGCTATTTCGTTTGATAATTATCGTCTTACTTTAGATATAGCATATCAAGATGTGGTCTATGATTATTGGAATGCTTTAATTTTTGAAAATACTTTCAATATAGAATATCAAAATCAAAGATATAACCTCGAGTGGTGGATTGTTTATTCAGATATCGCGCTTTTCGAGACAGCTTATTATAATCTATATCAAGCCGGAAATGCTGTTCCGTTTGATCAAGCAGCTTATGATCAAGCCTTACTTGATTTAAATAACCTTTATGCAATTTATTCATATGATCAAGCAATAATAGACCAAATTAATTATTTCTTAAATGCTTATGAAATCTATTTCGTTCATAATGAAGATGTTTATATACCAGCTCAAGAGGCATTTTATGCAACAATAACTGATCCAACAGTACTTTATAATGTTCAAAACGAAATCAGTAATCATTTAAGTATGTATTTGAATGAATGGTATAATTATGATTATGTTTCTAACAATTATTACCACTATCTTCAAGCGTATGATAATCTTGCTAGTAAATACGATGATTTATACTTGTTGATAGATACAATAGCCAACAATAGAGCTCTAGTAATTGATATGGTTAACGTTATGGTTGATGAAGCTAGATATATGGTAGCTAATACTCCAGACGACGCTTTTGCTGAAATTGATGAACTAATAATTTTCGCTTTAAGCAGACACGGAAACTATCCAGATTTTACTTCTACAGATATTCTAGCTCTCCTTCAAGATTTCTCTGCTATCATGAAATTAAGAGGAACAACCATTGATGCAGCTGATGAAATTATTATTGGTGATTTTGCAGAAGTTGTTGCTGGTTTTATGGCAGATCAAAATATGATGGTAGATCCTGAAAGAGCCGAATTTATTACAGCAATGTCTACTGCTTTGTTAAAATATCGAGGTTTCGCTGACTTTACTTTAACTGAAATCATCGATTTGATAGACAACTTAGATCAAACAGATGTTGATTTACTAGTCAATAATATTCATGCTGCTTATTCATCAATTAGCGACATGGAAAGAGTTGTTCTAATATCCCAAATAGTAGATACAATAGTCAATGTTCCTGAATTTGACTATAACGGTATCATGCACAACGGCCTAGAAGTTTATTTCGATTTGACTTATGAATTCCAAGATAAATCAATCGAATTAGCTTCAGTTCAAGCTGCTTTTGACGTCTTTATGACCGATACTTTTGGTTTGATAGGTACAGTAGCCATTATTGATAGAACTAATATGACACCAGCAAATATTGCGGCGATATTAGAAGTTCAAGACAGGGTAATGTACTTCTTTAGCACACTTGTTTATCCTGAAGGAATTTTAGATGGTTACACTTATGAATATACACATGCAGCTTTTGCTGATTTATTAATCTATCATTTTGGAGTTCCTGAATTAGATGTAGATGCATATATTGCAAGTATTACTACCGGTTTAGGAATGACTGAAGAAGAAGCGTATTATCAATTTATGGCTATTGTTTCAGTTTTAAGAAATCTTGAATATGTCACAGATGTTAGCCAAGTAACACAAATATTTGGCGCAATGCACAATATCGGTTTAACAAATCCTGAAATAGCGGATTTCTTGATGTTACTGTTTATGGAATTTGAATATGAAGATTTACCGTTTACTGTCATCGGCGCAGATTTAACTCTTGGAAATGCTCTTTACAATTATCTAAGTCTTGAAACTAACGTTACATTGACAAAAGAAGTCTTGGTAATTCTCTTAGACGAATTAGAAGCATTAATGGCTTCAGGGAATCTTGAAGAAATACAATCATTGATTATGTTGTTTGAAGAATTTAAATACTACAATCCGTCACCCGAAGATATTGCCTTACAATTAAATAATATTGGCGCATCTATCGGCTTAACATTCAGCACTATCGATGAAGCTGATATGTTAAAGATTACACAAATGTTAAATGGCTTCTTAGATTCTTTGCTAGCTGAAAGAGGTGTGACAGATCCTATAGCTATATTGGCTATTAAAACAGCTATGTTAGAAAATCTATCAGGATTAATGGATTTGCCTAGCAACTTATCTGCATTCTTAACTGGTATTGATGTTTACGATGTTGGCGTATTTATGAATATTCTTTATAAATTCCAATATGTAAGTTATGAACCGGATGGAGTTATGCAAGAAGCAATCATTCAGGCTCAATTAATCAATATGATTTTAAACGAAGAAGGTTTTGATGAAGCATACCTCTTAGAAAACATTTATCTTGTGATGAACAATATTAATTTTATTCTAGGATATCAAACAACATTACCTACTACTCAAGAAATTAATGATTTATTGGCAGATTTGGATACTTTCATTTTACAAACTCAAGTAGTTACCAATATGGAAATGTTTAACTTTACCAACGATATACCAATAACTACATGGCAAACTTTACTAGATGATTTACTTTTATATATAAAATAATTTGCTAAATTAAAAAAAGGCCAATCTCTTCATTAGAGGTTGGCCTTTTTACTTTATCTATTTTTCATTTGTGGGAATAACAAGACATCTCGAATTGATTTTGAATCAGTTAACAACATAACTAATCTATCAATACCAATACCGATTCCACCAGTAGGTGGCATTCCATATTCCAAAGCTTCAACGAAATCCAAATCCATTTCGTTTGCTTCTTCATTACCTAAATCTTTTTCCTTCATTTGATTTTCAAATCTTTCCAGTTGATCAATTGGATCATTTAACTCAGTATAAGCATTTGCATATTCACTTCCGTTAATAAACAACTCAAATCTTTGCGTAAATCTTTCATCATTAGGATCTTTTTTAGTTAACGGTGAAATTTCGATTGGATGTCCATAAACAAAAGTAGGTTGAATTAAATCCGCTTCACAGTAGTGTTCAAAGAACAAATTGACAATATGACCAACACCATAAAGATGTGCAGCAACTTCTAAATGATGTTCTTTAGCCAATTTTTTAGCTTCCTCAAAATCATAAATCTTAAAGAAATCAATACCAGTTTTTTCTTTAATCAGATCAACCATATGAACTTTTCTCCAGCCTT